>JBDSMW010000121.1:0-37096 GCA_039915665.1 Nocardioidaceae bacterium
CGGGTCAGCCTACGCGAGCCCGGTCGCGCCTCGCACAACGAAACAACGACCGCTGGCGTCTCGGGTCACCAGCGGTCGTTGCAATTGCTATTCAACTACTCCGCCCCAAGCGATGTCAGATCTTTGCGGGCACATCGCGGAAACCTTTACCCGGTCCCCGTCCCACGTGTCGCTCACGCCACTTCTTGCGACAGTCGCGTCAGGACTAAAGCCTGCTCGTCGAGGTCCCGGGCGGCCGGCATGTCGTTGTGCACCGACCACCGCAGCACCCCCTCGCGGTCGACGATGAACGTCGAGCGGTCGGGGCAGCCACGGCTCTCGTTGAGGACGCCGTACGACGAGGCGACGGCGCCGTGCGGCCAGAAGTCGGAGAGCAGCGGGAAGGTCAGCCCGTCTGCGTCGGCGAACGCCCGCAACGTGAACATCGGGTCGCAGGAGACGGCGAGCACCTGGACGTCCTCGGACTCGAAGGTCGGCAGGTTGTCCCGTACGGCGCACAGCTCACCGGTGCAGACCCGCGAGAACGCGAACGGGTAGAACATCACCACCACGACCCGGTCGCCGCGGAACGAGGACAGCGTGACGTCCTGCCCGTGCTGGTCCCGCAACGTGAAGTCGGGGGCCTGCTGGCCGATCTCAAGAACCGTCACCTTCGCTCCTGATCCGTGTCATCGTCTCCCTCGTCAGTGCCGGCGCAGGGAGACATCGTGATGCGCCATCGTGCCACCGTCGTGCGCGCGCTCGCCGCACTCCTGACCGTCCCCTTCCTCACCGGCTACTACATCACCGCGGCCCCCGACGACACCAAGGGGCTGCCGAAGGGCACGCCGGACGTCGTCGCGGTCCGGACGCCCGAGGTGGACTGCAGCGCGCCGCACACCACGCAGACGGCGTACGTCGGCCGCTACCCCGAGGCGCTGGCGGCCTCGGCAGAGCGTTTCGACTCCCTCCCGATCGTGAAGTACGCCGTGCCGCGCTGCTCCGAGAAGGTGACCGCCTTCCTCGGCGCCACGCGTGCGCAGCTCGCCACCTCGCTGTTCAGCCCCACGACCTACTTCGCCGACGCCGGACGGTTCGCTCAGGGCGAGCACTGGTGCCGCTGCGACGTGGCCGTGGCCCAGTTCGGACCCAAGACGCGGCCGCCGCTGCCCGCCACCCCGTTCCCCTTGGCCAGCGCCCTGCAAGCCCGGGCGTCCCGGGACTGCAACACCGAGGTAGGTCAGCGGGCTCGCCGGACTCACGACACCCCGACGGGCTACGCCGTCACGTCGTGAGCCGGGTCAGTCGGAGTCGTGCTCCGCGAGCTCGCGCTTGAGCACCTTGCCCGTGGCGTTCCGGGGCAGCTCGTCCAGGAAGACGATCTCGCGGGGGACCTTGAAGCGGGCGAGGTTCCGCTTCACGTGGTCCTTGAGCTCGTCCTCGGACACCTCCGACCCCTCCGTGCGTACGACGAACGCGCGCAGCCGCTTGCCGTAGTCCTCGTCGTCGACGCCGAGCGCGGCCGCCTCGGCGACCTGGTCGTGCCGCGACAGGCAGTCCTCGACCTCCTGGGGGAAGACGTTCTCGCCGCCGGAGACGATCATGTCGTCGTCACGGCCCTCGACGATCAGCCGACCGCCGTCGTCGAAGCGGCCCACGTCGCCGGTGGCCATCAGGCCGTCGACCATGTCCTTGCTGCCGCCGCCGGTGTAGCCCTCGAACAGGACGCTGTTGCCGACGAAGATGCGACCGGGCTCGCCCTGCGGCAGCTTCTGCCCGTCGTCGTCGAGGATCTTCACGATCGTCGCGAACGGCGGCCGGCCCGCCGTACCCGGTGCCTCCCGGAGGTCCGCTGGGCTGGCGATGGTCGCGTAGGCGACCTCCGTCGAGCCGTAGACGTTGAACAGGTTGTCGCCGAACTGGTCCATCCAGTCCACGCCGAGGTCACCGGGCAGGGCCGAGCCCGACGCGGCGACCACCTTGATGCGCGAGAGGTCGTAGGCGTCGCGGGTCTCCTTCGGCAGCGCCATGATCCGCTGCAGCATCACCGGAATCACCACGAGCGAGTCGCAGTCCTCGTCGACGAGGGTCTTGAGTGCGGCCTCGGGCTCGAACTTGCGGCGAAGCACGACGGTGGACCCGAGCAGCATCGCCAGCGCGAGGTGCGCCCAGCCCCACGTGTGGAACAGCGGGGCGGCGACGTGCGTGCGCCAGCCCGAGCGCAGGGGCAGCCGGGACAGCAGGGCGGTGGCCGCCTCGATACCGGCCTCGCTGCGGGGCGCGCCCTTCGGCGTGCCCGTCGTGCCGGAGGTCAGGATGATGATCCGGCTCTGCTTCTCGGGCGCATCGGGTTCGGCGGGCGAGCCCTGCGCGATGAGCGACTCGAGCGTCACGTCGTCGTCGGACGCGTCGTCCACCCAGGCCAGGATGCGCTCGCGGGTGTCGGCCTGGTCGAGCAGCGCGTTGAACTCCTCGTCGTGGACGACGACCTTGGGGTTCTCGCGCTCCAGCACGTCGACCAGCTGGGGCCCGGCGAACGCGGTGTTGAGGTAGAGGATGTCCGCACCGAGCTTGGCCGCGGCGATGCTCACGTCGACGAAGCCACGGTGGTTGCGGCACATCACGGCGACGGCCTCGCCGGGGCCCACGCCGTGCTGGCGCAGGGAGTCGGCGAGCCGGTTGCTGCGCTCGTGCACGTCACCGAAGGTCAGCTCACCGAGCTCGTCGACGACGGCGAGCCGGTCGGTGTGCAGGATCGCCATCGCGGCGAAGCCGCCGGCCGGACCCATCCCCCACCGGGTCAGCGCGAGGCCGAGCTGGGCGAGCTTGTGGGGAGCGTAGAGCCGGATGACCCCGGCGGAGCCGAGGACCCGCAGCATGGTGGGCACCTGCCCGGCACGGCCGAGCGTCTGCACGAGCTTGCTCAACGGGGACCTCCTGGTCCGAGACGACGGTGCCGAGAATGTAACCAGGAGTTACAGCGGGCTCGCTGTCGGGTCCATCCGGGGGTCACCCCAGGGAGTCAGCCGGTGCGCCGGCGGTCAGTGCGCCTTGGGGGCGACCAGGCGGGTCGCGGACCAGTCCCGGCTCACCGGAGCGGTCGTCGTGGTCGAGAGACCGGCCACGGGCGCGGCCTCGGCTACGTCGGCCGGGTCCACCGCGGCGGGACGGCCAACCTTGGGGGTCAGCAGCCAGATCTCACCCCCGGCCACCAGGTCGGTCAAGGAGTCCACCAGAGCGTCGACGAGGTCACCGTCGTTCTCGCGCCACCACAGCAGCACGCAGTCCACGACGTTGCCGTAGTCCCCGTCCACCATGTCGGCGTCGATGGTGTCCTCGATCTGGACACGGAGGGCGTCGTCGACGTCCTCGTCCCAGCCGAGCTCCTGGACGACCATCCCGGTCTTCAACCCCAGTCGCTCGGCGGCGTTCTGGGTGGCGGTGCCGTCGGGGCCACCCGAGGTCGCGCTCACGTCACTCCTCCACTTCAAGATCACATCGAGTTCTTCGGCGGACCGACCGCTCGGCGGCCGTTCCGCACCTTGTTGCGCGTAGTTCATCGGAAGTCGACCCGCCGCGCAAGGCGCCGGGACGGGTGTCAGGCTACTGCCATGTCGACCGTGCCCTCCTCCGATCCGTCGAGTTCGCCCGTCCGGACCCCTCAGGTCGTCGCCGTCGCGGCCAGCGGGAAGCACGGCTTCAGCAAGCAGACGCTGCCCGTGGTCCGTCTCGTCGAGGGGCTCGGCGTGGAGGGTGACGCGCACTTCGGCGAGACCGTGCAGCACCTCTCCCGGGTGCGCCGCAACCCCGACGAGCCCAACCTGCGCCAGGTGCACCTGATCCACGCCGAGCTGTTCGACGAGGTGCACGAGCAGGGGCACCGGCTCCTCGCCGGCGACCTCGGCGAGAACATCACGACGTGTGGCCTCGACCTGCTGGCGCTTCCCGAGGGCACCGTGCTGCTGCTGGGCGACACCGCCGAGGTCCGCGTGACCGGGCTGCGGAATCCCTGCGTGCAGATCGAGCAGTTCCGGCCCGGGCTCCTCGAGCACGTGGTGGACCGCGACAAGGACGGCTCCCTGGTCGGCAAGGCAGGGGTGATGGCCGTCGTACGGCGGGGAGGCGAGGTGCGTCCCGGGGACCCGGTGACCGTCGTGCTGCCGCCCGAGCCGCACCAGCCGCTCGACCGCGTCTAGGGCTCGAAGTCGACGCGCATCACCACGCGCCTCGGCGTCGGGCGGCCCACCTCGAGCAGGCCCGCGTCGGCGAAGGTGGCGACCGTGCCGACGTGCAGCTCCTCGGCGATCACGGCCGTGGTGTTGATCGGGTAGGCCTCCAGGGCCCGGGCGCCGGCGCGTCGGGCGTGGTCCACGGCGGCCGCCGCGAGCGTGCGACTGACGCCGCGCCGACGGAAGCCGCTGCGGGTGAGCAGGCACGTCACGGCCCAGACGCTGTCGTCGGCCTTGTCCTCGTCGCGGCCGTCCCAGGGCACCCGGTTGTTGCGCAACAGCCCGGTGAACGCGGGGCGGGGCTCCACCGCGCACCAGCCGACCGGCTCTCCGTCGAGGTAGGCCACCAGGCCGCTGGTGGTTCGGGACCGGGGATGTCCGCAGTCGGTCTGCTCGCACAGCCGGTGGGCCCGCTCCTCGGCCGGGAAGGCACCGAAGGACTCGCCGCGCGCGAGCTTGTAGCGCTGGCAGAAGCACCGCGACCCCGGCCCGCGCGAGCCGAACACGGCGACCAGGTCGTCCCAGGTGGCCGTGCTGGCCGGCCGGACCGCGAGCTTCGCCTCACTCATCGGCGGCCCACGGTGTAGATCAGCTCGACCATCTGGCCGTTGCGCTCGACCGACTCGAGGCGCAGGCCCTCGATCCGGCGTGGCAGCAGCGGAGCACCCGACCCGAGCGTGGTCGGCGCGATGCTGACCCGGACCTCGTCGAGGAGGCCCGCGTCGTGGAACTGGCCGACGAGTTCACCACCCCCGACGAGCCACACGTTGCGGTCAGCGGCCGCCTCGACCATCGCGGCGTGCACGACGCCGACGTCGCCCTGCACGAACCGCAGGTCGACCCCGGGGATCGGCGTGAGCTCGCGATGCCCGAAGACCCAGCACGGCCGGTCGGCGTACGTCGCGTGCCACCGCTCGGGGTGCTCGAGCAGGTCCTCGTGGTCGAGGATCCACTCGTAGGTCGTCGCGCCCATCGCCATGGCCCCGACGCCGGCCAGGAACCGGCCGAAGCCCTCCCCCTCGTCCGCGCGCTCGACGACGAAGAGCCAGTCGAGCGAGTTGTCGGCGTCGGCGATGTAGCCGTCGAGCGTCGTCGCGGTGACGTACTGGGTGAGCGCCATGCACCCGATCCTGGCACCGGCCACCGACAGACTCCAGGGTCTCCGCGCAAGGCCGGCCGCTCGGTGCTGTTCAGCGGGGTGACGGTGGCGGTGTCGCTGCTCGTCCTGGTCGCCGTACCCCTGCGGTTCCTGCGCAGCATCGGGCCGATCCTCCTGTGGCCGCGTCGCGGACGCAACGCGGACCCGACGACGCGGCGACCCGCTCACCCTCGCGGTCGTGGTGCTGGTGAACTTCGTGCTGCTGGCCCGCGCCCTGCGCTCGCTGTGGCTGCCGGTCAAGGCCCTGCTTTCTCAACGCGCTCTCCCGCGGTGCGGCCTACGGCCTGACCACGCTGATCTGGCAGACCGACCTCGGCACGGAGGCGGTGTTCGGCAGCGACGCGAGCGGAGCCATCACGATCTGGCTGCCGGTGGCGGTGTTCGCGTTCCTCGCGTTCGTCGCGCTGTCCACGGTGTCGTCGGTGGACGTCAAGATCATGGCCACCGCCCTGGCCCTCGGCATCGCCAGCGACGCGGTCGTCGTCCGGCCCTGCTCGCACCCGCTCTCGTCGCGGTCCTGGGTCGCGCCAACTGGACGATGCCGGCGCCCTTTCGGCGGCTGCTCCCGGTCCGCGAGCCCGCGCCGGCGGTCACTACCGATCGGTAAATTTCCTGCTCGGCGTCCGCGTGACACGATGAGCGAGGACGCCCCTCAACCCGGGGCCCGGTCCCACCAGGCAGTGCACACCGAGCACGAGAGCAGAGGAATCGTGGCAACAGGTTCTGAGCAGCAGTCGTCCGAGCTGGCCGCGGAGAAGTCCGCCGAGAAGGCAGCCGAGGCGCAGGCCGGCCCGCCGTCGACCCGCGCCGTCGGACGTCCCCAGGTCATCCACGAGGGTCTGCCCACGCAGCTCCCCGACATCGACCCCGACGAGACCAAGGAGTGGCTCGAGTCGTTCGACGCCATGGTCGACGACCGGGGTCGCAGCCGCGCGCGCTACGTGATGCTGCGGCTGCTCGAGCGGGCTCGTGAGCAGAACGTCGGCGTGCCGGCGCTGCGCAGCACGGACTACATCAACACGATCCCTCCGGAGCGCGAGCCCTGGTTCCCCGGCGACGAGGACATCGAGCGCCGGATCCGCGCCTTCCTGCGCTGGAACGCTGCAGTCACCGTCTCGACGGCCAACCGCAAGGGCCTCGAGGTCGGCGGGCACATCGCGACGTACCAGTCCTCCGCCTCGCTCTACGAGGTCGGCTTCAACCACTTCTTCCGCGGCAAGAACCACGAGGGCGGCGGCGACCAGGTCTACATCCAGGGCCATGCCTCCCCCGGCATCTATGCCCGCGCCTTCCTCGAGGGCCGTCTCAACGAGACGCAGCTGTCGCGCTTCCGCCAGGAGGTGCAGCACGGCGTGGGCGAGGGCCTCTCGTCCTACCCGCACCCCCGTCTGATGCCGGACTTCTGGGAGTTCCCGACCGTGTCGATGGGCCTGACCGCCCTGAACGCGATCTACCAGGCCCGGTTCAACCGCTACATGGAGAACCGCGGCATCAAGGACACCAGCCAGCAGCACGTGTGGGCTTTCCTGGGTGACGGCGAGATGGGCGAGCCGGAGTCGCTCGGCGCCATCGGCGTCGCGGCCCGCGAGGAGCTCGACAACCTCACGTTCGTCATCAACTGCAACCTGCAGCAGCTCGACGGACCGGTGCGCGGCAACGGCAAGATCATCCAGGAGCTCGAGTCCACCTTCCGCGGTGCGGGCTGGAACGTCATCAAGGTCGTCTGGGGCCGCGAGTGGGACGACCTGCTCGCCCGCGACGTCGACGGCGTGCTGGTCAACAAGATGAACAGCACCCCCGACGGTCAGTTCCAGACCTACTCGGTGGAGTCCGGCGACTACATCCGCGAGAACTTCTTCGGCGGTGACCCGCGGCTGCGCAAGATGGTCGAGCACATGAGCGACGAGCAGATCGTGAAGCTGCCCCGCGGTGGTCACGACTACCGCAAGGTCTACTCCGCGTTCGACGCCGCCACCAAGCACGTCGGCCAGCCGACGGTGATCCTGGCGCACACCATCAAGGGCTGGACGATCGACGCCCTCGAGGGCAAGAACGCCACGCACCAGATGAAGAAGCTGACCAAGAGCGACCTCAAGAAGTTCCGCGACCGGCTCTACCTGCCGATCAGCGACAAGGAGATCGACGAGTCGGAGATCGCACCGTTCTACCACCCGGGCAAGGACTCCCCCGAGATCGAGTACATGCTGCACCGCCGTGAGGTCCTCGGCGGCTCGCTGCCCAGCCGGGAGTTCAAGAACAAGCACCTCAAGCTGCCCGGCGACGCGGTCTACGCCGAGCTCAAGCAGGGCTCCGGCAAGCAGGCCATTGCCACCACGATGGCGCTGGTGCGGCTGCTCCGCGACCTGATGAAGGACAAGGAGATCGGCCAGCGGATCGTGCCGATCGCGCCGGACGAGTACCGCACCTTCGGCATGGACGGCATGTTCCCGACGGCCAAGGTCTACAACCCGATGGGCCAGCGCTACGAGTCGGTCGACCGCAACATGCTGCTCGCCTACAAGGAGTCCGCGCAGGGCCAGATGCTGCACGAGGGCATCTCCGAGGCGGGGGCGATGGCGTCCGCGACGGCCGCCGGGTCGGCGTACTCCACGCACGGCGAGCCGATGATCCCGTTCTACCTCTTCTACTCGATGTTCGGCTTCCAGCGGACCGGCGACTCGATCTGGGCGATGGCCGACCAGCTCGCGCGCGGGTTCCTGATCGGCGCCACGGCGGGCCGCACCACGCTGACCGGCGAGGGCCTGCAGCACGCCGACGGACACTCCCCGCTGCTCGCGGCGACCAACCCCGCGGTCGTGCACTACGACCCGGCGATGGCCTACGAGGTCAGCTACATCGTCCAGGACGGCCTCCGCCGGATGTACGGCGAGAGCGAGGAGTTCCCCGACGGCGAGAGCGTCATCTACTACATGACGGTCTACAACGAGCCGACGGTCCAGCCCAAGGAGCCAGAGGACCTCGACGTCGAGGGTCTGCTCAGAGGCATCTACCACACCGCCAACGCACCGTCCGCTGCTCCGGAGGGCGCTCCGCGCGTGCAGCTGCTCGCCTCCGGCGTCGGCTTCCCGTGGATCACCGACGCGGCCAAGATGCTGGCCGAGGACTGGGGCGTCGCCGCCGACACGTGGTCGGTCACGTCCTGGAACGAGCTCGCACGCGACGCCGTCGCGTGCGAGGAGTGGAACCTCCTGCACCCTTCCGAGCCGGCTCACGTGCCCTACGTGACCGACAAGCTCAAGGAGGCCGAAGGCCCGTTCGTCGGGGTGAGCGACTACATGCGCGCCGTGCAGAACCAGATCGCCAAGTGGGTCCCGGGCGACTACCACGCCCTCGGCGCCGATGGCTTCGGCTTCGCCGACACCCGTCCCGCCGCTCGCCGGTTCTTCCACATCGACGCCCAGTCGGTCGTCGTCCAGGCGCTCCAGGCCCTCGCCGACCGCGGCGAGATCAAGCCCGAAGTCGTCCAGGAGGCGTTCGACAAGTACCGCATCGATGACCCGACTGCGGTGCGTGGGGTCAAGCAGGAGGGCGGGGATGCGTAGCATCCCCTGTCGTCCTGCTTGACCCCACTCGCCCAAGTGAGATCGCGCGGGGCCGAAGGCCCACCGCAGACCTAGGCGATCTCCGCCTGACGCACCGGCGTCACGGGCGCGGGCACGGGGGTCTGGCGGCCGTTCTTCAGCAGCGCCCGCCACCGGCCGCGGTGGTAGGCCGCGGCGGGGTTGGTCCGGATGAACTCGTCGAGGATCTTCACGAACCGCTGCGGGTGGTCCTTGTGCGGGAAGTGGCCGGCGTTGGCGATCACCTCGACGGTGGCGGCCGGCGCGAACTCGGCGGCGAGGCCGGCGTGCTTCACGGGGATGACGGAGTCCTCGGTGCCCCAGATCACGCACATCGGCATGGCCGAGGTGAGGTAGGCCCGGTCGACCATCGTGACGATCTGGCCGCGCCAGTCGACGACCGCGGAGACGACGTGCCGGATCGCGCGTCGTGCGCGGGGGTCCTTGAACGAGTCGACGATGACGGCGACCTCGTCGAGGTCGCGGGTCGCCGGCACGCCGGTGGAGGCGAGGGCGCGCAGGCCGGCGGTGGTGAGGTGGCGTACGCCGGGCAGGGTGACGATGGCCATCGCCTGGTGGAAGCCGGGGAGCGTGACGGCCCGGATCGCCGGGGTCACTTCGGGGCCGAGGCCCCCGGGTGCGACGAGCACCATCCGCTCGGTGCGCTCGGGGAACTGGTAGGCGAACTGCATGGCGACGCCGCCGCCGAAGCTGTGCCCGACGACGGTCACCTTGTCGATGCCGAGGACGGTCAGCAGGTCGCGCATGCCGTTGGCGTAGCCGCCGACGCTGTAGTCCGCGCGGGGCTTGGCCGACAGCCCGTGACCCAGCAGGTCGGGGGCGATGACGGTGTAGCGACGGGAGAGGGCGGCGATGACGGGAAGCCAGGTCGTGTGGTCGCAGCCCAGGCCGTGCAGCAGCAGCAGGGCGGGACCCTGGCCGGTCTTGACGTAGGCGCGCTTGTGGCCGTGGATGGTGAGGTACTGGACCTCGATCGGCTTCGGCATGCGGCTCCTCGGTGCGACGTCTGCGTGACTCTAGACGCAACACGTTGCGTCGTACGCATGAACCCCTTGCAAACGGGACGAAACCACCCGTGCGGCTAGGTGCCACTACGCTCGCCGTATGAGCGCCGCCACGGGTCAGGACCCGGTGCAGCACCGGGAGGACATCGCCCGCCGGCTGCAGCGTTCGGTCGGCGCGCTCACCACCTCCACCGTCACCCGCATGGAGCGCGACATGCCCTGGTTCCGGGCGATGTCGGCCGAGGACCGGTCCTGGATCGGGGTCATCGTGCAGGCCGGGATCAACGCCTTCGTGGCGTGGTACCGCGAGCCGGACGGGTCCGCGCCGGTCACCGCGGAGGTGTTCGGCGTCGCTCCCCGAGCGTTGACGGGTGTTGTGAGTCTCCACCAAACGGTCGAGATGGTCCGGCTGACCATCGAGGTGGTCGAGGAGAACGTCACGGGCGCCGTGGGGCCGGACGACGCACCCTCGGTGCGGGACTCGATCGTGCGCTACGCCCGGGAGGTCGCGTTCGCCACCGCGGAGGTCTACGCCCGGGCCGCGGAGATGCGCGGAGCCTGGGACGCCCGGCTGGAGGCGCTGGTCGTGGACAGCGTGCTGCGCGCCGAGGCCGACGAGACCGTCCGCTCCCGCGCGAGCGCCCTGGGCTGGGAGTCGAGGGGCGCGGTGGTGGTGGTCCTCGGCCGCGTGCCCGTCGGGGAGTCGGCCGGCCGGGCGCGGGAGTCGATCATCGACGACGTGCGCCGGTCCGCCCGGCACGTCGGGCTGGACGCGCTGTGCGCCATGCAGGGTGACCGGATGGTCGTCGTGCTCGGGGGCGTCGAGGACCCCGACAAGGCGGGCGCGGCGGTGGCCGACCACTTCGGAGAGGGTCCGGTGGTCGTCGGGCCGGTCGTCCCGGACCTGGTGCGCGCCAGCATCTCGGCCCGGGCGGCCACGGCCGGGCTGCGGGCCGCGCCGGGCTGGCCGGGGGCGCCGCGACCGGTGACCAGCGACGACCTGCTCCCCGAGCGAGCGCTGTCCGGGGACGGTCACGCCCGCCGCCAGCTGGTGCAGGAGGTCTACCTCCCGCTGGCCGGCGCCGGGGCCGCGACCCTGGAGACGGTGGCGTCGTTCCTGGACCACGGTGGCTCGATCGAGGGCACCGCCCGGGCGATGTTCGTGCACGCCAACACCGTGCGCTACCGGCTGCGCCGGGCCGCGGAGACGACGGGCCTGACCCCCAACGACCCGCGCCAGGCCTACACCTACCGGGTGGCCCTGACGTTGGGGAGACTCACGTCACCCGACTCGACGACACCTCCGGCTCTGTAAAGCGTCTTTGTAGGGTTCCTACAAGAACACCCCGACAATCTTCGTGTGCGCCGAGCACGCGACAAGGGCTCCGGCGCGACAGAGTTGTCCTGTGCTCGCCATCGTCGCCCCCGGCCAGGGGGCCCAGTCCCCCGGCTTCCTGACTCCCTGGGTCGAGAACCCCGTTTTCCGCGAACGCCTGACCTGGCTGTCCGCGGTCGCGGGCCTCGACCTGGTGCACTACGGCACGGAGGCGGACGCGGAGACCATCCGCGACACCGCCGTCGCGCAGCCACTGCTGGTTGCCGCCAGCCTGCTGGCGGCCCTGGAGCTGTTCCCGCACCCGGCCGACGCGTTCGACAGCATCGGCGCGGTGGCCGGGCACAGCGTCGGCGAGCTCGCCGCCGCTGCCGGCGCCCGGGCCATCACCGCCGAGCAGGCGATGGTCCTGGTCCGGGAGCGCGGCAACGCGATGGCCGCCGCCGCGAAGGTGACGCCGACGAGCATGACCGCCGTCCTCGGCGGCGACCGGGACGAGGTGCTGGCCAAGCTCGAGCAGCACGGCCTCACCCCCGCCAACGACAACGGGCCCGGCCAGATCGTCGCTGCGGGCACCGTGGAACAACTTGCGGCGTTCGCCGAGGACCCGCCGGCCAGGGCCAAGCTCATCCCGCTCTCCGTCGCGGGCGCCTTCCACACCGAGCACATGCGTCCCGCCGTGGACGTGCTCGGCCGACTGGCCCGCTCGGTGTCCACCCACGACGCGCGGATCCCGCTGGTGTCCAACCGCGACGGCCAGATCGTGCACGACGGCCGCGAGGTGCTCAAGCGGATCGTCACCCAGATCAGCTCTCCGGTCCGCTGGGACCTGTGCATGGAGACGATGCTCGACCTCGGGATCACCGGGATGCTCGAGATGCCGCCCGCCGGCACGCTGAGCGGCATCGCCAAGCGCGCCATGAAGGGCGTCGAGAGGTTCGCCCTCAAGACGCCCGACCAGCTCGACGACGCGCGGGCGTTCATCGCCAAGCACGGCGGCTCGACCCACCTCGACACCAACCCGACCTGGCGGATGCTGGTGGCGCCGACCAAGGGCACCTTCCACCAGACCGCCGACCTCCCCGAGGGCAGCGCCATCGCCCCCGAGGCCCGGATCGGCGCCGTGCAGGGCCGCCAGGACGAGACGGTCGTGACCGCGCCGTACGGCGGCACCATCGTCGAGTGGCTCGTGGAGGACGGCGACCTCGTCTCCCCCGGCCAGCCGCTCATCCGCCTCCACCCCGAGGGTGTGAACGCATGACCGTGACCCTGACCCAGACCACCGGCGCGAAGCAGGCCCAGATCCTGAGCATCGGCACCTACCGGCCGTCGCGCATCGTGCCGAACTCCGAGCTCGTCGAAGCGATCGACTCCAGCGACGAGTGGATCCAGCAGCGCTCCGGCATCAAGGAGCGGCGCTTCGCCGGCCCCGACGAGACGGTGCAGATGATGTCGGTCGCGGCGTCGCGCCAGGCCCTCGAACGCGCCGGCCTCGAGGCCGCGCAGATCGACTGCGTGGTCGTCGCGACCGTCTCCCACATGCTGCAGACCCCAGCCATCGCCACCGCGATCGCGCACGAGCTCGGCACCGACAAGGCGCCCGCGTTCGACATCTCCGCGGCCTGCGCCGGGTTCTGCCACGGGGTCGCGCTGGGCTCGGACATGGTCCGCGCCGGCAGCGCCAAGCACGTGCTGGTGATCGGCGTCGAGCGGCTGACCGACATCACCAGCCTCAACGATCGCGGCACCGCGTTCATCTTCGCCGACGGCGCGGGCGCGGCCGTGATCGGTCCGTCCGACGAGGTCGGCATCGGCCCGGTGGTCTGGGGCTCCGACGGCGAGCAGTTCGACCTCATCCGGCAGGACGAGGACTGGCGCGACGTACTCGTCCAGGACTCGCCGACGATGCCGCACCTGATCATGCAGGGCGCCGCGGTGTTCCGCTGGGCGTCGTTCGCCATGGCCAAGATCGCCGAGGCCACCCTGGACAAGACCGGGATCACCATCGACGACCTCGACGTGTTCGTCCCGCACCAGGCCAACATGCGGATCATCGACGCGATGGCTCGCTCCATGAAGCTGCCATCGCACGTGAAGGTCGCGCGCGACATCGCCGAGCAGGGCAACACCTCGGCCGCGTCCATCCCGCTGGCACTCGGCCGGATGATCGACGAGGGCACCGCCAAGAGTGGCGACACCGCCCTGCTGATCGCCTTCGGCGCCGGTCTGGCCTACGCCGCCCAGGTCGTCCGCGTCCCGTAGGGGCACCCCCTTTTTCCGGCCGCTACACGGCCGGTGCACGAGAAGCACCGCACGAAGACCACCACCTCAACCCGAAGGAGTTCCCCGCATGGCTTCCACCGAGGAGATCCGCGCAGACCTCGCCGACATCGTCAACGAGGTCGCCGGCATTCCCGCCGACGACGTCCAGCTCGACAAGTCGTTCGTCGACGACCTCGACGTCGACTCGCTGTCCATGGTCGAGGTCGTCGTGGCCGCCGAGGAGAAGTTCGACGTCAAGATCCCCGACGACGAGGTGAAGAACCTCAAGACCGTCGGCGACGCCGTCGCCTTCATCGAGCGCGCCCAGAACGGCTGACCGACCCTTCGCGTCGTACGGCGTTCCTCCGACATCGGATGGTTGTCAGTGACCTATAGGTCACTCTTCGTCACCGATGTCGGAGGAGCGTCCACAGCACTCCCAGCACACCGCGGCACAGACCCACAGCCCGCACGACCCCATGAGGTGAACTGACCATGAGCGCCACTCGCGTCGTCGTGACCGGACTCGGCACGACCTCCCCCGTCGGAGGAGACGTGCCCACGACCTGGGCCGCCCTGCTCGCCGGACAGTCCGGAGTCCGCACGCTGCCCTACGACTGGGCCGAGCAGATCCCGGTGAAGATCGCCGGCGTCGCCGCCGTCGAGCCCACCGAAGTCCTCGAGCGGGTCAAGGCCCGCCGTCTCGACCGCTCGACGCAGTTCGCTCTCGTCGCCGCCATGGAGGCCTGGAAGGACGCGGGGCTCGACGTCTCGCCTCCCGACCCGGAGCGCACCGGTGTCGCCCTTCCCTCGGGCATCGGCGGCGTGCAGACGCTGCTGCACAACTACGACCTCCTCAAGGAGAAGGGCTACCGTCGCGTCTCGCCCCTCGCAGTGCCGATGCTGATGCCGAACGCGCCCGCCGCGAACGTCGGCCTGTACGTCAACGCCAAGGGCCCGGTGCAGAGCCCGGTGTCCGCTTGCGCCTCCGGCAACGAGGGCGTCGCCCTCGGTGTCGACCAGATCCGCCTCGGCCGCGCCGACGTGGTCGTCGTCGGCGGCACCGAGGCCGCGATCCACCCGCTGCCGATGGCCGCCTTCGGCCAGATGATGGCGCTGTCCAAGAAGGAGGGCGACCCCGCCGCCGTGTCCCGCCCGTGGGACACCGGCCGGGACGGCTTCGTCCTGGGCGAGGGCGCCGCGGTGCTGATCCTCGAGTCCGAGGAGCATGCCTTGGCGCGGGGCGCCCGGATCTACGCCGAGGTCAAGGGCGCCGGTCTGACCGACGACTCGCACGACATCGCGCAGCCTGACCCCGCCGGTCGTGGTGGCGCCCGGGCGATCGCCCGCTGTCTGCTCGAGAGCGACCTGTCCGCGACGGACATCCGGCACATCAACGCGCACGCCACCTCGACCCCTCAGGGCGACATCGCCGAGGGCCTGATGATCCACGCCACCCTCGGCTCGCACTGGGACCAGGTCGTGGTCACTAGCACCAAGTCGATGACCGGTCACCTGCTCGGTGGCGCCGGCGCCCTGGAGTCCCTGGCCACGGTGCTGTCGGTCTACCACCGCGTCGTGCCCCCGACGATCAACCTGGACGACCCGGACCCCGCGGTGGAGCTCGACATCGCCACCAAGCCGCGCGACCTGCCCGCCGGGGACTTCGCAGCCCTGAACAACTCCTTCGGCTTCGGTGGCTCCAACGTCGCCGTCGCCTTCGCCACCGTCTGACGAGGAGCACCACGCATGACCCAGGCACCGGCCGCACCCGCGCAGAAGCCCGCCAAGCTCCCCCGTGAGCAGGACCCCCGCAACCCGAACTTCCGGCTCGCGGCGTTCTTCGATGAGGGCACGCTCGAGCTGATCACCGAGGACGACGGCAGCGGCATGCTCGCCGCCGTCGGCAAGGTCGACGGCACGCACGTCGTGGCGTTCTGCTCGGACGCGACCGTGATGGGCGGCGCGATGGGCGAGGTCGGCTGCAAGGTCGTCGTGCACGCCTACGAACGGGCGCTGGCCGACCAGGCCCCGATCGTCGGGCTCTGGCACTCCGGCGGAGCCCGGCTGGCCGAGGGCGTGCTCTCGCTGCACGCCGTCGGCGAGATCTTCCACGCCATGACCCAGGCCTCCGGCAAGGTGCCGCAGATCTCCGTGGTGCTCGGCCCGGCCGCCGGTGGAGCGGCCTACGGTCCGGCGCTCACCGACATCGTGATCCTCGGTCCCGAGGGCCGGATCTTCGTGACCGGCCCCGACGTGGTCCGCTCGGTCACCGGCGAGGACGTCGACATGCTGCGCCTCGGCGGCCCGGAGCCGCACGGCCGTCGCTCCGGCGTCGTGCACATTCTCACCGAGTCCGAGGAGGAGGCGCTGCAGCGCGCCCGCGGTGTCGCGACGCTGCTCGGCGCTCAGGGCACCCTCGACGTCGGCGCGGTCGAGGACATCGACCTCTCGCAGATGTTGCCGGAGTCCAAGAAGCGGGCCTACGACGTGCACCCGCTCGTCGAGGCGATCCTCGACGAGGGCAGCACCCAGGAATTGCACGCCAAGTGGGCGCCGAACATCGTGACCGCGTTGGGCCGGTTCGGTGGCCGCAGCGTCGGGGTGATCGCCAACAACCCGCTTCGTCTCGGTGGCTGCCTGGACTCCCTCTCGGCCGAGAAGGCCTCCCGCTTCGTGAGGATGTGCGACGCCTTCGGCGTGCCGCTGATCGTCGTCGTGGACGTGCCCGGCTACCTGCCCGGCGTGGGCCAGGAGTGGGACGGCGTCGTACGACGGGGCGCGAAGCTGCTGCACGCGTTCGGCGAGGCCGTCGTGCCGCGCGTGACGCTGGTGACCCGCAAGACCTACGGCGGCGCCTACATCGCGATGAACTCCCGCTCGCTCGGCGCGACCAAGGTGTTCGCGTGGCCGGGCGCCGAGGTCGCCGTGATGGGTGCGGTCGCCGCGATCCGGATCCTGCACCGCCGCAAGCTGCTCGAGGTCGCTGCGGACATCCGTCCGCAGGTCGAGGCCGAGCTGGCCGCCGAGCACGAGCGGATCGCCGGTGGCGTCGAAAAGGCCGTGGAGATCGGTGTGGTCGACGAGGTCGTGGAGCCCTCCGCGACCCGCACGGCGCTGGCCAAGGCGATCGCGGGCGCCGGCCTGGTGCACCGCGGCCAGCACGGCAACATCCCGCTCTGAGGGATCAGACGGCGATCAGGTGAGCTGGGCCCGCAGGAACACGACCGCGCGGTGCATGAACGTCGCCCAGGAGCGGTCGAAGCGGTGGTCCTCGCCCGGGTACTCGTAGAGCGTGACGTCCTTGCCGGCCGCCTGCAGCGCGCGCGTCGTGGCCTTGCTCCAGCGGAACGGGCAGACCGGGTCGGACGTGCCGTGGTCGATCTGGATGGGCACCGCAACCCGGTCGAGGTAGCCGCGCGAGCTGGCCAAGTCCCAGAACCCCGGGTTCGACGTCGGGGTGCCGTAGGCGTCCTCGACGCGCTGCCGCAGGGAATCGTTCGGGACGACCCAGCGCCGGTAGTTGTCGGAGGCCAGCGAGCTGACCGGCGAGTAGAGCACCGCCGCCTGCGCGAGGTGCGGCCGGGCCACCAGGGCGTTGAGCACCACGCCGCCCCCCATCGAACGTCCGAACAGCCCGATCCGGGTGGTGTCCGCGAACGGAAGGTGCGTCCTCTTGAACGCCACGACCGCGTTGACCAGGTCGGCGGGGTAGCCCAGTGGCCGGGCCACCGGGGTGGTGCTCTCGCGGGTGGAGCGGGCGTAGTTGCGGTAGTCGATCTGGAACGCGACGAAGCCGTGCTCGGCCAGCGCAGCCTGCTCCCGCTCGAGCATCGAGCCGCTGGTGTAACGGGCCGGGTCGCCGTGGCCGTGTGCGATCACGACGACCGGGTGGCGGCCGGACCGGTTCGGCACGTTCATCACCCCGGTCACGGTCAGCCGGCCGCTGCGGTAGGCGACCGCGTAGCGCGTGAACGCCGGCCCCTTGGCCAAGGTGTCCGTGATCCGCAGGCCCCGTCCGTCGTACCGGTGGGCGGTGAGGGCGGGCACGGAGACCAGGTTGAACGGCGTGGAGGTGTCGTTGTGGGCGCCGAGGAGGACGGGCGCGGTGCCGGGAACGCCGAGCGTCGTGGAGGAAGCCGGAGCGCAGGCAGCGACCAGGCCGACGAGGGCGAGCCCGAGGAACAGGCGGGCGATCCGAGACGACACGGAGGGGTTGTCAGCGAGAAGTGGCAGTCCGCGCAGGTGAACGCGCGAACTGCCGCCCGGCTGTCAGGTAGGTCTCAGTGGGAGGACTCAGACCACCTGGTGCAGCCACCTCACCGGTGCGCCGTCGCCGGCGTAGCGGAAGGTCTCGAGCTCGTCGTCCCAGGGCTTGCCCAGGAGCTTGTCGATCTCGGTGTGGATCGTGGTGTCACCCAGCGCCGACTTCACGACCGCGGCCTTGAGCCGGTCCTCGGGGATCAGGATGTCGCCGTGCACGCCGGTGACCGCGTGGAAGACGCCGAGGTCGGGCGTGTAGGAGAACCGGGCACCCTCGGTGCCGTGGGTCGGCTCCTCGGTCACCTCGAAGCGGAGATGGTTCCAGCCACGCAGCGAGGACGCGAGCGCGGCCGCGGTCCCGGCGTCGCCGGCCCAGGAGAACTCGGCGCGGTAGGTGCCCTGCTGGGCGGCCTGCGGCGTCCAGTCCAGGCTGACGGCGTTGCCGAGCACACCACCGGCTGCCCACTCGATGTGAGGGCACAGCGCAGACGGTGCTGAGTGGACGTAGAGAACGCCCCGTGTCGCGGTTCGTGTGGTCACCGTGGCCTCCTAGATCCGGCGCGAGATACGCCTTCCCCAGCGGTCTTACGTGGATCAAGTGGTCCTGATGCCTCACGTGCATGTGCAGTTGTACTCCCATTGTGCCCCCGATCGGGGCCCACGCGCCACATTTGCCTCAATTTTACCTACCTCCCCAGGGGCCTCGTTTCCGACATCGGATGCCTTTCAGTGACCCCTGGGTCACTTTCTGTCACCGTTGTCGGAGCACGGGGGGTTGTTTCAGGCGGAGCGGCCCCTCGGCTTGAGCCGGGTGTTCGGCATCGGCGGCGCCAGCAGCCGGTTGCCGTCGAAGTCCTGGACGACCCCGAAGCGCGGCGGCTCGAATCCGATGCCGTCGCCGTTCCAGGCCGCCCGCTGCTCGACGATCTCCTCATGGCTGCGGCCGATGAAGTTCCACCACATCACGATGTCCTCGTCGAACGGCTCGCCGCCGAGCAGCATCAGGATCGTCGGCTCGTCGCCGCTCGCCCGGAAGGACAGCCCGGTCCGGCCGGACCCCAGGTAGCTCATTGCGTTGCGCTCGATGGGGACGCCGTCGACCTCCGCCGAGCCCTGGGCCACCAGGACGCCGTACTCGAAGCCGCGCTCGAGGGGCACGGTGGCCTCGGACCCGGGCTCGAGGGTGACCTCGACCCCGACGAGCTGCGTGTGGGTCGGCGCGGACGACGTCTCCCCCGCCAGCGAGCCGACCAGGATGCGGAGCGTGACGCCGTGCTCGGTGTAGGTCGGCAGGTCGGCCAGGTGCGCGAAGTCGGGCAGCGTGCTGTCGCGCACGGGGTCGGGCAGGCACACCCACAGCTGTACGCCGTGCAGGCTGTCCGGCGCCTCGTCGGGCGACACCTCGGCGTGGCAGATCCCTGGCCCGGCCGTCATCACGTTCAGCTGTCCAGGCCGGACCAGCTGGTGCGACCCGAGGCTGTCGGTGTGCAGGCCGAGACCCTCGAACAGCCAGGTCACCGTCTGCAGGCCGGTGTGCGGGTGCGGCGGCACCCACATGCCGCCGGTCTTCTTGATGTCGTCGGGCCCGTAGTGGTCCAGGAAGCACCAGGCGCCGATCATCCGGCGGGTCTTGTTGGGCACCAGGCGCCGCACGTGGGTGGTCCGGCCCAGCAGCACGTCGCGCGCGACGAGCGGTTCGTGGACGGCCTCGAACGTGCTCACTGCCTCAGTGTCTCAGCGGCGTCAAACGACTCTTCGTGCCACCGAAACACGCCCGTGGCCGTCCGGAAACCTGGCTCCTGCACGCTGGCGACATGACCACCGCGCTTGTCCGCACACGACCCGCCACCCTGGACGACGTACCCGCCGTCGTCGGCCTCCACGACCGCTGCTCGCCCGAGACGCTGCGCCGCCGTTTCCACGTCCCCGTATCGCACGTGACGCCCCGGCTGGCGGGGCAGCTCGTGGCCCCGCGCGGCGGCTGGAGCATCGTGGCCGAGCAGTGCGGCGAGGTCGTCGGGCTGGGCTGCGCGGGCCCGCTGACCGAGGGCACGCTCGAGGTCGGCCTGCTGGTCGAGGACCTGTCGCAGGGCACCGGCGTCGGGTCCCGGATGCTGCGCGACCTGGCGCAGGGAGCCACAGAGCGCGGCTTCCGCACCTTGCTCTGCCTGGCCGAGGCCGACAACGAGTCGGTGCTGCCCACCGTGCGGCGCGCGGGCCTCGACGGCGTCCCGACCCTGGTCGACGGGTTCCTCGAGGTCGTGGTCCCGCTTCCGACCGAGCTGCACGACCTGCAGCGGCCCGCGTAGCCCGGATCGGTCGTACGCTCAGCGCATGACCCAGACCTTTGTCGTCGTCGGAGCCGGGCTCGCCGCAGGCAAGGCCGTCGAGGAGCTCCGGTCCGCCGGGTTCGAGGGGACGGTCGTGGTGTTCGGCGACGAGCACCACCTGCCCTACGAGCGACCGCCGCTGTCCAAGGGCTACCTGCTGGGCAACGACGAGCTCGAGACGGCATTCGTGCACGACCCCGACTGGTACGACGAGAACGACGTCGACCTCCGGCTCGGGCAGAGCGTGACGGCGATCGACCCGGCCGCCCACGTCGTGCGCACCCGCGACGGCGAGCAGCCCTACGACAAGCTGCTGATCGCCACGGGCTCGACACCACGGCACCTCGCGATGGCCGACGAGTCGGGTGCCCCGGTGGCCTACCTCCGCACGATCGAGGACAGCCAGCGGCTCAAGGAGGCCTTCGCCCCGGACGCCAAGGTCGTCGTGGTCGGCGCGGGCTGGATCGGCCTGGAGACGGCGGCCGCCGCCCGCACGGCGGGTGCGTCCGTGACGGTGCTGGAGTCGCTCGACCTGCCGCTGCTGCGGGTGCTGGGCCCAGAGGTCGCCGCCGTCTTCGCGGGGCTGCACCGCGAGCACGGGATCGACCTACGGCTCGGGGTGCAGGTGTCCGGCATCGACAAGCAGGGGTCCGGTGCCGTCGTGCACCTGGCCGACGGGGCGTCCGTCGAGGCCGACCTCGTCGTCGTGGGCATCGGGGTGGCCCCGAACGTGGCCCTGGCCGAGGCCGCCGGGCTCGCCGTCGACAACGGGATCCTGGTCGACGACCACCTCACCACCTCCGACCCGGACGTCTTCGCCGCCGGCGACGTCGCCAACGCGGAGCACCCGGCGCTCGGACGCCGGATCCGCGTCGAGCACTGGGACACCGCGATCGAGCAGGGCAAGACCGCCGCGCACACGATGCTCGGCCACGACGCGAGCTACGACCGGCTGCCGTACTTCTTCACCGACCAGTACGACCTGGGCATGGAGTACGTCGGCAGTGTCGGCCCCGACGGGTACGACGAGGTCGTCATCGACGGCGACACGGAGGGCAGCCGGACGTTCACGGCCTTCTGGGTCAAGGACGGCGTCGTCGTCGCGGGCATGCACGCCAACGACTGGGACGCCTCCGACCGGGTCCGCGAGACCGTCGGGAAGCGGCGCGAAGACCTCAGCCAGGGCTGACGTGACGGTCCGCGTCGGGATCGCCGGGTGGCGCTACCCCGGGTGGCGGGGCGACTTCTACCCCGTCGGCCTGCCCCAGCGCCGCGAGCTGGAGCACGCCGCCGGGCTGCTCACCTCGATCGAGATCAATGGGTCGTTCTACTCCCTGCAACGGCCGACCTCCTACGCCTCCTGGCGGGCCGAGACCCCGGACGACTTCGTGTTCTCCGTGAAGGGCCCGCGCTACGTCACGCACCTCAAACGGCTGGTCGACGTGGACGTGGCGCTGGCGAACTTCTTCGCCTCGGGCGTGCTCGGTCTCGGCCCCAAGCTTGGTCCGGTGCTGTGGCAGCTGCCCGAGAACCTGCGCTTCGACGCCGACGTGCTCGACACGTTCCTCGGCGCCCTGCCCCGAACGACCTCCGCGGCGGCCGCCCTCGCCGAGCACCACGACGACAAGGTCAAGGAGGGCCGCTCGCTCACGTCGACGGAGGCCGACGTACCGCTGCGGCACGCGCTGGAGTTCCGCAGCGCCACGTTCGTCGAGGAGGCGACCTACGAGATCCTGCGGCGGCACGGCGTCGCGTGCGTGCTCGCCGACACGGCCGGCAAATGGCCCAGGGTCGAGGAGGTCACCGCGGACTTCGCCTACGTCCGGCTGCACGGGGACAAGGAGCTCTACGCCAGCGGCTACACCGACGCATCGCTCGACGAGTGGGCCGCGAAGTGCCAGGGCTGGGACGCCGACGGGCTCGACGTGTTCGTCTACTTCGACAACGACCTGAAGGGGTTCGCGCCGCACGACGCGCAGCGGCTGATCGCCCGACTGGCCGCACGGTAGCGTCGCGCCATGCCGGTTCCCCGTGTCGTCGTGGTGGACCACCACGACTCCTACACGTGGAACCTCGTGCACCTCGTGGCCGCCGTGACCGGCCAGCTGCCGACGGTGCTGCAGCACGACGAGACCAGCCCGGGGGCGCTGCTGGGCAAGGGATTCAGTCACGTGGTGCTCTCCCCCGGCCCCGGGCGGCCCGACGACCCGCGGGACTTCTCGCTCGGCCCGGAGGTGTTCGGGCTCGGCCTGCCCGTGCTCGGTGTGTGCCTCGGGATGCAGGCCCTCGTCACGGCGTACGGCGGTCACGTCGGCCGGGTCGAGCCGGCGCACGGCGAGGTCGCCCTGGTGCAGCATCACGGAGCCGGGGTCTTCCAAGGCGTGCCGTCGCCGTTCGAGGCGGTGCGCTACCACTCGCTCGCGGCGGTCGCCCTGTCCGACGTACTCCAGGAGACGGCATGGTGCGACGGCGACGACGGCCGCGTCGTGATGGGGGTCGCGCACCACGCGCTGCCCTTGTTGGGCGTGCAGTTCCACCCCGAGTCGATCCTCACCCAGCACGGCGACCGGCTGGTCCGGAACTTCCTGGCGGGCACGTGAGCGACGACCTCGTCGAGCGGTTCGTCTCGCTGGCCGGCTCGCACGAGCGGATGTTCTGGCTCGACGGCGGCGGGTCGCGGGCCTGGTCCGGACGCCGGTCCATCCTGGGGTTCCTGCGCGACGAGGACGTCTCACTGACCTACGACGCGACCGCGCGACAGGTGACCCGTCATCAGCGAGGCCGGGCCGAGGTGGTCGGCGATGATCCCTTCGCGGTGCTCGCCGAGGAGCTGGCCCGCGACGCCGGCGACCCGGCCGTCAGCTGGGTCGGCTACCTGGGCTACGCCTGCCGGTCGGACCTGCCGGCGCACACCGGCAGCGCTGTCCCCGACGCGGTGTGGATGCGCGTGCGTGACCCGCTGTTCGTGGACCACCCCGACGCGGGTCGTCCGGTTGCGGGGGCGCTCCAGCGCACCCTCAAACGGACGACCCCGGGGGGTTACGTCGACGCGTTCGACGAGGTGCAGCGGCAGCTCCGGGCCGGCAACAGCTACGAGGTCAACCTGACCTACCGCGAGGCGGTAACCTCCCCCGTCGACCCGGTCACGGCCTACCTCCGCCTCCGCGCGTCCAGCCCCGCGCCGTACGCCGGCTACCTGCAGCACCAGGGCACCCACCTGCTGAGCTCCAGCCCGGAACGGTTCGCGCTCGTCGACCGGGACGGCTGGCTGGAGACCAAGCCGATCAAGGGCACCACGCCGCGCGGCGGCACCCCGGACGAGGACGAGGAGCTGCGCATCTCGCTGGCGACGGACGGGAAGTACCGCGCCGAGAACCTGATGATCGTCGACCTGCTGCGCAACGACCTCTCGATGGTCTGCGCCCCCGGCACCGTGACCGTGCCGACGCTGATGGAGGTCGAGACCTACGCGTCCGTGCACCAGCTGGTGTCCACCGTCCGCGGCCGGCTGCGAGACGGAGTCGGCACCGTCGAGGCGCTGCGTGCGCTGTTCCCGGCCGGTTCGATGACCGGGGCGCCCAAGCTGCGCACGATGTCGATCATCGAGTCCGTCGAGGACACGGCGCGTGGTGCGTACGCCGGCGCGTTCGGCTGGGTCGGCGCCGACGGCCGGGCCGACCTCGGCGTGGTGATCCGCTCCCTGGTCGCGACCGCCGGGCCCGACGGCTGGCGCTACGAGCTCGGCACCGGTGGCGGGATCACGGTCCGTTCCGACGTCGACGAGGAGTACGCCGAGACCCGCTGGAAGGCCGAGCGGTTGCTATGGGCACTGGGGTGAGTGGGCTGGTCACGCGGCTCCGGGCCGCCGGGTGCGTGTTCGCCGAGGAGGAGGCCGACCTGCTGGTCGAGGCCGCCCGTGACGCCGACGAGCTCGAGGCGATGGTGCGGCGACGGGTCGTTGGCGAGCCGTTGGAGTACGTCGTCGGCTGGGCGGCGTTCTGCGGCATCCGGATGGTCGTGGAGCCCGGCGTCTTCGTGCCCCGGCATCGCACCGAGCTGCTGGTCGAGGAGGCCGCACGACTGGTGCCCGGCAACCGGGCGGTCGTGGTGGACCTCTGCTGCGGCTCGGGCGCCCTCGGTGCGGCCCTGGCGGTGCGACGCGACGTCGACCTCTACTCCGCGGACGTGGACCCGGCCGCCGCACGCTGTGCGCGCGTCAACGTCGCGGAGGCCGGGGGGCGGGTGTTCACCGGCGACCTGTTCGAGGCCCTGCCCGACGACCTGCGCGGCCGCGTCCGGGTGCTCCTGGCCAACGTGCCCTACGTGCCCACCGACGCGATCGCGCTGATGCCCCCGGAGGCGCGGGACCACGAGACGCGCGCGACGCTGGACGGCGGGTCGGACGGCCTGGACCTGATGCGGCGCGTCAGCGCGGGAGCCTCGGAGTGGCTGGCTCCCGGCGGCACCCTGCTCTTCGAGTCCAGCGAACGGCAGGTCGACGCGATGTCGTCGGTGCTGAGGGCGGACGGTCTCGAACCGCGGGTGGTCCGCTCGGACGACCTCGGCGCGACCGTGGTGACCGGACGGGCTCAGGACACCGGCCGGTAGGCGCAGGAGTCGGTCGTGTCGACCGCGTTCGCGGGATCAGCCGTCGGCGATGCGGACGGCGACGCAGGCAGCGACGGCGACGCCGACGGGCTGGAGGGTGCCGATGAACCAGCCGACGGATGCAGGGCCCGCCGCACCTTGCGGTGCACGTAGTCGTAGTCCGGGTTGCCGGGGAAGAACTGGTCCGAGAGCCGGAACACCACCGAACGGACCTGGCTGTCCTTGACCTCGCCTGCGAGGTCGACGAAGGCGGACAGTAGGTTCTGCGGGATGTCGGTGCGGACGATCTCCTGCCCCACCGCGGCCAGCGACTCGTAGCGACGCAGCAGGTTGAGCGGCCTGGCCTCGTTGATGATCGCGTCGATCATGCAGCGCTGCCGGTCCATCCGCTGGTAGTCGTCGAGGCCGTAGCGACCGCGCGCGAACCACAGCGCCTGGAACCCGTCGAGCCGCTGGTCCGGCCCGGGCTCTAGGTAGTCGTCCGGTGCGATGCCGGCGTCGGTGTTGCCGCCGATCGGGATGCGCTGGTTGACGTTGACGGTCACCCCGCCGATGGCCTGCACGATGCTGCGGAACCCGGCGAGGTTGACCAGCAGGTAGTAGTCGACGGGCACGCCGAGGGCCCCGGAGACCGCCAGCTTCACGGCGTCGGCGCCCTCGTTGTCACTCTTTCCGAGGATCCCTGGGTGCAGGGCGGGCACGTTGCGGTAGACCGCGTTGAGCATCCACTCTGCGGGGTCACCGGCACCGGTGAACCCGTTCGGGTAGAGCCCCCTCAGCGACGATCGCTTCGGGAACGGCACGTCGGCCAGGTTGCGGGGCAGGCTGAACAGCACCGTCCGCCCGGTCCGCACGTCCATGCTCGCGAGCACCACCGAGTCGGTCCGCACGCCCTCACGGTGCACGTTGCCGTCACCCCCGAGCAGCAGCACGTTGACCCGGTCCCGGCCGCCCCACGGGTCCTTCTCGGTCACCCGCACGGGTGCGGTCGCGGTCCGGTTGTGCTCGAAGACCTTGTGCACGACCTGCTTCTGCACGGTCGAGTAGCGTGCGACGAGGGCCAGCGGAGCGGCCACCGCCACGCACATCAGCAGCACGAACACCGAGCCGAGCAGCCCGTGGCTGCGCCGCCGTTCGCGGGGACGGACCAGCAGGTACGTCGCGACGACGCTCGCCACCCACACGACGAGCACGGCGACCGCGACGGTCGTCAGGACGGTCAGCCGACCCGGGTCGAAGGCGACGTCGAGCGCCGCCTGCGGGTCGCGGACGACGTACCAGGCGGCAGCGGCGAGCGCCGCGAGGAACGGCACCAGGAGCAGCAGCCCCAGCACCCGGCGGCCCACCTGGAGCAGTCCCGCCCCCGGCAGCACCGTCCCCAGCAGCGTGACGCCGAGGGTGCCGGCCAGTCCGTGTGCGCGCCGCGAGCGGTCGGCACGGCGTGGGGTCACCGGTGCACCTTAACCGCGCGGCGGGCGTCGCGGGGCGCGATCAGGTCAGCCGACTTGCCCGTCGACGTACAACCAACGGCCGCCGCGGCGCTCGAACCGGCTCGTCTCGTACCGCATCAACGCGTCGGCCGTCTCAGCGACCGCCCCGTCGTGCAGGGGGCCGCAGCACCCGGCGTACGGCGAGCCGCTGCCGCACGGGCAGGTCTCGGGTGGGCCGGCGAAGGTCATGCTGTGAGCGCGTCCGGGCTACCGGAGGACGCGCACCGTCCGGGTCGGGGAGAACGCCGCGGTGGTCACCAGGGTCGGGGACGTGGTGGCGGCGGTGACGGTGCGGAACTTCCACACCCCGAGCCGGCCGGTCGGCACCTTGATGCGGTAGCTGCTCGTGGTGAGCGGGGCGACAGCGGAGACGGTGTGCCAGGCGCCGTCGGTGCGGTAGAGCCGCTGGATCTTCACGACCCGACCGGTGAAGTCGGGACCGACAGTGCCGTACATGACCGCCGAGCGGTTGCGGTGGACGCGGGTCTTGTCGGTCATACCGGTCATCATCGTGGTGCTCTGCACCGGGGCCGGCGTGGTCGGGACCGGCGGGATCACCGGCGGCAGGCCGGCGGTGATCAGGCCGTCGTAGAAACCGACGTACTGGTCGTAGGAGGCCTGGGCGTCGTCGACCTCCACGATGGTGTCCTCGTTGCGGAACGACTGGTCGGTCCAGTTGTCCGACCCGGTCCAGATGCGGGTGTGCGGGCCGGTGGCGTCCAGGTAGGAGGCGAGCATCAGCTTGGTGTGGATGCGCTTCTTGTTCGTGAAGACCCCGGGGTACATCGGGATGCCCGCACGGGTCAGGATGCCCTTCACGCCCGTGCCGACGGACTCGCCGACCACGGCGGTGACGGTCGCCCCGGCAGCCTTCTTCGCGGCCAGCGCGTTGGCGATCCAGATGCCGCGGTAGTCGTACCAGGCGAACTGCGAGACGCGGATGGTGGTGTTCACGTCGGAGGGCAGCGCGTTGATCCGGGCCACGACCGGGTCCGTCTCCGCGGAGCCGGCGGGGTACGGGAAGAAGTAGGCGGAGCCGTTGGTCCAGAGCTTCGTGACGTAGGGATCCACGAGCGGGGTGTCGAGCTTCTGGCGGCTCTGCACCGAGGCGTAGGCGTCGTAGACGTCCTTGCGGTTCACGTAGGTGTACATGTCGGAGTACTGCACCTCGAGGCCGTACCCGGTCAGGTTCGTGGAGCCGACCATCGTGACGTACGGCGTCTGCCCGACCTGGGAGAACTGCCAGGACTTCTGGTGGGTGACACCTCTCGTGCCACGGGCCGAACCCTTGGTCAGCACCAGGTAGTCGCGCCGGCTGGGGTCCGACCCGAGCACGGCGTCGAGCCGCTTGGAGGGTGACCAGACCCGGGAGTGACCGTCCAGGACGATCTGCAGGTGGACCCCACGCTTCTTGGCCGCGAGCAGCGCGTCGGCGACCCGGCCCAGCGAGAACGAGTAGCCGACAATCCGGATCGTGCCGTTCCGCGGCGTGTGGTTGATGTTGTTCAGGAGCCGGGACAGGATCCGGTTCGACGCGGCCGTGGGGTCACCGAAGACCGGCCCGGGGATCGGGGTGAAGTGGTCGACGGCGACCGCGGAGCCCTGCAGCCCCGTCAGGGCGGTCACGGTGAGGGACAGCGTGGTCAGCGCGGCCACGAGAGTGCGCCTGGGCGAGAAGGACATCAGCGAAGGTCTCTATCCGAGAGGAGGGACGAACGAGGCGAAGATACCCGTGTTTTGGCCTCTGGGTCCCCTGTTTCCCGTGATCAAGGGCTGATCGATGGGGCGGGTGGGGCTCGGGACGCCGGCCGCAGGAGCGGCTCAGCCCGTCCGCCGTACGCGGTAGACGTCGACCGGGTGGGGCACGTACGCGCCGCCGGACACGGGCCCGGGGACCGAGACAGCCTCGAGGTAGGCGCGCACGATGCGTCGCAGCTCGGGGGTGAGCCTGGCCTGCACGGCGAAGTCGAGCACCTCGTCGCTCGCAGCACCCAGGACCAGGCGACCATCAAGGGTGACCGTCTCCTCGGTGCGCAGCCCCGCAGCGGCGAAGCCGGCGCCGATGTCGTCGCTGAACCACTGCCGATGGCCCTCGACCGGAGGGGCGAGCACCTCCACGAGCACGTTCAGCGCTCCGCGCGGAGCGCTGAGCACCAGCAGCTCGCCACCCGGCCGCAAGAGGCCGTGGGCCGCCCTCAGGGTCGCGGTGACCTCGGGGACGTAGTACATCGAGTGCACGAAGGTGACGACGTCGAAGACCCCGCCGACGGCCGCCTCGGCGAAGGTCGTGGCGTGCACCTCGGCCGACAGCGATCCCCGTGCCAGGTCGGCCATCGCGGCCGCGAAGGCGGTGGTGCTCCCGACGTACGGGTCGATCCCGACGTAGCGGACCGGCCGGACCGGCAGCACGTCCGTCAGCACGGCGGCCAGCGGTGCGTCGAGGGACCCGTCCCCGCATCCCACGGAGAGCAGCGCGACGGGGCCGGTGCCACGCTGGGCCAGCCGGGCCGCGAGGTAACCACCGATCAGCGCCCGCTGGTCCGAGCACGTCTCGAAGGCGGCGTGGCCGCGCGCGTAGGTGTCCGGGCTCAGTGGCCGTAGGGGGCTCTGACCGTCCCGGGCCGAGCGCAGCTCGTCGAGAACCTCGAGCCTGCGACGCTGGCGCAGCACGAGCGTCTGCTGGGGTGAGGTGGACCGGGCTACTTTGGACACTGCCTGGAGTCAAACACTCCGGTGCAAACCCAGGGTGCCCCCATCGGGAGGCACGGCGAGGAGCAGCGTGAGCACGGGCGACACAGCAGAGCGAAGCCTCCAGCACTGGAGCGAGTCCGGCCGCACCGGCATGGAGGCGTTCTACGCCCTGGCCACTGAGGACTACCGCCAGCTCGCGCTGGCCGCCGACTGGCCCCGGTTGCTCGGCGACCGGGCTCACGACGGATGGTCGCTGCTCGACGTGGCGTGCGGCAGCGGGAAGTTCCCGACCGCGCTGCGCAGGTACACCGACCTGGGCCAGGTGCCCGACATCGCCTACGACCTGCTGGACCCCTCGGCCTTCTCGGTCCAGGAGGCACGCGGGGTGCTCGCGCCACCGTTCGCCGCCCGGGCCGAGCTGGTGACGACACTGCAGGACCTGCCCGCCGAGCACGCGGGCTACGACGTCGTCTGGGCCACTCACGCGCTGTACGCGCTGCCTCCGGACGAGCTCGACCTGGCCGCCGAGCGGTTCGTCACGGCGTTGGCCCCAGGCGGGCTCGGCCTGGTGGCCCAGGCCACCGCGGCCTCGCACTACCTGGTCTTCTACGACGCCTTCCGGGCCGGGGTGCGCGAGGCCACGCCGTACACCACGGCCGAGCAGGTGCGCGACGCCCTGGTCAGGGCGGGTGCCGACGTGCGCGACCAACGCGTCAACTACCGCACCGGGAGCGAGGACCGAGCCGTGATCGAGGGGTTCCTCCAGCGCTGCGCGTTCGACGACTCGGTGTCGCTGAGCCAGATGGAGGCGGCGCCCGTCCTGGGTGACTACCTGGCCTCCTGCCGCGACGAGAACGGCGGCTACACCTTCGCCCACGAGGTCTCCCTGCTGTGGCTCTGAACCGCGAGACCGGCACCAACGACCGGCTGCCCGAGCAGAACCGCGGCGCGGGCCTTGAACAGGACTGGGCCGGGGACGACCAGGACTGGTGGAACTGGTACGTCACTCTCGCG
This sequence comes from Nocardioidaceae bacterium, assembly GCA_039915665.1. Lineage (GTDB taxonomy): Bacteria > Actinomycetota > Actinomycetes > Propionibacteriales > Nocardioidaceae > Nocardioides_B. Next base: position 29,965 of record JBDSMW010000121.1, read on the forward strand.
AAGAACGAGGAGGTCCCCATCGAGCTCGTCGAGGGGCCAGGTCTTCCCGACGTCGCGCCGGCCTCCGACGACACTCTCGCCCGCGAGCTGGCCGAGCCGTACGAACTGGACCCGAGTGCGCTCGAGTCGTTCCGGCGCAACGCCTTCGTGCGCCTCCCCGGGGTGCTCTCCGCCCCCGCCGTACGGCGGCTCGCGGACCGTCTCGAGGGGCTGCTGCGCGCAGAGCACGGCGACGACGTGGCCGGCCGGTTCACCGCCCTGGAGCAGATGTGGCTGCACGACGACCTGATGAGGCTCGTGGCCCTGTCGCCACGGATCGGCGGGCTGGCCGCCGCGCTCCTCGGCGAGACCGCCGTGCGGCTCTACCACGACAACGCGTTGTCCAAGGAGCCCGGCTGCGGCCGCACCCCGTGGCACCATGACGCCGAGCACTTCCCGCTGCAGACGGTGCAGGCGGTCACGGCGTGGATGCCGATGTCGGCGATCCCGGGCCGGATGGGCCCCTTGTCCTTCGCCCGCGGTCGACGGGTGCGCGAGGAGGTCGCCGACCTGGCTTTCGACAAGGTCGGCACGTCCTACGACGAGGCGGTGGCCCAGCGGTTCGTGGAACGGCAGGTGGCCGTCGAGGCCGGACCGTTCGCGGTCGGTGACGTCTCCTTCCACTCCGCGGTGTGCTTCCACACCGCCGGGCCGAACCTGACGGCCCAGCCGCGACGGGCGCTGGCCACCACCTACTTCGCCGACGGTGCCCGCGTCGTGGACTCACCGACCCTGATCAGCGGGGCCTGGCGCGACTTCCTGCCCGGGGTGGAACCGGGAGGGCTCGCAGCCACGGAGCTCAACCCGGTGGTGGGCGTGCTCCCGACCTGACGTCCACCGACCTGCTGGAAACGTGGGTGGGGCGGGTGGGGCTCGAACCCACGACCCAAGGATTATGAGTCCTTTGCTCTAACCGACTGAGCTACCGCCCCGTGTGCGCGACGCGAAGCCTACCCACGGCCGGACTCACTCGACGCGCGGCTGCCCGGTCGAGGCCGTCGTACCGCCGTCCAAGGCCAGCGTCGCGCCCGTGAAGTAGCGGGCGTCCTCGCTGGCCAGGAACAGCACCGCCGGGGCGATGTCCTCGGGGACCGCCGGACGGCCCAGGGCGATCCGGTTCACGAAGGGACGCAGGGACTCCTCGTCTCGCGGGACCCCGGCGGTCGCCTCGGTGAACGTGAACGCGGGCGCCACCGAGTTCAACCGGACGCCTCGCGGGCCCGTAGTCCAGCGCCAGGGACTCCCACGAAGTTCATCACCGCGGCCTTGGTCGCGCTGTACGCCGCCTGGCCCCAGTCACCCCGCAGACCTGAGACCGACCCCGACGGCGACCAGGTTGCCGCCGGTCTTCTCGAGCTCGGGCCGTGCGGCCTGGGCGAGGTGCACGAAGGCGTCGATGTTGGTGGCGCTGAACGCGTCCCACTCGTCGATCGACAGGTCCGCGAAGTCCTGGGCCGAGTACTTCGCGGCGTTGTTGACCAGCACGTCGACGCCGCCGAAGTGCTCCACGACGGTGGCGACGACCGACGCCGCCTCGGTCGAGACGTCGCCCTGGACCGCAAGGTCCGCACCTCGTCATACCCCCGCACGGTCTCGTCGAGCCAGTGCGGCCCGATCAGTCGTCGTCGGTGGAGGAGCCGCACGACTCCTGGGTCGTCTCGAGGTCGTGCAGAGCGGTCCGGGCTGCGGCCACGGCAGCGCGCGCCGCGCCCCGGTCGGCCTTGATCGCGGCGAGCGCTGTCCGCTTAGCGGACAGCAGGTTCGGCGCCTCGGCGCGGCCGCGGTGCTTGGCGTGCGGCTGACCCTTGGCCCCGTGCCGCTGCGCAGCGACGAGGCGACCGAGGGGGCGGTTGGCCGCGTGGAACGCCACCCGAGCGGCCACGAGTGCCGTGTGGGCGTCGTCGACGGAGATCTGGAGGGCGACGGCGTCGTCGCAGGCCGGATCGGCAGCGCTGGCCGGTGCGACGGTCCCGAGCACCGCCAGGAGCGACAGGCTGACGGCGGCCAGGGTAGGACGGACATTCATGGTGGTTCCTCGTGGCTCGGCGAACTGGAGTGCCCCTCAACACCTGACGTCCGAAGTGTCGGTATTGCGCGGTGTCACCTTTACGATGTCCGTCGGTCCTTTACCCGACCCCGCGACGTACGGTGAGGTCCAGCCGGCGACCCGCCACGACAGGAGCCGCATGCCGCACCCCTTCGACGACATCACTCTCGAGCAGCTGCGCTTCACCGGCGGCCTGAAGTGGTCGCAGCACCCCGACGCGATCGGCTCGTTCGTCGCCGAGGCGGACTTCGGCACCGCGCCCGTCGTCCTGGAGGCGATGCACCACTCGCTGGACCTGGGACAGCTCGGCTACCTCCCCGAGGCATTGCGGGTGGGGCTCTCGGAGGCCTTCAGCCGGTTCGCCCGGACGTCGTACGGCTGGGAGGTCGACCCCGACCGGGTCCGTCCGCTGGCGGACGTGGTGGCCGGACTGACCTCGGCGATCCAGTTCTTCTCGGCGCCCGGTGCGCCGGTGATCGTGCCCACCCCGGCGTACATGCCGTTCTTCACCGTGCCGCCGTGGCTGGGCCGCGAGGTGATTGAGGTCCCGATGGCGCGCGACGGCGACCGCTTCGTCTACGACCTCGACGCGCTCGACGCGGCCTACCGCGCGGGCGGCAGCCTGCTCGTGTTGTGCAACCCGCACAACCCGATCGGGCGGGTCCTGGACCGCGACGAGATGGTCGCCGTCTCCCAGGTCGTCGAGCGGCACGGCGGCCGGGTCTTCTCCGACGAGATCCACGCTCCCCTGGTGTACGACGGACGCGTCCACGTGCCCTACGCGACGGTGTCGGACGCGACCGCCGCGCACGCCGTCACCGCGGTGTCGGCGTCGAAGGCGTGGAACCTGCCCGGGCTCAAGTGCGCCCAGCTGGTGCTCTCGAACGACGCGGACGCCGAACGCTGGGCCGAGGTGGGGTTCATGGCCGAGCACGGGGCGGCCAACCTCGGCGTGGTGGCCAACACCGCCGCCTACGACGCGGGCGGACCGTGGCTGGCCGACCTGGTGAGCTACCTCGACGCTCAGCGTCGACTCCTCGGCGACCTGCTTGCCGAGCACCTGCCCGAGGTCGGCTACCGGCCACCCGAGGGCACCTACCTGGCCTGGCTGGACTGCCGCCGGCTCGGGCTCGGCGACCACCCGGCGGAGTTCTTCCTCGAGCACGCCGGCGTCGCGTTGACCGACGGCTCGGCCTGCGGGCAGGCGGGCGCCGGCTTCGTCCGGCTGAACTTCGCGACGCCCGCCCCGGTGCTGGAGCAGACCGTCCGTCAGCTGGCTGCCGGGCTCGACGCGCGCTGATCACCGGACGCGAGGGTCCGGGTTCCTATACTCTGTCCGCCTGATCCCGGGCGCGCTCTCGCGGGCCCTCCGACGCCGACGCCGACGCCGACGACCGATGCCCCCTCGCCGGGCTCGCTCGACAAGCCCGCGAAGACCTCCGGCCCGCTGTCCAAGCGGTCCTTCCCCTCCCCCCGGCGGCTCGGGGACGGCTGGCGCTACGCGGTCAACCGGGCAACGCCGAAGAGGGCTACGCCGGCAACGGCACGCCCACCCTCGCGCGGACCCGCAGGAGGTGTTGCAGACGGCGGTGCCCTTCGGCTGCGAGCGTCCGTTCGAGGCCGCGCCCGCAACCTCACCGACTGCCGGGGCCGGACCGGCAGCCGGGCCATCGGACCGCTGGTCACCACGGTGACCCGGTTGTCGAGGAACGCGCTGATGTCCGACCGCACCCCCAAGTCCGACCCGTGGAGCGAGCTCGCGGTGCTGGACCGCGACACCGTCGTCCTGCTCGCGGTCCAGGGCCGCGACGCACTCTCCCCGGACCAGAGCCGCCGACTCGTGGAGGCTTTCCGCCGATGAACCGCATCCCCCTGACCGCCGCCGCCCTGGCGCTGGCCTGTGCCCTGGCCGCCCCCGTGGGGGTCGCGTCCGCGTCCGACAACCAGCCGCCCCGTCGCCAACTCCGACACCGGCTCGGTCCAGGCCGGCCAGGCCGTGGTCCTTCCCGTGCTGGGCAACGACACGGACCCCGACGGCGACCTCCTGGAGATCGTCTCGGTCACCGACCCGAGCGGCCGCGCCGTCGTGGTGCAGGGTCGCCCGACGCGATCAGCTTCCAGAGCGCGCCCACGGACAGCGGCACCGCGACGTTCGGCTACAGCATCGACGACAGCGAGGGGCACCAGGCGACGGCCCAGGTCATCGTGAACTTGACGGCTGCTCCCACGCCGACGCCGACGCCGACCCCGACGCCGACTCCGAGCCCCACGCCCGTGCCCACCAAACGGATCGTCACCTTGGCGGTGCCCGCGCCCGTCACCGTCGTCGTGCAGCGTCAGTCCGGATCCCGCTGGGTCACCTTTCAGCGCACGCGCGCCGACGCCCGCGGCGCCTGGGCCGTGCCGTTCACGACCAGCAGCCCGAAGCGCTACGTCTTTCGCGCCGTGACGACGTGGGGCGACGGCACGTCCGCGACCAGCGCGCAGGTGGCCCGCACCGTCGTCGCCAGACCGGACGTGTCGGTCTCCGGCCCGCTGAGCGCCGCCGACGTCCGCTGGTCCTACCGGGCGGGTTGCCCCGTCGCCCCGAGCGGCCTGCGACGGATCACGATGAACCGGTTCACCTACGGCCGCGTGGTCGCGCGCGGCTCGCTCGTCGTACGCGCCACCGCTGTGCCCGACCTCGTCAAGGTGTTCACCAATGCGATGGCCGCACGCTCCCCGCTGCGGTCGATGCGGCCCGCCGACGCGTTCTACGCCGACGGTCGCCGCACCCCGACCGGGTCCGACCTCGCCGCGATGCGCGCCGACAACACGTCCGCGTTCAACTGCCGCTCGGTCACCGGCAACCCCTACCGCGTCTCGCAGAACTCCTACGGCAACGCGATCGACATCAACACCGTCCGCAACCCGTACGTCGTCGGCAGCCGCGTGTTCCCTGGGATCGCGCGCACCTACCTGCGCCGTTCGGACGTGCGCACCGGGATGATCACCAGCGGCGGCGTCATCGCCAGATCGATGCGTCGCCTCGGCTGGCCCTGGGGCGCGCGCTGGAGCCACCCGGACTACCAGCACTTCTCGTCCAACGGGGTTAGGGCTGGGACGGCCTGCGATGCTCGGAGCATGAGCCTCGGCGCGTCGTACCCGGCCAACGGGCTCGCCCGTCGCCTCCTCGTCGTCGAGGTGTTCCTGGTCCTGGCGCTGTCGCTGGGCCGGTCTGGCGTCTACGCGCTGGTGAACCTGGTCGCGTCCGCCACGGCGCCCGGCGCCCTGTCCAGCCAGAAGGCGGTCCTCAACGGCAGCCTCGCTCCCGGGCGACCGTGGCTCGACCTGACCTACCAGCTGCTCTCGCTGTTCTTCGGAGTCGTGCCCGTCCTGCTCGTCGGCTACCTGCTCACGCGGTCCGACGACCACCCGCGCGGCCTGTGGGCGACAGGAGTCGCCGAGCACCGGCGCGACGCGCTGCGCGGCCTGGTCATCGCCGCCGTCGTGGGCGGCACCGGCCTGGCGTTCTACCTGGTCACCTACGCCCTCGGCGTGAACCTCACCGTGGTCGCCGAGGACCTGCCGTCGGTCTGGTGGCGCTACCCCGTGCTGCTGCTGTCCGCGTTGCAGAACGCGTTGCTCGAGGAGTTCGTGGTCGTCGGCTACCTCGTGCTGCGGCTGCGACAGATCGGGCTGCGCGACCACTGGGCGATCGGCACCAGCGCTCTCGTCCGCGGCAGCTACCACCTCTACCAGGGGCTCGGAGGGTTCGTCGGCAACGCGGTCATGGGCGTGCTGTTCGGGTGGCTCTACACCCGGTGGGGCCGGGTCACGCCGCTGGTCGTCGCGCACACGGTGCTCGACGTGTTCGCCTTCATCGGCTACGCGCTGCTGGCCGGGCACGTGAGCTGGCTCCCGGGCTGACCTTTCCCGCGACGCCGCGCTGGTGCATGCTTCGAACCATGACCGACGACGCCACCCCCGCCCCGCTCGAGCCGCTCACCGAGGACTGGGAGCGCGCGCTCTGCGTGGTCGCCCACCCCGACGACCTGGAGTTCGGTGGCGCTGCGGCCGTCGCGCGCTGGACCGGCCAGGGCAAGGAGGTCATCTACTGCATGGTGACCAGCGGCGAGGCCGGCATCGACGGCATGGCGCCCGACGAGAGCCGCCGCGTCCGCGAGGCCGAGCAGGTCGAGTCAGCACGGGTGGTCGGGGTCGACCAGGTCGACTTCCTCGGGCTGCCCGACGGCGTCCTGGAGTACGGCGTGGCGCTGCGTCGCGCGATCTGCGAGGAGGTGCGGCTGCACCGTCCGGAGATCGTGATCACCAACAACTTCCGCGACACGTGGGGCGGCCGGAACCTCAACCAGGCCGACCACATCGCGACCGGCAAGGCCGTGCTCGACGCCGTGCGCGACGCGGGCAACCGCTGGGTGTTCAGCGACCAGCTCGTCGGCGACCTCGAGCCGTGGGGCGGGGTGAAGCAGGTCTGGTGCGCAGGCTCCCCGGAGGCGACGGCGGCCGCCGACATCACCGACACCTTCGACCAGGGCGTCGAGTCGCTGCGGGCCCACCAGGCCTACATCGACGGCCTCGGCTGGAAGGACTTCGACCCCGCCGAGTTCCTGGAGGGCATGTCGCGCCCGACCGGCCAGCGGCTCGGGGTGGCGCACGCCGTGAGCTTCGAGGTGTTCCCGATGGGCTGGGGCGAGTAGCCCCGATCACGACGTGGGCGGACAACTAAGCGGCCCAACCGGCGAGGAATCGCTGGTCGGGCCGCTTGCCGGCTCCCCCGATTGGACTCGAACCAATAACCCTCCGGTTAACAGCCGAATGCTCTGCCAATTGAGCTACAGGGGATCGCGGGCACGATGCTAGCAAGTCCCGGCCGACCGCGCTAAATCGAGCCGATCTCGCCCTGAGCGGCCCGCAGTCCGGCCTCCGCGGCCTCCCGGACGGCCGGGTCCTCGGGGTCCACCCCGACGTCGTACTCCACCGCCCAGGCGACCTCGCCGTCGCGGTGCGGCGACCGACGCGCTACCACGGTGAGGCCGGAACGCG
>JBDSMW010000143.1:0-19144 GCA_039915665.1 Nocardioidaceae bacterium
CCCATGGACCAGTTCTTCGACAAGACCGACGTCGCCCGGCCGGTGCAGCTCCCCAGGGCCAGGCAGGAGGCCGACCCCGACGCGCTCCGCACGGTGGCCACGCTGCTCGCGCAGGCGTCCCGGCCCGCATCTACGGCGAGCTGGTGCCCCGGCTGGCCGACGACTCCGTCGTGATCGGCGACGGCGGCGACTTCGTGTCGTTCGCCGGCAAGTTCGTCGAGCCCAAGCGACCCGGCGGCTGGCTCGACCCCGGTCCCTACGGCTGCCTCGGCGCAGGCCTCGGCTCCGCGATCGCCGCCCGCATCGCCCGGCCCTCGGCCCAGGTCGTGCTGCTTCTCGGCGACGGCGCGGCCGGCATGTCGCTGATGGACGTCGACACCCTCGTCCGCCACGATCTGCCCGTCGTGATGGTCTGCGGCAACAACTCCGCCTGGGGCCTGGAGAAGGGCCCGATGCAGATGCTCTACGGCTACGACGTCGCGGCCGACCTCGCTCCGCAGACCCGCTACGACGAGGTCGTCACGGCCCTCGGCGGCGGTGGCGAGATGGTCACCGACCCCGCCCAGATCGGTCCGGCCCTCGACCGGGCGTTCGCGGCGGGCCAGCCGTACCTCGTCAACGTGATCACCGACGTGAACGCGGCCTACCCCCGCGCGACGTTCGGCGTATGACGGTCGCTCGATGATCACCGTCCGGCCGGTGCACGCCGGCGAGCTGGCGGAGGTCGGCGACCTGACCGCTGCGGCGTACGACGCCAGCGGACTGCTCGTCGACGACGACCCCTACGTCGAGCACCTGCGCGACGCCGTCAGCCGGGCCCGCGACGCCGAGGTCTATGTCGCCGTGGTCGGCGACCGGCTCGCGGGCACCGTGACCTTCTGCCCGGAGGGCTCCCCGTGGGGCGAGGTCGCCCAGCCCGGCGAGGGCGAGTTCCGGATGCTCGCGGTCGACCCCGACTTCCGCCGGCGCGGCGTCGCGGAGGCCCTGGTCGGGGTGTGCCTCGAGCGCTCGACCGAGCTGGGCTACACCGCGGTCGTGCTCTGCAGCCTCGAGGCGCAGGCACCGGCGCACCGCATCTACGAACGGCTCGGCTTCCGACGGCTGCCCGAGCGTGACTGGTCGCCGTACCCCGGCGTGGACCTGATGGCGTTCCGGCGCGAGCTCTGAGCGTGTGTCAAGGAAAGCCGGTCTCGGACACCAACGACTGACGTCGAGGAGTCCCGGGTGGTGGAGCAGACGACGGTCGGGGTCGCCAGCAGGACCGAGCTGGCAGGTCGAGCGCCCCTGCCTGATGTGGTAGCGACCGCGCTGTCGGCGGGACGTCCTACGGTGGCGAGCATGACTGACGACGACCGCCCGTGGGAGCCGCCGCTCGCCGGCACCGAGGCCGAGCACCTCGTCGGTGCCCTCGACCGGCTCCGGACGACCTTCCGCTGGAAGGCCGACGGGCTGGACGAGGCCGGGCTGCAGCACCGCCTCGAGGTCTCCTCGCTCACGCTCGGCGGCCTGCTCAAGCACCTCGCCCTCGTCGAGGACCTGTACTCCAGCGCGAAGCTGGCGGGTGAGTCGCCCGGGCAGCCGTGGGACGACGTCGACTGGGACGCCGCCCCCGACTGGGACTTCGACTCCGCCGGCGAGGACACCCCCGCGCAGCTCTACGCCCTGTGGGACGGCGCCGTCGAGCGGTCCCGGGCCCGGTTCGCCGCCGCCCTGGCCGACGGAGGCCCCGAGCAGCTCGTGCACATCGCGGACGAGGACGGCCGGCACGCCAGCCTGCGGCGGCTGCTGTGCGACCTGCTCGAGGAGTACGGCCGGCACACCGGGCACGCCGACCTGCTGCGGGAGTCCGTGGACGGACTCGCGGGCGAGGACCCGCCGGACGGCTGGCACGCCTGAGCACCCCTGACCACCCGAGACGCGTGGTTGACGCGGCCGTGGGCGGGTACGTGAGCGTGACGACCGACTCCGGGAGGAACCCTGCATGCGCCCAGCCACCTCGACGGCTCCGCCGGTGGAACCGGAACCCGTCTTCCCCGATCCCGTCACGCCCAGTCCGGTGAGCCCGGTCCCGACCGAGCCGGACATGCCACCGGACCCGTTCACCGAGCCCGAGCCGCAGCCGGACCCGACCGGTCCGCGGGAGCCCGACCAGCCGGGGCCGCCGGCGCCGCCGATCTGACCGTCCGACCGGGGCCGACCGTCAGGCCGGGGCCAGCCGGGCCAGGAACCGCTCGCGGTCCACGACGACGCGGGTGACCTCGCCGTGCGCGACGACCTTGTCGTCGGGGGCCTGCTCGGCGACGACCTCGAACCGGACCAGTCGTCCGTCGACGTACACCACGGAGGCGGTGACGCGGACCAGCGCACCCACCGCGCTGGCCCCGACGTGCTCGAGCTGCACTCGGGTGCCGACGCTGGTGCTGGCGTCGGTGACCGAGGCGTCGATCGCGGCACAGGTCGCGGCCTCGCACCACGCGAGCAGCCGGGGGGTCGCCAGCACGGCCAGGTCCCCCGAGCCCAGCGCGACGGCCGTGTCGTCGTCGGTCACGGTAAAGTCGAGAGTCGCGGTGTCAGCCAGGTCCACCCCGCCATCCTGCCCGACGGGTCCGCCCGATTCGCCCGACGGGTCCGACCGATTCGCCCGGGGCTCCGCCCGATTCGCCCGGGGCAGGGGCCGGATGAGACACTGGGAGGGCAATCAGCAGCGTTGAGGAGGACACCATGGGTAAGACCGGCCGCAAGCGTCGTGCCCGCAAGAAGAAGGCCGCTAACCACGGGAAGCGCCCCAACGCCTGAACCAGGCGATTTCTTGCGCTACACGCGCACACAAAAAGACCCCGTTGCCGTCCGGCACGGGGTCTTTTGCGTGGGAGCGAGATTCACTCGACGCGGGACTCGGAGGTCATCTCCAACTGGACCTGCCGGATCCTCAGCAGCACCTTGTCGCGCAGCGTCTCGGGTGCGTGCTCCGAGCAGGACCGCGCCACCAGCGCCTTGACGGTGCGCTCCAGGTCGTACTTCTGCAGGCAGGGCCCGCACTCGTCGAGGTGGTGCTGGATCTGCGAGAAGTCCGCGCCCGCGAGCTCGTTGTCGATGAAGAAGAAAACCCGCTCGAGCACCTCCGAGCAGTCCTGGTCGTGGGGTTCGCCGCAGCTCATGACGCGTCCCCCTTCGCGGTGCCGGCCGCGGAGAGCCCGCGGTTCTGCGCGTAGTCCGAGAGCTTCTCGCGCAGCTGGCGACGTCCCCGGTGCAGCCGGGACATGACCGTGCCGATCGGGGTGTCCATGATCTCGGCGATCTCCTTGTACGGGAACCCCTCGACGTCCGCGAGGTAGACCGCGAGCCGGAAGTCCTCCGGGAGCTGCTGCAGGGCGTCCTTGACGTCGCTGTCGGGGAGGTGGTCGAGCGCCTCCGCCTCCGCGGACTTCAGGCCGGTGGAGGAGTGCGACTCCGCGCGGGCGAGCTGCCAGTCCTCGACGTCCTCGGCCATCGACTGCTGGGGCTCACGCTGTTTCTTGCGGTAGGTGTTGATGAACGTGTTGGTCAGGATGCGGTACAGCCAGGCCTTGAGGTTCGTGCCGGGCCGGAACTGGTGGAAGGCGGCAAAGGCCTTGGCGAACGTCTCCTGGACCAGGTCTTCCGCGTCGGCGGGGTTGCGGGTCATCCGCATCGCCGCCGAGTAGAGCTGGTCGAGGTACTGCATGGCGTCGGCCTCGAACCGCAGCGAACGCTCCGCCTCGGTCTCGGTGGCCAGATCCACCTCGTCGGTCTGCTCGACCTCGGGTGCTGAGTTCTCTGTCATTGCCCTCCAGCCTACCGGCAGGACGGGGTACGACGGTCGTCCGCTCGCGCCCGGGGTCCTCGAGAGGGCCCGTCGCGGGGGCCCGTCGCACGTCAGTGTGTCGACCACGCCCGCTCCCTTCACGTGTTGGGTTGATCACTGGCGCAACACGTCACCGCCGGATCTGATTCCCGATCACGTCGCGCACGACCCACTCGAGCACCGCCTCGACCACGATCGCCATCGCCATCTCGGCGGTGACGTCACCCCGCTTCGGCACGTGGAGGCCGTGGTCGGCGCCGGGCACGACGGTCAGCTCCCGGTCGGGCGGGAACTCATCGGGGCGGCCGAAGGCGTCGCGCTCCCCCTGCACCACGAGGGTCGGCACCTGGACCGCCGTGAGCTCGTCGAGCCGGGACTTCTCGGGCCGGCCCGGCGGGTGCAGCGGGAAGGACAGTGCGAGGTAGCCCGAGGCGCCGAGCTCGCGCGCCGTGCGCGCGGCGGAGCGGGCCCCGGCCGAGCGTCCGCCGACCACGAGCGGGGTCCGCACGCGGAGCTTGTCAGCGGCCGCCACGAAGCAGGCGTCGAGCACCTCCGGGCGGGGTGCGACCTTCTTGCCGGCAACCCGCCACGGCTGCTCGACCCGCACCACGGAGATGCCGTGCCGGGGCAGGGCGGCTGCGAGAGCGGCCAGGTCGGGGGCGTCGACCCCGCCGCCGGCGCCGTGCCCGAGCAGCAGCGTGGCCACCGGGTGCCGGGACCGGTTGCGGTGCAGGCGGGCGTCGCCGTATGGCGTCGCGACGACCGACACGTCGGTCACGGGGCGGGCTCGGTCTCGAGGGCGTCGAGGAGCTCAGGACCGTTGTTGCGCACGTTGTTGACCAGGGTGGCGACCGGGTAGGCCTCGAGTCGGCCGGGGGCGGCCGGCACCAGGAGCTGCTTGAGCTCGTCGGCGTCGGAGGTGGCCGCGTCGAGCCAGGCGGAGTAGCGCTCGCGCTCGACCAGCAGCGGCATCCGATCGTGGATGTGACCGACCGCGTCCTCGGCCGTGGTGGTCAGCACCGTGCAGGTCCAGGCGAACCGCAGGGGGTCGTCGTCGTCGCGGGTCGGGTCCTTCCAGATCTCGTACAGACCGGCCATCGCCATCACCCCGCCGTCCGCCGGGTGGATGAAGAACGGCTGCTTGACCGGCTTGCCGGCCTTGGTCCTCTGGTCCGTGGCGTACCACTCGAAGTAGCCGTCGGCGGGCAGCAGGCAGCGCCGCGAAGCGAACGGCCTGCGGAAGGCGGGCTTCTCCTGCACGGTCTCCACGCGGGCGTTGATCATCTTGTTGCCGATCGAGGGGTCCTTGGCCCAGAACGGCACCAGCCCCCACTTCAGGGTGCGGAGCTGCCGCTCGGACGCGCCCTGCTTGTCGTGGGAGTCGGCCGGTCGCTGCACCACGGCGTAGACCTGTTTGGTGGGCGCGACGTTGTAGTCGGGGACCAGGGTCTCCTTGACCTCGACCCGGTCGATCTCGAACTCCTCGACGAGGTCCTCGGGCTTCCGGCTCGACGCGTAGCGGCCACACATGGAGGTCAGGCTAGTGCCCGGCACCGACGAGGGTCAGCGGGCGAGGTCGTCGAGGAGCCGGGTGGCCGACTCCGCGGAGCGCGGCAGGCCCTCGATCCAGACGCGGACGTCGGCGTCACCGAGGTCGAGGTCGGCGAGGAAGTCGCGGAGAAGGGCCACGGAGGTGCCGAGGTCCACCGTCCGGGGCACGAGCGCGACCGCGCGGTCGAGCGCGAGCCGCCCGACGGTCTGCCCGCCGGAGTAGACCGCTCGGATCGCCTCGGTCACCTGGACCAGGCGAAGGGCGCGGGTGAAGTGGTGGCCCGGGACGCCGGTGGGACCGCGGAAGCAGAGCTCGACGATGACCAGGCAGTGGCTGCCGGGGACGAGCTCGTCGGTCAGGTCGGACTCGCGGTAGATCTCGTCGAGCCGGGTGCGGACGTGCGCCAGGCTGGCCAGCCCGGTCAGCGGGTCCTCGCAGGACAGGTCGTGGAGGTACTCCAGCGTGGCGTCGCTCCAGGCCACGGAGAGCGCCTCGGCGGCCTCGAACGCCGGCGTGGTGCCGAGGACCAGGTCGTAGGTCGTGCGCAGCCCGGACAATGCCTCTCCCAGGGCGGCACCGTCACGCGCCACGTCACGACCTACGACCGTGCACGCGGCGATCACGTCCGTCTCGGACACGAGCGCCTCGCCGACCGCCTCGAACCGCATCGGCAGCGCCAGGCGCACCTCGTCGGACAGGTCGTGCACGTCGACCCCGGAGGTTGCGGCCGGGGTGCGGCGGAACGGCAGGGTCAGGAAGGTCGGCACGCCGGTGACTCCCTCACCTCGCCCGTCCCGCTGCTCCGTCAGCAGCGTCACCAGGGTCGTTCAGGAAGGAGACGGGGGACGGCGCGGGGCATGACGCCGGTTTCGGGAGTTTTTCCCACCGAATCGTCATTATTTTCGACCGACCGGCTCTTTTCCCGTGATGCGCAGCGGATTCCGAGACCGGCGACTACCGTGTCGGGCAGAGAAACTTGCCCGCTTCCGCGTCAGAAGCGCGGTCCGGGCCCGTTCCTCCCCTAGAGGCCATGACAGATCTCCTGAGCGACGTAGACGCGCCCAGCGACGCCGAGCTGATCTCGCGCGTGCGGGGTGGGGACGTCGCTGCCTACGGCGACCTGTTCAGCCGGCACAAGGATGCCGCCGGCCGCCTCGCCCGCCAGCTCGTGCGCGGTCCCGACTCCGACGACCTGGTCTCCGAGGCGTTCGCCAAGGTGCTGCACGTATTGCAGGGCGGTGGCGGCCCGGACGTGGCCTTCCGCGCCTATCTGCTGACCGCCGTACGCCGGCTGCACGTCGACCGGGTCCGCTCCGGCCAGCGCCTCCAGACCACCGACGACATGACCCCGTTCGACCCGGGCGTCCCGTTCCAGGACACCGCGGTCGCCGGCTTCGAGAGCGGGGCCGCGGCCAAGGCGTTCGCGTCGCTGCCGGAGCGCTGGCAGCTGGTCCTGTGGCACCTCGAGGTCGAGGGCCAGAAGCCCGCCGACATCGCGCCGTTGCTCGGGATGAGCGCCAACTCGGTCTCGGCGCTGGCCTACCGGGCGCGCGAGGGCCTGCGCCAAGCCTTCTTGACCATGCACATCGCCGACCTGACCGAGACCGACTGCCGATGGGTCAACGAGCACCTCGGTGCGTTCATCCGCAAGGGACTCTCCAAGCGCGACACCGGCAAGGTCCAGTCGCACCTCGACGAGTGCCGCCGGTGCACGGCGATGTACCTCGAGCTCACCGAGGTCAACTCGAACCTCGCCGGGATCATCGCTCCCCTGCTGCTCGGCGCGGCGGCCAGCGGCTACCTCGCCTCGAGCGGTGCGGGCGCCGCCGGCGTGCTGGGGCTGCTCTCCCGGGTCAGGGACTTCGTCGCCGCCAACTCCGGCGCCGTCACCGCGGCCGGGGTCGCCGCCGGGGTCGCTACGGCCGCGGCGGTCACTGCGGTCGCGCTCGGCGGGGGAAGTCCGGACGCGAAGCGGGTCGTCGCGGACCCGCCGGCCCCCGTGTCGACGCCCGCCGCGCCCGCGCCCAGCCTGCCGGGGACGCCCGGCACCAAGCCTCGGCGGTCGGCCGGACCGACGACCACGGCCAGCACCGACCCGGCGGCAGCCCTCACGCCGTTGGCCACCCCGACGATCACGGCGTCGGCCGTCCCCTCTGTCCCGGCAGTCCCGGTCGTCCCCGACCTCAGCAACGACGTCCCGACGGACCAGGCGACGTCGACCGAGCCCACCACGGACCCCTCGACCGACCCGACCGCCGAGGCGCCGGTCGCCTCATCGGTCGACCTGAGCGGCACCACGATCGACGACGACGGCGTGCACTTCGTGGCGGTGGGCACGCCGACGCTGCCCCCGACCCTGGTCGTCCGGCTGCGCTCCGACCCCGGCGGCGTCGTGTTCACCCAGGTCGGCAACGACTGCGACGTGGCCGGCGACGGCCACTCGGCGGTCTGCACCACGATCGCGGGCGTCGGAGCACGGACACCGGGCACGGCTCGGATGGCCGCCGACCCGTCGTACTCCGCCGAGCTGCCCTTCGACCCGGACCTCGGACCGGACAACGCCGACGTCTCCATCAGCCTGGCCCAGCTGCCCGACGGCTTCGAGCTGTCCAAGGTCAGCGGCTCCGTCCCTTCCCACCGCTACGCGCGCCAGGTGCGGGTGCGTCAGGTCGACGCCGCCCTCACCCTCGACCCGACTGCGGTGCGGCCGACCTCTGGCGAGGAGTACGCCGTCACCGGCACCCTGGCCCTCTCCGGCCCGGCCGCGTCAAGGCTCGCGGCGGTGCCCTACTCGGTCACCGGCGGCACGTTCCTGGGCGGCGCCACGACGGTGACGCTGCCGACGGACCAGGCCCCGAGCTTCGTGGTGGTCCCCGCCGACCCCTCGCACCCGGCGGTCACGGTCCGGGTCGGCGTCCCCTCCGGCTACGCGGACACCGCCCCCGGCAACGACGAGAGCTCGCCGACCCTGACGCCGTACGACGTGGGGCTGACCGGGCTCACCGCCGTCGGAGTCACCGACGCGACCGGCCACCAGACCTTCACCGCGACCCTGGACCGGGACGGCTACCCCGGCGCCCTGGACTACGCCCTCGACGGCGCGGTCGCAGACCTGACCGTCGAGACGCCGTCGGAGACCGGCAGCACCCTGACCTTCGTGATCGCCTCGACCCTCACCGACCAGGGCACGACGCCGGTGCGGCTCCGGGCCGCGCTGCCCACCGGCTTCACCGACGGGAACGCGGCCGACAACGTCACCGGCGACGCGACCTACAGCTACTACATCACCCCGATCTCGCCGGTGACCGACGTCGACGTCGCGTTCCTCAGCCTGGCGCCGGGCAGCGCCCGTCCCGGCCCCGGCGACAGCTACACGCTCAACGGGCTGGTCTCGGTGAGCGGCCCGGCCGCCGCCGACGTCTCCACGATCCGCTACACGATCACGGGCGGCACGTTCGGTCCCGGTGCCGGCTGCACCGCGACCGAGTGCACGCTCACGGCCACCGGCGCACCGGCCTTCGTCGTGACCCCGACCGACCCGGCCACCATCTCGACGGTCCGCATCACCGCGCACGCGCCCGCCGGACTCCAGGACACGGACGCGAGCAACGACGCGGCCGAGGCGATCCTCCAGCGCTACGACCTGAGCCTCTCCGGTCTCACCGCAGCTCCCGGCCGGGCCGACGCCGCGGGTGACCAGACCTTCACCGCGACCCTCGCCACCGACGCCTTCCCGACCCCGGCCGACCTGACCTACACGGCCACCGGTGGCCAGGTCGTCTCCTCGAGCCTCGTCGGCAGCACCGTCACGTTCGTCGTCCGGTCGGCCTCTGGCGACGCGCACGACGTCACGATGACCGCGGCGCTGCCGTCGGGCTACACGGACCGGGTCCCGGCCGACAACACCGCCGGACCCACCACCTGGACGCCGTCGGACCAGGTCGACCTCACGCTCGGCGGGACGCCCGCCACGGTGCGGCCCGGCCCCGGCGAGACGTACGCCGTGTCCGGCACCCTCGCCGTCACCGGCCCCGCGGCGGCCCGGGTCCACGACGTGACCTACACCGTCACCGGCGCCGTGTTCGTCGAGGGCGGCGCCGCCACGACGACCGTGACCCGCCACGACGACGTGACCCCGTCGTTCGTGCTCACCTCCCCGGGCACGGCCACCGCCACGATCAGTGCCGTCGCCCCCGGGTTCACCGAGACCGGCGCCGGCGACAACGCCCGGACGGTCCTGCTCGACCCCTACGACGTCGCGCTCGGACCGCTGACCGCGACGACCGGCTCGGCCGACCGGTCCGGCGACCAGACGTTCACCGCGACCGTCGACAAGGACGGGTTCACCGGCCCGCTGGCCTACTCGCTCACCGGTCCGGCCGACCTGTCCCTGACCTTGTCGGTCGCCGGCAGCACGGCGACCTTCACCGTGCACTCCGCCCTCGAGGACCGGGCACCGGCCGGCTTCACGGTGCGGGCCGACCTGCCGAAGGGCTACACCGACCACGCGACCGGCGACAACAGCGCCGTCGCGACGTACACCTACGCCAGCACGCCGTTCGCCTTCACGACGGCGAAAGCCTCCGGCCGCCAGGGCGGGCAGTGGACGGTCCAGGCCACGCTGACCGGCGTGCCACAGGGCGCGAGCGTGGTCTTCGGCCTCACCAACCCCTCGGAGTTCGTGAGCGCCACCCGGTGCACGATCTCGAACGCCGCGCACACGCTGACCTGCCCCTCGACCTCGACGCGGCCGTTCACCGTGACGTTCCGGGCCAAGCTGCCGGGTGCGCAGAAGCAGCACGGGTCCCTGACGGCCGGCGTGGTCGGCGACCCGACCCGCACGGCCACCACGACGATCACCGACTGACGCTCTTTCCGGTTGGCGCACCCGACACCGCTCGCCGTACGATCTGCGGCAATGCGTGGACGGAGACGAGTAGTCACCGCACGACGGAGCACAGAGAACCGCTCAGCCTGAGAGGGCACTGCTGAGAGAGCGGAGTCCGTCGCGGCGACGAAGACACTCCCGAGCAGAGCAGCAGCAACGAGGTCGCGGCCGTCTCGGTCGTGACGAAGGTGTGGTGGCACAGCGAGCTCCCCCGTCGCCCACACCTCCTGGGGTCCCAACAGGAGGTGAAGAGATGAGACGCACGCTCGCACGAGAGCTGCCGGCCGCAGAGCCGGGCTCCACGGTGACGGTCCAGGGCTGGGTGCACCGGCGGCGCACGCTGGCGACGGTCACGTTCGTGGTCGTCCGCGACCGGTCCGGCCTGGCCCAGGTCGTGGTCAAGGACCCGGCCACGGTCGAGCAGGTGACGGCGTACGGCGAGGAGACGGTCGTCGAGGTCACCGGGACGGTCTCGGCCAACCCGTCGGCGCCCGGCGGCGTCGAGCTCGTGGACGCGACGTTCGAGCCGCTGACCGAGCCGTCGGCGACTCCCCCGGTCGAGCTGTGGCGACCCACCCTGAGCACCGGGCTGCCGACCCTGCTCGACCACGCCGGGGTGACCCTGCGACACCTGACCCGGCAGGCGTCCTGGCGGATCGCAGCGGCCAGCCTGCGCGGCTTCCGGGAGACGCTCGACTCGCAGGAGTTCACCGAGGTGCACAGCCCGAAGCTGGTCGCGTCGGCGACGGAGAGCGGCGCGACGGTGTTCGAGGTGGACTACTTCGGACGGCCGGCCTACCTCGCGCAGTCGCCGCAGTTCTACAAGCAGGTGCTCGTCGGGGTGTTCGAGCGGGTCTACGAGGTGGGTCCGGTGTTCCGGGCCGAGCCGCACGACACGGTGCGACACCTCGCGGAGTACGTCTCGCTCGACGTCGAGCTCGGGTTCGTGCGGGACCACCGCGACGTGGTGGCGGTGCTGCGCGACGTGGTGGCCGGGATGGTGGCGGCGGTGCACGAGCACGCGGCCGACGCCGTGGAGCTGCTCGGGGTCGACGTTCCCGTGGTGCCGGAGAAGCTGCCGGTGCTGCACTTCACCGAGGCGCTGGAGATCGCGGGCGCCCCGGCCGACGAGCCCGACCTCAACCCCGCGCACGAGCGGGCGGTCGGCGAGTGGGGTCTCCGCGAGCATGGGAGCGACCTGGTCGTCGTGGAGGGCTACCCGACCGCGAGCCGGGCGTTCTACAGCCACCCGGACCCCGAGGACCCGCACTGGTCCCGCTCCTTCGACCTGATCTTCCGGGGCGTGGAGCTGGTGAGCGGGGCGCAGCGGCTGCACCGCCACGACGACTACGTCGCGGCACTGGCGGCCCGCGGCTACCCGCTGGAGGCCTACGCGTCCTACGTCGACGCCTTCCGCTTCGGTGTGCCTCCGCACGGCGGCTTCGCCATCGGGCTGGAGCGGTGGGTGTCGCGGCTGACCGGAGCGGCCAACGTGAGGGAGGTCTCGCTCTTCCCACGCGACCTGCACCGCCTCACGCCGTAACCGGGCCCGGTGGTCCAGTACCGGACGCGTGACGGGACCAGATTGGGGTATGAAAGGGCCATGACTCTGATCCGACTTGTTGCGCGTCCGATGCTGGCCTCGATGTTCGTCATGGGAGGCATCAGCGCGCTGCGCAACCCCCAGCAGCACGTCCGGATGGCCGGACCGGTGACCGGGAAGCTCTCCGACACCGCCGCGAGCACCGAGCAGATCCCGGTGAACCCAGACGAGAAGCAGCTCGTCCTGATCAACGGCGCCGCCCAGGTCGTCGGCGGTCTCGCGCTGGCCACCGGCCGGTTCCCGCGGCTCGCCGCGCTCGTCCTGGCCGGGTCGCTGGCCCCGACGACGTACGCCGGCCACCGGTTCTGGGAGGAGAAGGACAAGACCCAGCGGGCCAACCAGCAGATCCACTTCTTCAAGAACGTCTCGATGTTCGGCGGCCTGCTGATCGCTGCCCTGGACACCGAGGGCAAGCCCGGCGTCGCGTGGCGCGCGAGCCACGCCGTGGGCACCGCGAAGCGCGAGGCCAAGCACCTGCGCCGCGAAGCCAAGGCGCAGGCCCGGCTGGCCGCCAAGAGCGTCCGGTCCTGACCCGCGTGCGGGGCCGATACGCTCGGTCGCGATGAGCGACCACAGCGACCTCTGGCCGGCCCCGCACCCCACCGGGCCGGTGCACGCCACCGTCCGGCTCCCGGGCTCCAAGTCCATCACCAACCGGGCCCTCGTCCTCGCCGCGCTCTCCGACGAGCCCAGCGTGGTCCGGCAGGCGCTGCGCTCCCGCGACACGCTTCTGATGGCGGCCGCACTGTCCGAGCTCGGCGTCGGGGTCGACACGACCGGCGACGACTGGAAGGTCTCGCCCGGAGCGCTGCGCGGTCGGGAGACCCTGGACTGCGGCCTGGCCGGCACCGTCATGCGGTTCGTGCCGCCGGTCGCGGCCCTGGCGGACGGCCCGGTCGTCTTCGACGGAGACCCGCACGCCCGGCTGCGCCCGATGGGCGAGATCCTGCGCGGCCTGCGCGGCCTCGGGGTGACCGTCGAGGACGAGGACCGCGGCGCCCTTCCCTTCACGATCGTCGGCACCGGCAGCGTCCGCGGGGGCGCGGTCACCATCGACGCGTCCGCCTCGAGCCAGTTCGTGTCTGCGCTGCTGCTCGCCGGCGCACGGTACGACGAGGGCGTCGACGTGCGTCACGACGGCAAGCCGGTCCCGTCCCTGCCGCACATCGAGATGACGGTCGAGCAGCTCCGCCTCCGCGGTGTCGACGTCGACGACTCCGAGCCGAACCGGTGGGTCGTCCGCCCCTCGGTGATCCACGCGGTCGACGTGCTCGTGGAGCCGGACCTGTCCAACGCCGCGCCGTTCCTGGCCGCAGGGCTCGTCACCGGCGGCAGCGTCACGGTGCTCGACTGGCCGGCCCGCACCACCCAGGCCGGCGACGCCCTGCGCGAGATCGTCACGATGATGGGCGGGTCCGCCGAGCTCACCGACGAGGGCCTCACCGTCACCGGCTCCGGTCCGCTGCAGGGCATCGACTACGACCTGCACGACGTCGGCGAGCTGACCCCGGCGGTGGCCGCACTGTGCCTGATGGCCGAGGGGCCCTCGCACCTGCGCGGCATCGCCCACATCCGGGGGCACGAGACCGACCGCCTCGCGGCGCTGGCGACGGAGTTCAACTCGATGGGCGCGCACGTCACCGAGACCGAGGACGGCCTGACGATCCGGCCGACCCCGCTCAACGGCGGGGCGTTCCGGACCTACGCCGACCACCGGATGGCGCACGCCGGGGTCATCCTCGCGCTGGCCGTCGAGGGCGTGACCGTCGAGAACATCGGCACCACGTCCAAGACTTTCCCGGACTTCGCGGGCGCCTGGTCCGCGCTGTTTCGATGAGCCGCTGAGCATGCCGCGCTACGACGAGAACGACATCGAGTCCTACGACCGTCCCCGCCGCCGTACTCGTCCCCGCACCAAGGACCGGCCCTCCCACGACGACGCAGTCGAGGGCACCGTGGTCACGGTCGACCGCGGCCGCTTCACCACCCTGGTGGACGGCCGGATCGTGACGGCCATGAAGTCGCGCCCGCTCGGCCGCAAGGGCGTAGTCGTGGGCGACGCGGTCCGGATCGTCGGCGACGTCTCCGGCGACGACGGCTCGCTGGCCCGCATCGTCGCGGTCGACGAGCGCCGCACGGTGCTGCGCCGCACGGCCGACGACGACGACCCCGTGGAGCGGGTGATCGTCGCCAACGCCGACCAGCTCGTGGTGGTCGCCGCGCTCGCCGACCCCGAGCCGCGTCCCCGGCTGATCGACCGGGCCCTCGTCGCGGCGTACGACGCCGGGCTCGACCCCCTGCTCTGCGTCACCAAGGCCGACCTGGCCGACCCCGAGACGCTGCTCTCTGTCTACCGGCCGCTCGGGGTGCCGTACGTCGTGACCAAGCGCGGCGACGACCTGGCCGAGGTGCGCGAACGCCTGCACGGCAAGGTCAGCGTGCTCATCGGGCACAGCGGCGTCGGCAAGTCGACGCTGGTCAACGCGCTGGTCCCGGGCAGCCACCGGGCGATCGGCCACGTCAACGCGGTCACCGGACGCGGGCGGCAGACCTCGACGTCGGCGATCATGCTCGCGCTGCCCCCGCTCGACGGCTCCGGCGGCTGGATCGTGGACACCCCCGGCATCCGGTCCTTCGGCCTTGCGCACGTCGAGGTGTCGACGCTGATAGACGCGTTCCCCGACCTGGCCGTCCTGACCGACAGCTGCCCCCGCGGCTGCACCCACGGCGAGGGCGCCCCCGAGTGCGGGCTCGACGAGGCGGTCGCCGACGGCCGCACCGACGCCGCTCGGGTCGACTCGTTCCGCCGGCTGCTGTCCAGCCGCGAGAGCTCGGACGACTTCTAGCCCCAGACGGCGCGGGCGCCCGAGTCGCCGGTGAGCACGACCTGCACGAGCACCACCACCGCCGTGAGGACGAGCAGGACGGGCAGCACCTTGTCGACGATGACCGACCGGCTGGCCACGGCGCCCCTGCCGCTCGCCAGCCCGGACGGGCCGGGCAGCAGCCAGGCCGCGACCACCACGACGACGGCCAGCACGATCGTCAGGTTGGCCAGCAGCTCGCCACGCTCGCTGTGCTCGTGCACCAGGGCCCGCAGCTCCGGACGAGAGTCCTCGAGCGACTCGCCGCTCGTGGTCGCCGCGAACGCCAGCGCGATGCACACGAGGGAGACCGCCGCGGTGGGCCACCGGACCAGCCAGCGCCAGCGCGGCAGCACCGCGAGCCCGATCGACAGCAGGGCGGTGAGCGGGATCAGCACCACCGCGGCGTGCACGACGAGGGGGTGGAGCGGCAGTCCGGCGATCGTCAT
This sequence comes from Nocardioidaceae bacterium, assembly GCA_039915665.1. Taxonomy (GTDB): domain Bacteria; phylum Actinomycetota; class Actinomycetes; order Propionibacteriales; family Nocardioidaceae; genus Nocardioides_B. The sequence continues at coordinate 15,180 of JBDSMW010000143.1, forward strand.
GCGTCGACCGTAGGTGTCGGGTCCGCCGTGAGGGATCGGTCGATGGTCGTAGTACCTCCCCGCCGCGAGCCTGGCCGGGGCATACCCTGAGGCCCATGCCCACCACCTTCACCGACGACCTGCGGCTGGCCCACGTCCTTGCGGACGACGCCGACTCGCTGTCCACGAGCCGGTTCAAGGCGCTGGACCTGCACGTGGTGAACAAGCCCGACCTGACCCCCGTCACCGACGCCGACAAGTCCGTCGAGGAGGGCATCCGCCGGACGCTGTCGCGGGCCCGGCCGCGAGACGCCGTGCTCGGCGAGGAGACCGGCTCGACGGGGCACAGCCAGCGCCGGTGGGTCGTGGACCCGATCGACGGCACCAAGAACTTCGTCCGCGGTGTCCCCGTGTGGGCGACGTTGATCGCGCTGATGGTCGACGACGAGGTCGTCGTGGGCTGCGTGTCCGCCCCGATGCTGCAGCGGCGCTGGTGGGCCTCCCAGGACGGCGGCGCGTGGACCGGCCGCTCGCTGCTCAAGGCCTCGGAGTGCCGCGTCTCGGACGTGTCCCGGCTCGACGACGCGTCCCTGTCCTACTCATCCTTCAAGGGCTGGGACGAGCGCGACCGACTCGACGCGTTCCTCGCGTTGTCCCGCCGGTGCTGGCGGACGCGGGCGTACGGCGACTTCTGGTCCTACATGCTGCTGGCCGAGGGCGCCGTCGACCTGGCGGCCGAGCCCGACCTGGAGCTCTACGACATGGCGGCGCTCGACATCATCGTGCGCGAGGCCGGTGGCACGTTCACCTCGCTGGACGGCACCCCCGGCCCCACCGGAGGCAACGCGCTGGCCAGCAACGGCCGCCTGCACGACCAGGCCCTCGCCTTCCTGGGCTCGTTGCCCGACGACGAGGACGACCCGGACGTGGCACCGCGGCGGCACGGCTCGCTGCACGACCTCAGCGCGCGTCGGCGGCCTCCGGCCGCTGGTCCTGCGTCGGGGGCCGACGTCGACGACGAGTGAGTGCCAGCAGGTACGGCGCCGCGAGCAGCCCGGCGAGGTCGAACCAGCCGTAGCCGCCGGCCGCCCCCGACGGCGGGTTGCCGATCGACACCAGACCGGTCGGGTCGTGCGTGCCCCAGACCCAGGTGCCCAGGTGGGTGCCGACGATCTCGAGGTAGCTGACCGCGACGAAGGCGCCGACGTAGACCGGCTGCGACGGCCCGAAGAACATGAACAGCGCCAGGCACGCGAACCAGAAGGCACCGAGCACGTCGGGTCGGTCGGCCACCAGGACGCCGTACGCAGACCACCCGCCGCCCACACCTAGGACGGCCGTGACACAGGCAATCCGGTGCCGCTCCACGAACGCCGCGTGGCCGAGGGCGTACGCCGAGAGGTAGACCAGCCCGTGTCCCGGGGGCACGAAGGCGGGCACGTTGTCGAAGCGGTAGCGGTAGACCTCCAGCGTCGGGCTGAAGACGTACTCCACCACCGTCGCAAACGCGACCACCACAGCTGTCTGCGCCCGCACGTTCGGGCTGACCCGGGTGAGCGCGACGAGCAGGACGCACCAGGTCACGGCGCCGAGGCCTCGCTGCTGCCAGAGCCCGCCTCCCCCGTCGGCGCGGTCCAGCCATAGCACCACGGTCAGCCAGCCCATCAGGACCACGCAGGTCCAGGCCGGCAGCTCGCGTCGCATCGGGCCATCCTCTCAGGCTCTAGCCGACGTGATCGGGAGTGGCTAGCCTGAGCCACCAGCACGGACCCGAGCTCGGCCCACGAGGTCAGCCGGGCAGCAACCGCGGGAGGAAGTCCGATGAGGATCCACGAGGTGCTCGCCAGCAAGCCCACCGGAGGCGTGGTCACGGTAAAGCCGGACGCGACCGTGCGTGACCTGATCGCGGTGCTCGCCGAGCACAACATCGGGGCCCTGGTCGTCAGCGTCGACGGTGGCAGCGTCGACGGGATCGTCTCCGAGCGCGACGTCGTACGCCGGCTGAACGACGACGAAGCCGTGCTCGAGTCGCCGGTCTCCTCGATCATGTCCGCCGAGGTGCAGACCTGCAGCGGCGACGCGACGGTCAACGAGCTCATGCATGTGATGACCGAGCGGCGGTTCCGGCACATCCCGGTGGTCGCCGAGGACGGTCGGCTGACCGGCATCATGAGCATCGGCGACGTGGTGAAGAGCCGGATGAGCGAGCTGCAGTTCGAGCGCGACCAGCTCGACTCCTACGTGCAGAGAAGCCAGAGCTGACCTCAGGAGTGCGTCTCGTGCTCGTGGTCGGCGTGCGCGGCTGACTCGAACTGGAACGTCGAGTGCTCGACGTCGAAGTGGCCGACCAGGCACCGCTGCATCTCGTCGAGCAGCGTGGGGACGTGGCCGTCCAGGAAGCAGGCGTCGTCCACGACGACATGGGCTGAGAGTGCGGGCACGTCCGAGGTGACGGTCCAGACGTGCAGGTCGTGGACGTCCTGGACGTGCGCGTTCTCGGTCAGATGGGTGCGGATCGCGGTGAGGTCCACCCCCTCGGGCGCGGCCTCGAGCAGGATGCGTCCGGAGTCGCGGAGCAGGCCCCACGCCGCGTGCAGCATCAGCGCGACGACGACCAGGGAGGCGATGGAGTCGGCCCGCCGGAACCCGGTGAGCACGATGACGAGCCCGGCCACGACGGTCGCCACGAAGCCGTAGAGGTCGGTGAGGATGTGCTGGAACGCTCCCTCGACGTTCAGGCTGGTCCGGTTGGCCTTGGTGAGCACCCACGCGGCGGCGACGTTGACCCCGACGCCGACCAGCGCGACGACCAGGACGGGACCGCCCTCCACGGGGGGCGGGTCGAGGAGCCGACGGACGGCCTCGAAGGTGACCACCGCGCTGACCACCACCAGGGTCACGCCGTTGACGGCAGCGGAGAGGATCTCGGCACGTTTCCACCCGAAGGTCCAGGCCCCGGCTGCGGGCCGGGCGGCCAGCCGGATGGCCCAGAGTGCGGCCGCGATGGCGCCTGCGTCGGTGAGCATGTGCCCGGCGTCGGAGAACAGCGCCAGGGAGTGGGCCAGGACCGCGACGACGACCTCGACGAGCATGAACGCAACGATCAGCACGAACGCGATCGTCAAGTAGCGCTTGTCCGCGCCGGTGGAGACGCCGTGGTCGTGGCTGGTCACCCGATCGTCCTCCCTGCGTCCCTGTCGGTGCGTGGCTGCACCAGGCTGTCACGATGGAGCCATGATCGGCGACCGATGGGGTGTGTCCGAGGACGAGACCGCCCTGCCCTACGCGTGCGACGTCCTTGCCCCCTCCCCGACCTTGTCGGCCTGGCGGGGCGTGACCGTCCGGGCGGACCCGGGGTCCGTGTGGCCCTGGCTCGGCCAGATCCGCGCCGCGCCGTACTCCTACGACTGGATCGACAACCTCGGACGCCGTTCGCCCCGTCGCCTGCTGGGTCTGCCGGAGCCGCGCGTCGGCGATCCGTTCACGACCGTCGGGGGACGCGAGCTAGGACGCATCGTGGCGGTCGACAGCGGCCGGCAGGTCACCGGCACGATCCTCGGTGCGCACATGTCCTACCTCCTGGTGCCGACCCAGCCGGGCGTGACCCGTCTGCTGCTCAAGGTGGTGATGGCGACGCAGCGCTGGGTCGCACCGGCGGTGTCCGTGGGCGACCTGGTGATGGCACGCAGGCAGTTGTTGAACCTGAAGGCGTTGGCCGAGCGAGGTTGATTGCCCTTGTGGACAGGGGGAAACTCCCTCGACAGTGTCGGCGGTGGCAGGTAGAGTCGAACACATGTTCGACACGTCGTGGATCGTTGATCTGGACGCCGCTGGCGCGTGCGAGGCGATCTCCGGGACACAGGTCGATCTGCGGGAGGCGCAGTGGCGCGAGCTGGTGCTGGCCGCGCACTGGGCGGACCTGCACGACGAGCACACCCTGCCTGATGCTGGTTCGGTGCTGGTGGGGATGGAGCGGGCGGTCCGGC
>JBDSMW010000153.1:0-45598 GCA_039915665.1 Nocardioidaceae bacterium
CGCCGGCCACGGCCGAGACCACCCGCACCAGTCCGGTCGGGAGCACCATCGGCGGCTTGGTGCCGGCGATGGTCGCCGCCCGGGTGAGTCCCTCGGCCAGTGTCGCCCGCGGCCCGGCCAGCAGGTAGCTCTCGCCGGGCACGCCCTTCTCCATCGCCAGCACGTGCCCCGTCGCGACGTCCTCGACGTGCGCCCAGCAGACCCCGCCGCCACTGGGGACCGTCGGCCGCGAACTGCTCGGCGGCCAGCGCGTTGCGGGTGCCCTCGACGTTGACCCGGTCGCCGACCGAGGGGTCGCGCTGGCCCAGCTTGTACCAGCCGGCGACGTGGAACCGCCCGTCCGCGCCCGCACAGATCCGGTCGAGCGCGGCGGCGTCGTCGAGGTCGCCCGGGACCAGCTCGACCCCGGCCTGAGTCAGCGCCGTCGCCTGACCCGGGTCACGGACCAGCGCCACCACCTCGTGCCCGGCGTCGCGGGGCTCGCGGGCGAGGACGCCCCCGACGAAACCGGTTGCACCGGTGATGGCGTAGCGCACGGGCGGAGTGTGTCAGAGCCGGCGCTCCATCTCGTGCAGCTTCTCGACCGCCCGGAAGCCCAGCCGGGCGTTGGTCGCCTGCATCGCGGTGTTGGTCTCGGCCACCCAGGTGTGCATCCGGCGGGCGTCGGGGCAGTGCCGGGCCAGCCGGCGCTCGTTGGCTTCCTTGAGGACCCGGCCGAGCCCGTGCCCGCGGTGCGCGCGAAGCACCAGGGTGTCGTCCTGCAGCAGGTTCGCGGGGTCCTCGTGGGGCGCGAACACCAGCGTGTAGCCGACCGGCTGCCCGTCGTCCGTCTCGGCGACGGCAACGACGGTCAGGTAGCTCTCGGCCAGCCGTGCCTCGGAGGTGCGGACCATCTCGGGCGTGACCTCGACGACGTCGCGGCTCATCCCGCCCGTGGGCACGTCGGCGTTCATCGCGGACTGCAGCGCCGCGTAGGCCGCGACGTCCTCCTCGGGGCAGGGGCCGGCCCACCCGCGCAGGCGGTAGCCCGGCGCGACCCGGGCGTCCGTCCCCGGTGCGGGCAGGTCGAGCACCAGGTGGTCCTCGACGTGCTCGGATGAGAAGCCGAGCCCCTCGGCGAACAGCGACCCCGGCCAGGTCGCCGGAGTGTGCGTCGCGGGCACGTGGACCTCGGTCTGCGCGACGGTGCGGCCGTGCTCCGCGGCGACCGACTCCGCGTGCGACCACAGGACCCGGCCGACACCCCGTCGGCGGTGGGCGGGCGGCACGTCGATCTCCACCTCGAACGTGTCCAGGTCGCTGGTCAGCGGCAGCTCCACGAGCATCGCACCCACGACCTGGCCCGCTCCGTCGTACGCCGCGAAGGGGAGGCGCCTGCGCCGGGGACCGGGGCTGCGCATCGTGAACGTGAAGGCGGCATACGTCGAGACGAGGGGACTGTCGCGGTCCGCGCGGGCGCCGGCCTCGACCGCGGTGTACCAGGCGCGGAGTGCGTCGTCGTCGTGCGGATCGACCGCGGAGATCGTCGAGGGTGCCCTCATGGGCGCAGTCTCACGCGGGCCAGGTCCTCGCGGCAACGGGACTCGACGTGCGCGAGCTCGGTCATCGTGTCGTCGATGTCGCGGCGCCGCTGGTCGAGCTCGGCCCGGCGCACCTCGATCTGCTGCAGGAGGTACTCCAGCTGGCCCGCCTCGCCGGGCTGCTCGTCGTACATGTTCACGATGGTCCGGATCTCCGGCAGGGAGAACCCGAGCCGCTTGCCGCGGAGGATCAGCTGAAGCCGGATCCGGTCCCGGGCGTGGAAGAGCCGGGTGGTGCCGCGGCGCTCGGGGTTGATCAGGCCGACGTCCTCGTAGTGCCGCAGGGTGCGCGGCGTGACGCCGAACTCCTCGGCGAGCGCAGTGATCGACCAGACGTCCTGCATGGCCTTGCCCTTCCGCTACGGAAGCCTCCTAGGGTGCTTACGTTCACGTAAGCGTAAGCCCCGAAGGAGCCCCTGTGTCCCCGTTCGAGCTGTCCTCCGAGCACGAGACCTTCCGCAAGAGCGTCCGCGAGTTCGCCGAGGGCGAGATCGCCCCGCACGCCGCGCAGTGGGACAAGGACCATCACTTCCCGACCGACGTCGTGCACCAGATGGGCGACCTGGGGCTGATGGGGCTCAACGCCCCCGAGGAGTTCGGCGGGATGGGCGAGGACGGCGACTTCACCTCGCTGTGCGTGGCGATCGAGGAGGTCGGCCGCGTCGACCAGTCGATGGGCATCACGCTCGAGGCGGCCGTCGGCCTGGGCATCAACCCGATCCTCACCTTCGGGACGACTGCGCAGAAACAGCAGTGGCTGCCCGACCTGGTCGCCGGGCGCACGCTCGCGGGCTTCGGCCTCACCGAGCCCGGCGCGGGCTCCGACGCCGGCGCCACGAAGACCAAGGCCGAGCTCGTCGACGGCGAGTGGGTCGTCAACGGCGCCAAGCAGTTCATCACCAACTCGGGCTCGGACATCACCTCCGTGGTCACCGTGACCGCCCGGACCGGGACGCGCGAGAACGGCAAGGCCGAGGTCAGCACGATCATCCTGCCGTCCGGCACGTCCGGCTTCACCGCCGAGCCGGCCTACGACAAGCTCGGCTGGCACGCCTCCGACACGCACCCGCTGACCTTCGTCGACGCCCGCGTCCCCGAGGCCAACCTGCTCGGCGAGAAGGGCCGCGGCTTCGCGCAGTTCCTGGCCACCCTGGACGACGGCCGCGTCGCCATCGCCGCGCTGGCCGTGGGCTGCATCCAGGCCTGCCTCGACATGTCCGTGCAGTACGCCGGGGAGCGCACCACGTTCGGCGTGCCGATCGGGTCCAAGCAGGGTGTCGCGTTCCAGATCGCCGACCTCGAGGTGATGCTCGAGGCCTCCCGGATGCTGACCTACCGGGCGGCCGCCATCAAGGACGCCGGCCGACCGATGAAGGACTTCAAGCAGGCCGCCGCGATCGCCAAGCTCTACGCCACCGAGTCGGCCGTCACCGCGACCCGGATCGCCACCCAGGTGTTCGGCGGCTACGGCTTCATGGAGGAGTACCCGGTCACCCGGTTCTACCGCGACGCCAAGGTCCTGGAGATCGGCGAGGGCACCTCCGAGGTGCAGCGGATGCTCATCGCGCGCGGGCGCGGCTTGCCGGTGGAATAACCAGCGTCCCGACTACGCTGTTCTGCCGTGGGCTATCGCTGGCAGCGCTTCCTCAGTGAGGGCGCCAAGTTCCTCACGGTGGGCGGCGTCGCCACGATCGTGAGCTTCGTGATCTTCAACGGGCTGGTGCACGGCTACTTCGGCGGACCGGGCCCGATGCACGAGGACCCGCTGGTCGCGTTCGTCATCGCCAACCTGATCGGCATGGTCGTGAGCTACCGCGGCAGCCGGTCCTGGGCGTTCCGCCACCGCGAGGCGGTGGGCGTCGCCGGCGGGCGCGTGTCGTTCATCGTGATCAACGTGGTCTCGATGGTGATCCCGCTGGCCTGCCTGTCCTTCACCCGCTACGTGCTCGGCATGACCGACCCGGTCGCCGACAACGTGTCGGCCAACGTGATCGGGCTCGGCCTGGGCACGCTGGCCCGGTTCTGGGCCATCCAGCGGTTCATCTTCCTCAGCCCGGCGCGCCTCGAGAGTCGGCAGCTCGCGCGCCGCTGACCTCGGTGTAGACGCGGACGTGCGCGTCGACGCAGGCGTCCCAGGTGAACCGGGCGCACTGCTCCAGCCCGCGGTCGACCCCGCGGTCCCCTGAGGCGCGGGCGGCCAGCACCGCCCGGGCCAGGTCAGCCGCGTCGTCCGGGTCGAACATCGTGGCGGCGTCCCCGCAGATCTCGGGCAGCGAGCCGGCGTCCGCCGCGGCCACCGGGCACCCCGAGGCCATCGCCTCCAGCGGCGGCAGCCCGAAGCCCTCGTAGCGGCTGGGAAAGGCCAGGCACGCGGCCCGTTGGTAGAGCGAGAGCAGCTCCTCCCGGCTGACCAGCCCGCGGTTCTCCACCCAGGACGGGAGGCCGCCGAGGGACTCCAGCCCGCCGCCGGTCAGCACCAGGCGCAGCTCGGGGGCCTCTCGCCGCACCCGCTCCATCCCCTCCAGCAGCCGGGCGTGGTTCTTGTGCGGCCAACCACGGGCCGGGTAGAGCACGAAGTCCTCGCGCTGCCCGCGCTGCGGCACGAAGTGCGACGTGTCCACCCCGAGGTGCGCGACGTGCACCCGCTCGGCCGGTACGTCGAGGTGCTGCACGATCTGGCGCTTGGAGAACTCGCTGATCGTGATGACGGCGGCGGCGCGACGGGCCGGCCGGTCGTAGGTCAGCGCGCGGTAGGCGATCTCGCTGCGCCCGAACAGGTCGCGGAGGTCGTGGTGCTGCACGTCGAGCATCGTCTGCACGAACGGCACCCCGCGCGGCGGGGGAGGCGCCGGGACGGACAGCGGGTAGTGCACGACGTCGTACGCCCGCAGGTCGCGACGCAGGCGGGGGCTGGTCAGCGCCGCCCGGACCTGCGTGGTCACCCGGCCGACCGCGGACGCACCGCCGGAGATGTGTGCGGCGACCTGCTCGGGCACGCCCTCGGAGAAGCCGGCCGCGGAGGACGACACGACTGCCGTCGCCGCGACCTCGGGCCGCGTGGCGAGACCGCGGGTGAGCTCACGGACGTAGGTCTCGCTGCCGCCCATCCCACCTCGGACCAGCGTCAGCAGGGGCAACGCCACCGTGAGGGGCCGTTCGCTCGCCGGTCGCTCCTGCATGCCTGCCTCTCGTGGATCCCGCCCGGGGCTCCGGCGGGCAGCGGTTCGTCATGCTACTCACGGCTGGGGGACGTGGGACCGGGCGACCGACCCGATACCCTCTCACCTCGTCGGCAGGGCGCCGGCAGCGAGAGGTGGCGGTGTCGTGCTCGGCGGGGAGACGCAGTTCCGGGCGCTGGTGACGGGCGTGTCCGGCCAGGACGGGTGGTACCTCGCCCAGCGCCTGCTGGCCGATCGCTGCGAGGTGCACGGGGTCGTCCGGGACGCGGGCGCCGTCGCCGCGCTCGAGGCCGAGCTGCCCGGGCTGGTGACGCACGTGGCCGACCTCGTCGACGACGCAGCGCTCCGCGGGGCCGTCGACGCGGCCGAGCCCGACCGGATCTTCAACCTGGCCGGCTCCACCTCGGTGGCCCGGTCGTGGGAGGAGCCCGTCCTCGCCGCCGACGTCATCGGCATCGGCGCGGTCCGGCTGCTCAACGCGGCCTGGGACCGGCAGGAGCGCAGCGGACGCGAGGTCCGCTTCCTCCAGGCCTCGAGCGCGGAGGTCTTCGGCGACCCCGTCTCGGCCCCCCAGGACGAGGACACCGCCCACGCGCCGGTCACGCCGTACGGCGCGGCCAAGGACTTCGCGCACGCGATGGTGCAGGTCTACCGGCGCCGCGGGATGTTCGCCTCGGCCGCGATCCTCTACAACCACGAGTCGCCGCGCCGGCCCGCCTCGTTCGTGGCGCGCAAGATCACCCGTGCGGTGGCGGCGATCGCGCGCGGGTCCCAGGACAAGCTCGTCCTGGGCAACATCGACGTGCTGCGCGATTGGGGCTACGCGCCCGACCACGTCGACGGCATGTTGCGCATCCTCGCGGCCGAGCGCGCCGGCGACTACGTGGTCGCGACGGGGGAGGCCCGCAGCGTCCGGGACTTCGTCGCCGCGGCCTTCGCGGCCGTCGGCGTGAGCGACTGGGAGCCGCACGTCGAGATCGACCCCGGCCTCTACCGGCCCGCCGACCCGCGGGCCCTCGTGGGGGAGGCCGCCCGGCTACGATCGCTCGGCTGGCGTCCCGAGGTCGGCTTCGAGGAGCTCGTGTCGATCATGGTGCGCGCCGACCTCGACGAGCTGGACCGCGCAGCGCCCGAGAACGACCGACGGTGACCCCACCCGCAACGAGGAGACCCGGCATGTCCCACCCCCGCTCACCGTCCGTGCTCGTCGTGGTCCCGACGCTGGGGGAGCGGATCGAGACCCTCGAGGAGTCGCTGACCAGCGTGCGGGCCCAGAAGGGCGTCGACACGCACCTCGTCGTGGTCGTGCCCGATGCGGCCACCGAGGCCCGCGAGGTCGCGCGGCGGCACGGCGCCACCCTGGTCAGCGACCCGGGGCGGGGCCTCTCGGCCGCGGTCAACGTGGGCATCGGGGCCCGGCAGGGCGAGGAGTTCTACGCGTGGCTCGGTGACGACGACCTGCTCGTCGCCGGCGGGCTGGCCAGGCTGGCCGGGCTGCTGGACGCCGACCCGGCGGCCGTGGTGGCCTACGGCGCGTGCCCCTACATCGACGACCGCGGCCGCACGGTCACGGTCAGCCGGGCCGGCGACCTGGCCGCGAGGATCCTGGCCTGGGGACCCGACCTGGTGCCGCAGCCGGCCTCGCTGACCCGGGTCGAGCCGCTGCTCGCCGCCGGGGTGTACGACGAGACGCTCAAGTTCGCGATGGACCTGGACATGTTCCTGCGCCTCAAGCGCCTGGGCCGGTTCGTCTCGACCAAGGAGGACGTCGCCGCCTTCCGCTGGCACGCGGACTCGCTCACCGTCGCCAACCGGGGGCTGTCGCTGGCCGAGTCGGAGAAGGTCAAGCGACGCTACCTGCGACCCGGGGTCCGACGGTTCTCCCCGCTGTGGGACGTGCCCGTGCGGGTCGCGACAAGGGTCGCCGCGCGCCAGGTCAACGTGCGGGCGCGCAGGGTCGCGGCGGCGTCGCAGGGCTGAGGTCGGCGGTCAGTCGCTGTCGGGCGGCGGGGTCACGCGCTCGTTCTTGTCGAGCTCGATCTCCAGGCGCAACAGGCCGATCTCCTCGGCCAGCGTCCGGGTGCGCTCCTCGAGACGACCCATCTCGTAGCTCTGGTGGATGCTGACCCCGAGCAGCAGCATGCTCGCGCCGAAGAACAGCAGGTTCGCGGGAACCGCGACCCCGACCAGGTCGGCCGCGGCGGTCAGGGTGCCCGGGAACAGCGCGATCACCAGCGTGGCCGTCGCGACGACGACCCAGAACACGGCGTACTTCTCGCGCAGCCGGCGACGCCGCAGCAGCTCGAAGAGCAGGGTCAGCGTGATCAGCGAGCCGACCAGCCCCAGGACGTAGGTGGCCTTCACAGGTCCTCCTCACTGAGGTGCTCGAGGGTCGTCGGCCACTTGCGCACCAGCGCGAGCCCGAGCGCGACGACGGCCCGGAGCAGGTAGAGGCTGGCCTTGAGCGGTGTCTGGCTGGCCCGGCCACCGGCCCGGCTGCGCATCGAGACCGGCACCTGGGTGACCGTGCAGCCGGCCCGGATCGCGATGACCAGGGACTCGACGGTGTCGCCGAGGTACTCCGCCGGGTAGTGGTCGGCGAAGACCTTGATGGCCCGCCGGTTGGCCGCCCGGAACCCGCTGGTCACGTCGGTCATCTTGTTGCCGGCCAGCCGGGTCAGCGTGAACGCCAGCAGCCGCATCGCCCAGCGGCGGGGGCCCCGGGCGCGGTACTCGCCCTCGCCGGCGAAGCGCGCGCCGACCACGATGTCCGAGGTCTCGAGACCGTCCACGAGGAGCTTGAGGTAGGTCGGGTCGTGCTGGCCGTCGGCGTCCACCTGGACCGCGGCGTCGTAGCGGTGCCGCAGCGCGTAGCGGTAGCCGGCTCGCATCGCGCCACCCACCCCGAGGTTGTACGGCAGCTGGCACACGAGCGCTCCCGAACGGCGGGCGATCGCGGCGGTCCGGTCGCCGGAGCCGTCGTCGACCACGAGGATGTCCAGGTCCGGGTAGGCCTCCCGGAGCTCCTCGATCGTCCGCGCGACCGAGTCCTCCTCGTTGTAGGCAGGCACCACCGCGAGCACGCGGGGCTCGGTGCGCTGCGTTTCGGGCATGACCGGCATCCTAGGTGGTGGCCGGGCCCGTCCAGAGGGACACCCACGGCACGCCGACCGAGGCGAGCAGGTCGCGCAGCAGCGGCAGGCTGATCCCGACGACCGTGTGGTGGTCGCCCTCGATGCCCCGCACGAACGCGCCACCGAGGCCGTCGATGGTGAACGCCCCGGCGACGCGCAGCGGCTCCCCGGTCGCGACGTACGCCTCGATCTCGGCGTCGCTGAGGTCCGCGAAGTGCACGGTGGTGGCCGCGCCGGCGACCACCTCGTCGTGGCCGGGCGCGATCACGCAGTGGCCCGTGTGCAGCACGCCGGAGCGTCCACGCATCGACCGCCAGCGGGCCACGGCCTCCGCGGCGTCGAGAGGCTTGCCGTGGATCGCTCCGTCGAGGGCGAGCACGGAGTCGCAGCCGACCACCACCGCGTCGGTGTCGGTGGCGGCGACCGCGCGGGCCTTGAGGGCGGCCAGCTCGCAGGCCAGGGCGGCCGGGTCGGGCGTGGTCACCACCGACTCGTCGACGCCGGAGACCACCACCTCGGGGTCGATCCCCGCGGCTCGGAGCGTCGCGAGCCGGGCCGGCGACGCGCTGGCCAGGACCAGCCGGGTCACGAGATGCGGGCCAGCGCGGCCTGCAGCGGGTCGAGACCGAGGGAGCCCAGGTCGAGCGCGGACCGGTGGAACGCCTTCAGGTCGAAGGCGTCGCCCATCCGGGCGCGGGCGTCCTCGCGGGCCTGCAGCCAGATCCGCTCGCCCACCTTGTACGACGGCGCCTGACCCGGCCAGCCGAGGTAGCGGTTGACCTCGAACCGGATGAACGCGTCCTCCATGCGGCAGTGCTGGCGCATGAACTCCAGGCCGAGGTCGGGGGTCCAGGTCTCGCCCGGGTGGAACCCGAACGGGTTGTCGCGGGGGATCTCGAGCTCCAGGTGCATGCCGATGTCGACGATGACGCGGGCGGCCCGGAAGCCCTGCCCGTCGAGCATGCCGAGCTTGTCGCCCGGGTCGTCGAGGTAGCCCAGCTCGTCCATCAGCCGCTCGGCGTAGAGCGCCCAGCCCTCCCCGTGCCCGGAGACCCAGCACATCAGCCGCTGCCAGCGGTTGAGCACCTCCTTTCGGTAGGCGGTCTGGGCGACCTGCAGGTGGTGCCCGGGGACGCCCTCATGGAACACCGTGGTGACCTCGCGCCAGGTGGCGAACGTGTCGACGCCCTCCGGCACCGCCCACCACATGCGGCCGGGGCGGACGAAGTCCTCGCTCGGGCCGGTGTAGTAGATGCCACCGTCGTGGGTCGGCGCGATGCAGCACTCGATGCGCCGGATCGGCTCGGGGATGTCGAAGTGCGTGCCGGTCATGTCCTCGAGGGTGCGGGTGGCCAGGTCCTGCATCCACTCGCGGAAGTTCTCGGTGCCGTCGATCCGGCGGGCCGGGTCGGCCTCGAGTGCGGCGACCGCCTCGTCGAGCGAGCCGCCGGGCACGATCCTTCTCGCCACCCGGCCCATCTCGTCCTCGAGGCGCTTGAGCTCCTCGAAGCCCCAGGCGTAGGTCTCCTCGAGGTCGACGGTGGCGCCCAGGAAGTAGCGGGAGCCGAGGGAGTACCTCTCGCGGCCGACCGCGTCCTTGTCGCGCCCGCGGGGCACCAGGTCGGAGTCGAGCCACTGTCCGAACCGGGCGAACGCGTCGCTGGCCTCCCCGGCGTTCCGCTCGAGGTCGGCGCGCATCGCGTCGACGTCGGTCCGGGCGACCAGGCCGAGGAAGAAGTTCTCGCCGCCGTCCTGCGCGGTCCAGCTGCGCACCTGCTCGGCCACCGCGACGAGCTGCCGCTTCGCCGCGACGTCGCCGCCGTCGGCCGCCGCGGTGAGCGTGGCCCGGTAGCCGTCCAGGGTGGCCGGAACGGCCGCGAGACGGGCCCCGATGTTGGCCCACGCCTCCTCGCCCTCGCTCGGCATCAGGTCGAACACGGAGCGCACCTCGTGCAGGCCGCTGGAGATCACCGAGACCTGGGACCGGGACACGCCGGCCTCGTCCATCTCGACCTCGAGCCCGAGCCGCTCCAGGAACGCGTCCTGGGCGACCTGCTCGCGCTCGTCGACGGGAGTCGCGGCGGTGGCGTCCGCGAGCGCCCGGCGGGTCAGGTCCGCCCGCGCGGCGTACCCGTCGGGGGAGAGGTCGGTGAGCACGTCGTCGAACCCCGGCAGACCGAGGTACGTCGCGGAGATCGGGTCGAGGGCGGCGTAGTCGTCGACGAAGCGTTCGGCGACGGCGTCGACGGGGCGTTCGGCGGCGGTGTCGTGGGTCACGCCAGCACCCTAGCGCCGCTCAACCGGCGGTCGCCGCGCTGATCCCCTCGTCACCGAACGCGCACGCGGTCATGTCCGCCAGGGCCCCGGACTCGCCCACGTGCTCCGGTGCGCGCATCGCGAGCATCACGTTGAGCAGCATCCCGTGGGCCACGAAGCCGGTGGCCTGCTCGGCCGGGCAGCCGGTGCCGCGGATCAGGTCGTAGATCTCGCCCATGCACGAGCGGGCCTGGGCGCCGATGGCCACGTCGTCGCCCGCCGCGAAGCCGTGCATCATCACCAGCAGGAAGTCCCGGTCCGCGAGCAGCTCGGTGTAGGCCGCCCCGAGCCGGGCCCAGTCGGCGTCGTCCTCGTGGTCGAACGGCTGCTCCTCCAGGACGGCACGGAACGCCTGCTTGATCTTGTCCGTCGAGCGTTCGAAGACCGCGAGGAACAGGTCGCGCTTGGTGCCGAACATGCGGACGACGTAGGGCTGCGACACGCCCGCCTCACGGGCCACGACGTCGGTGCTGGTGCCGGCGTACCCGGTGCGCGCGAAGGCGCCGGTGGCGGCGTCGAGGACCTGGGCGCGCCGGGCGTCGGCACTCATCCTGGGGATCGGTGCGGATTTCTGGGTGACCATGGTTGACATGTTATCAGTTGATTACTTAGGGTCTCCGACTAAGTAATCATTCGATGCCTTCTTGGAGTGGACATGGCTTCTCTCACCACCGCCGCACCCGTCGCGGTCGACCCGCACCCGCCGGTGCTTCGCCGCGGCTCGGTCCGCAGCGTCCCGATCTGGGTGGCCGTCGTGGCCACGTCCCTGCCGATGTTCATGGCCACCCTCGACAACCTGGTGATGACCAGCGCGCTGCCGGTGATCCGGACCGACCTGGCCGCGTCGGTCGACGACCTGGCCTGGTTCGTGAACGCCTACACGCTGTCCTTCGCGACCTTCATGCTCCCGGCCGCCACGCTCGGCGACCGCTGGGGCCGGCGCCGGGTGATGCTGGGCGGTCTCGCTCTGTTCACGGTGGCCTCCATCGCCTCGGCGCTGAGCCTGTCCTCCGGAGCGCTCATCGCGGCCCGGGCGGTGCAGGGGCTCGGCGCCGCGGCCGTGATGCCGCTCTCGCTGACCCTGCTCGCGGCGGCCGTGCCGGTCGCGATGCGCCCCGTCGCCATCGGCATCTGGGGCGGCGTGTCCGGTCTGGGGGTTGCGCTCGGGCCGGTAGTCGGCGGCGCCGTCGTGGAGGGCGTCAGCTGGCAGGCGATCTTCTGGCTGAACGTGCCGGTCGCCCTGGTCGCCGGACCGCTGCTGTGGTTCGCCGTCTCCGAGTCCTTCGGTCGCCGCCAGCGCCTCGACGTGCGCGGCACCCTGATGATCGGCGGCGCCGTCTTCCTGGGCATCTGGGGGATCGTGCACGGCAACGACGACGGGTGGGCCTCGGCCCGGGTCCTGCTCCCGCTGGTGGTGGCCGTCCTGCTCCTCCCGGCCTACGTCGTGCACGCACGGTTCCGCCCGGACGCCGTGCTCCCGCTCCGGCTGTTCCGCTCGCGCGGGTTCTCGGTCGCCAACGTGATCGGGCTGAGCTTCACCATCGGGATGTTCGGTGCGGTGTTCCTGCTCGCCCAGAACCTCCAGATCGTGATGGGCTACAGCCCGTTCGAGGCCGGCCTGCGGACCCTGCCGTGGACCGCGGCGCCGATGGTGGTCGCCCCGATCGCCGGCGCCCTGGCGTCCAGGACCGGGCTGCGCGCCCTGCTGGTGACCGGGCTCGTGCTGCAGGCCGGTGCGCTGGTCTGGCTGGCGGTGGTCACGGAGGCCGGGTCGACGTACTCCGCCTTCGTGCCGGGCCTGCTGATGGCCGGGGTGGGGATGGGCCTGACGTTCGCGCCGAACGCAACCGCGGTGCTCGACGGCATGAGCGACGACGACTTCGGCACCGCGAGCTCGGCGAACTCCACCATCCGCGAGTTCGGCGTCGCGCTCGGCGTGGCCGGCCTGACCGCGGTGTTCCTCGGCCACGGCGGCGAGCTGACGCCCACCGGCTACGCCGGCGCCATCGGTCCGGCGCTGCTCGTCGGCGCCGCCGCCGTGCTCGTCGCGGTCGTCGCCGCGTTCTTCGCCCCCGGCCGCCGCCCCGCTGGTTGAGGTGACCGAGGCGCGGGTAGCGCCGTCAGCGGGGGAGGGCGCTGGAGCGCCACCCGGGCGCGAGGGCGGTGCGCACCGTGCGGTGGTGGGCGGACCACTCCGAGCGCGGCTTCTTCTCGTCGGCCACCTGGGCCGCGCCGAGGGCGCTGACGACCGCCACCAGAGCGGCCAGCTCCTCGTCGGAGGGGTCACCCTTCACCACCCGCAGCAGCGGGCGGGTCGGCCCCTGCTCGTCGCCCACCGGGCCGCTCACAGCGGGATGTTCCCGTGCTTCTTCGGCGGGAGGGTCTCCCGCTTGGATCGCAGCAGCCGCAGCGCGCGGACGATCTCGACCCGGGTCTCGTGCGGCTGGATGACCGCGTCGATGTATCCCCGCTCGGCGGCGAGGTAGGGGTTGGCGAGGTGGTCCTCGTACTCCTGCACCAGCTCGGCGCGCCTGGCCTCGGGGTCCTCGACGTCCTTGAGCTCGGAGCGGTAGAGGATGTTCACCGCGCCCTGCGCGCCCATCACGGCGATCTGCGCGGTCGGCCAGGCGAGGTTCATGTCGGCGCCGAGGTGCTTGGACCCCATCACGTCGTACGCCCCGCCGTAGGCCTTGCGGGTGATCACCGTGATGAGCGGGACGGTCGCCTCCGCGTAGGCGTAGATCAGCTTGGCGCCGCGCCGGATGATGCCGTTCCACTCCTGGTCAGTGCCGGGGAGGAAGCCGGGTACGTCGACGAAGGTCAGCACCGGCACGTTGAACGCGTCGCAGGTGCGCACGAAGCGGGCGGCCTTCTCGGAGGCGTCGATGTCGAGGGTGCCCGCGAACTGCAGCGGCTGGTTGGCCACCACGCCGACCGGTCGCCCCTCGACGCGGCCGAAGCCGATCAGCAGGTTGGGGGCGAACAGCGGCTGCACCTCGAGGAACTCGCCGTCGTCGACGACGGCCTCGATGACCGTGTGCATGTCGTAGGGCTGGTTGGGCGAGTCGGGGATCAGCGTGTCGAGCGCGCGGTCCTCGTCGCCGGTCTCGAGGTCGGCCACCTCGGCGACACCGAATCCGGGGGCGATGAACGGCTCGTCGAGGTTGTTCTGGGGGAGGTAGCCGATCAGCGCCTTGACGTAGTCGATCGCGTCGGACTCGTCGGTGCCCATGTAGTGCGCGTTGCCGGACTTGGTGTTGTGCGAGCGGGCGCCGCCGAGGTCCTCCATCGAGACGTCCTCGCCGGTGACGGTCTTGATCACGTCGGGGCCGGTGATGAACATGTGCGAGGTCTGGTCGACCATCACGGTGAAGTCGGTGACGGCGGGGGAGTACACCGCACCGCCCGCGCAGGGGCCCATGATCAGCGAGATCTGCGGGATGACACCGGACGCGTGCACGTTGCGGCGGAAGATCTCGCCGTACAGGCCGAGGGAGACCACGCCCTCCTGGATGCGGGCGCCGCCGGAGTCGTTGATGCCGATGATCGGGCAGCCCGTCTTCATGGCGAGGTCCATGACCTTGACGATCTTCTCGCCGAAGACCTGGCCGAGCGAGCCGCCGAACACGGTGAAGTCCTGCGCGAAGACGCAGACCTGGCGGCCGTCGATGGTGCCGTAGCCGGTCACCACGCCGTCGCCGTAGGGCCGGTTCTTCTCCAGCCCGAAGGCGGTCGAGCGGTGCCGGGCCAGCTCGTCGAGCTCCACGAAGGAGTCCTCGTCGAGGAGCTCGAGGACCCGCTCGCGCGCGGTCTTCTTGCCCTTCCTGTGCTGCTTATCGACGGCCTTCTCCGACGCCGCGTGCACGGCCTCGTGAAGGCGGCGGTCCAGGTCCGCGACCTTGCCTGCGGTGGTGTGGATGTCGATGTCGTCCGGCACCTCGGTGCCCTGTCCCGGCTTCTCCGCTGCTCCATGGCTCACGGGGTGCAATCTAGTGCCTGTGTCGAACCCTCCTGCCCGCCACCCGTCCGGCCGTCCGCCCCTCGACCCGTCGGCCATCGCCGCTCCCGGCTGGCGAGTGGAGGTGCTCTCGGAGTCGGCCTCCACGAACGCCGACGTCGCGCTGCGCGCCCGGTCGGGCGAGCCGGCCGGACTGGTGGTGGTGACCGAGCACCAGACCGCTGGCCGCGGCCGGCTCGACCGGGTGTGGGTGACCCCGCCGCGAGCGGCGCTGACGTTCTCGCTCCTCGTGCGGCCCGACGCCGTGCCGGTGGCCCGCTGGCCGTGGCTGCCGCTGCTGACCGGCCTGGCCGTCGTGGACGCGGTGCGCCGGGCCGCCGCAGTCGACGCGACGCTGAAGTGGCCCAACGACGTGCTGGTCGACGACCACAAGGTCGCCGGCATCCTGGTCGAGCGCGTGGAGGGTCCGCCCGGTGTCGGTGGAGGTGCGGCGGCGGTCGTGGGCGTCGGTCTCAACGTCTCCTCCACCCGCGAGGAGCTCCCCGTCGACACGGCCACCTCGCTGGCGCTCTCCGGCTCCGGCCCCGTGGACCGGTCCGCCCTCCTCGTCACGGTGCTCACCTCCTTCTCCGCCGTGTACGACGGCTGGGTCGGCGCCGCAGGACGGGGGCTGCGTCCGTCGTACACGCGGATGTGCTCGACGCTCGGCCGCCAGGTGCGGGTGGACCTGCCCACGGGGGAGCCGCTGCTCGGGCGGGCGGTCGACGTCGACGAGGACGGGCGGCTGCTCGTGGACGACGGCACGCGGGTGCACACGCTGGGGGCGGGCGACGTGGTGCACGTGCGGCCCACCGGCTGACCGCCGGGCCTCCGTGCTGCGTGTCATGATGCGCGGGTGGCGATCTCCGGCAGGCTCCTCAACGAGGGTGAGCGCGTCGTCGTGTCGACCCGCACCCACGTCAAGGCGCTGCTCGTGCCTGCGCTCTGGCTGATCGTGGTCGCGGCGCTGGCGGGCTACGTCTCGACGTTCACCGGCAACGCAGGCAAGGCGCAGCCGCTGCTGGTCGCGGTCATCGCGCTCGTCGCGCTGGTCCTCGTGGTCTGGCTGGTGGTGCGGCCGTTCCTGACCTGGCTGACCACGACCTACACCGTCACCGACCGCCGGCTGATCACCCGGACCGGCATCTTCAGCCGCCGCGGTCACGACATCCCCGTGCCGCGGATCAGCGACGTGGCCTACGAGCACAGCCTGGTCGACCGGATGCTCGGCTGCGGCACCCTGGTGATCTCCGACGCCAGCGAGCAGGGCCGGGTGCGGCTGCCCGACATCCCGCACGTCGAGCAGGTGCACCTGGCGATCAGCGACCTGCTGTTCGGCCACACCGACGACCACGACCGCGACAACGACCGCGACCACGACCGGGCCCGGGACCGCCGGGAACGCCGCCTCGATGACGGAACCTGAGCCCCGCTTCACGCGTCAGGCCCTCGAAGGCGCGATCCTCGGCGAGAACCCCTCCCTCACCAGCGAGGAGGTCGCCGAGGCCGCCGGGGTGACCCTCGAGGAGGCCCGCCGGCTCTGGCGGGCGCTCGGCTTCCCCAACGCCGGCGACGAGGCCGCGTTCACCGACGGTGACCGGGCCGCGCTGAGCACGATGGTCGGCGCGGTCGACCGGGGCGCGATCGACTTCGACACCGCGGTGCGCCTGACCCGCGCGGTCGGCCAGACCATGGCGCGGCTCGCGGACTGGGAGGTCGCCACCCTGTCGGCCCGGGTCGAGCAGCTCGAGGCCGGCGACGAGGCCACCGGCAGCCGGGTCGGCAGCGCACTCCGGCTGGTGCAGGAGGTCGGGGTGCCCTTCGAGCAGCTGCTGGTCTACTCCTGGCGCCGGCACCTGGCCGCCGCGGTCGCCCGGGTCGAGGCGCTGGGCGCCAACGACTCGGACCTGCACACCACGCAGGTCACGGTCGGGTTCGCGGACCTGGTCCGGTTCACGGCGCTGTCCAACGAGCTCGACGAGGACCGGATCGGCGACCTGGTCGAGATCTTCGAGTCCCGCTGCGCCGACGTCGTGGCCGCCCAGCGCGGCCGGGTCATCAAGACCCTCGGCGACTCGGTGCTGTTCGTGTCCGAGGACCCGACCCGGGCGATGGACATCGCGCTGAGCATCGTCGACGTGATCGGCCACGACAGCCGGCTGCCCGACGTACGCATCGGGCTGGCGACCGGCTCGGTGATCATGCAGCTCGGCGACGTCTTCGGTCCTCCGGTCAACATGGCCGCGCGGCTGACCGGGGTCGCCCGCCGCAACCGGGTGATCACCGACCGGCGCACCTCCGACCTGCTGCCCCCGGGCCAGTTCGACTCCCGCACCCTGCCGGCCCGCCCGCTGCGCGGCTTCGGCGTGGTCGAGCCGGTGGCCGTACGGCGGCACTGACTCCTCCCGGACCACCCGACCGGCCCGTTCGGAACCGAGTGACTAGAAGGTGACTAGACCGGGGAGTAGTCACTTTCGGCCAATCTGAGAATTACCCGAGCGGTGTCCGTTTTGTCTCTTTACGCTCATCAACATGATGAGTGTCCAGGGTGTGGACCTAGAAGCCACTGCGCGTCGGGTCTGGCGTGACGGTGTCGAGATCCGTATGTCCAACAAGGAGTTCGACCTGCTGCATGCCCTGATCAGCCGGCCGGGTGAGATCGTCACCCGCGAGGAGCTGATGCGGGACGTCTGGCAGACCAACTTCTGGACGTCCGCGAAGACCATCGACGTGCACCTCGGCTGGGTGCGCAAGAAGCTCGGGGACGACACGCGCCGGCCCACGCTGATCACCACGATCCGCGGCCGCGGGCTGCGCTTCGAGGTCACCGCCCCGGTGTACGCCGACGTAGTGACGCCCGGCCTCGCCGGCGCGGTCGCCCAGGTGCTGCCCATCGCCAAGACGGCCTCCTGACCCGACGCCCACCCGCTCTGGTTACGCTCGTCGCGTGACCGCGCCCCCAACCGCTTCGCCCGTGCTCGCGGTCATCGGCGGCGGCCAGCTCGCCCGCATGATGGCGCAGGCCGCGGTCGCCCTCGGTGTCCCGCTCCGGCTGCTCGCCGAAGGTCCCGACGGGTCCGCGGCCCAGGTGGTCCGCGACCCGCTCGTCGGTGACTACCGCGACCTCGAGACGCTGCGCCGGGTCGCCGACGGCTGCTCGGTGGTCACCTTCGACCACGAGCACGTGCCGACCGACCACCTGCACACGCTGACCGCCGAGGGGCACGCCTGCCGGCCCGGACCGGACGCGCTCGTGCACGCCCAGGACAAGGCCGTGATGCGGGCCCGGCTCGACGCCCTCGGCGTGCCGAGCCCGGCGCACGCCGTGGTGGCCGACGTCCCCGAGGCCGCCGCCTTCGCCGCGTCCGTCGGCGGGTTTCCCGTCGTCCTGAAGACCACCCGCGGCGGGTACGACGGCAAGGGGGTCTGGGTCGTCGCCGACGAGGCCGCCTGTGCTGACGCGTTCGAGGTGGCTGACTCGACCGGGGTGCAGATCCTCGCGGAGGAGAAGGTCGACTTCCGCCGCGAGCTGTCCGCCCTGGTGGCCCGCTCGCCCTCGGGACAGGTCGCGGCCTACCCCGTCGTGGAGTCGGTGCAGCGTGACGGCATCTGCTGGGAGGTGACCGCCCCGGCGCCGGACCTCGACCCCGAGCTCTCCGTGGAGGCGCAGCGGATCGCGATGCGGATCGCCGGCGAGCTCGACGTCACCGGCATCCTCGCCGTGGAGATGTTCGAGACCGCCGACGGGCGCGTGCTGGTCAACGAGCTCGCGATGCGGCCGCACAACACCGGGCACTGGAGCATGGACGGCGCCGTCACCGGCCAGTTCGAGAACCACCTGAGGGCCGTCCTGGACCTGCCGCTCGGGGCTCCCGACGCGCGGGCGCCCTGGACGGTGATGGTCAACATCCTCGGCGGGGACCACGGCGCGATCTCGGAGAACCTCTACGGGGGCTACCCGCACGCGTTCGCGCGCGACCCGCGCCTCAAGGTGCACCTCTACGGCAAGGACGTGAAGCCGGGCCGCAAGGTCGGCCACGTCACGGCCTACGGCGACGACCTGGACGACGTACGCGAGCGGGCCCGGCACGCCGCCGCGTGGTTCCGCGGAGACCTAGGGATGGAGAGCCAATGAGCACCTCGGAGACCAAGGTCGGCATCGTGATGGGGTCCGACTCCGACTGGCCGACGATGAAGGCGGCCGCGGAGGCGCTCGAGGAGTTCGGCGTCGGCTACGAGGCCGACGTCGTCTCGGCGCACCGGATGCCCGAGGAGATGCTGGCCTACGGCAAGGAGGCCGCGGGCCGCGGACTCTCGGTGATCATCGCCGGTGCCGGCGGCGCCGCCCACCTGCCCGGCATGCTCGCGGCCGTCACGCCGCTGCCGGTGATCGGCGTGCCGGTCGCCCTGAAGTACCTCGACGGGATGGACTCCTTGCTCTCGATCGTCCAGATGCCAGCCGGGGTGCCCGTCGCGACCGTCGCCGTCGGCAACGCCCGCAACGCGGGGCTGCTCGCGGTCCGGATCCTCGGCGCCTCCGACGAGGCGCTGCGCACGCGGATGGTCGAGTTCCAGGCGTCTCTGCGGGAGAGCGCGCAGGCCAAGGGCAAGGCCGTCCGCGACCGCGCGAACCGTTCGATCGGCTTCTAGCCTCGGTGGCCGTCGGCCTGCTCAGCGCCCTCCTCGCCGCCGTCCTGTACGGCGTCGGCACGCTCCTCCAGGCCGTCGGGCTCGACCGCGCTTCAGGGCTGCCCGGCGCGACCCTTCTGCACCGGGTCCGGGCGGCGCGGCTGTACGGCGCGGGCCTGGTGCTCGACGCGCTGGGCTTCGTCGCGTCCCTGGCGGCGCTCCGCACCCTGCCGCTCTTCGTGGTCGAGTCGGCGCTGGCGTCGAGTGTCGCGGTCACCGCGCTGCTCGCCGTCCTGCTGCTGCACGAACGACTGGCGCGCGCGGAGGTGCTCGCGCTCGTCGGGGTCGGGGCCGGGCTCGTGGCGCTGGCGCTCGCCGCCGCGCCCGGGCGGGGACGTCCGCTGGGGCACACCGGAGGCTGGCTGCTGCTCGCGGCGGCGCTGGTGCTGGCCGCACTGGGAGTCGCCGCCCTGCGCCGCCGGGCCGGGGGAGCGGCCCTGCTCGCCGTGGTCGCCGGCCTCGGATTCGGGGGCACCGGCGTCGCCGCCCGGGTGCTCGTGGTGCCACACGCGGTGTGGCAGGCGCTGGTGTGGCAGGCGCTGGGCGACCCGGTGCTGTGGGCGCTCGTCGGGTTCGCCACGGTGGGACTGGTGTTCTACGGGCTCGCCCTGTCCCGCGGCTCGGTCACGGCGACGGCGGCGATCACGTTCACGGTCGAGACCGTGGTGCCGGCCGTGATCGGGCTGGCCTGGCTCGGGGACCGGGTCCGCCCGGGGGCCGGGCCGCTCGCCGGGGTGGCGTTCGTGCTGACCCTGGCCGGCTGCGTCCGACTGGCCCGGCACGCCTAGCTCTTAGGTACCTTGACGGGTACGTAACCGACTTGGTACAAAAGAGCCATGGAAGCCGTCCTCAAAGCCCTCGCGGACGACAGCCGTCGAACGATGCTGGAGAGCCTGGCGAACGGCCCGGCCACCGCGGGCGACCTGGCGGCCCTGCTGCCGATCGCCCGCCCGGGCGTCTCGCGGCATCTCCGGGTGCTCCGGGAGGCCGGCCTGGTCGAGGTCCGGCAGGAGGCGCAACGACGGGTCTACTCGCTCCGTCCGGAGCCCCTCGCCGAGGTCGACGCCTGGCTGGCCAGGTCCCTGGAGCGCTGGGAGCACCGGCTCGACGCCCTGCGCACCGAGATCGCACGCGGACAGCCTGAGAGAAGGAGTCCCGCATGACCACCGACACCCCTGGATGCGTGCGCGTCCTCGGCACGCTGCGCACGGCCGACGGCACGGGCATCGTGCGTCTGGAGGACCGGTTCCCCACCGACGTGCACGACCTCTGGTCGGCCCTCACCGACCCCGTCCGGCTGGCCCGGTGGCTGGGCGAGGTGGAGGGCGACCTGCGGGAGGGCGGCGAGTTCCGCGCCCACTACTTCGCCAGCGGCTGGGAAGGCACCTGCCGCGTGGAGGTGTGCGACGCCCCGCACCGGCTGCTGGTGCGCACCACCTCGCCGGGCGAGCCGGACGGCGTCGTCGAGGTGACGCTCACCGCCGACGGCGACCGCACCCGCCTGGTCCTCGAGGACCGCGGGCTGCCCGTGGACCACATCGCGGCCTACGGCGCGGGCAACCAGGTGCACGTCGAGGACCTCGCCGCCTACCTCGCCGGCGGCGACCGCTGTGACGCGCGGGCCCGGTGGCAGGAGCTGGAACCCGCCTACCAGCGACTGGCTGACAACCTGTCGTAGCGCCGCCGCGTCACTCGCCGTCCGGCACCAGCCCCGTGTGCTCGGCAGCGAAGGCCAGCAGGTCCGCGGTCTCGGCGGCGATCACCGAGAGCGGCTTGCCCAGGCTGTGCCCGGTGGCCGTCTCGATGCGAGCGACGACCGGGGCGTCCCCGGCCTGGGCTCGCTGCATGGTCGCGGTGAACTTGAAGCTGTGGGCGGGCACGACCCGGTCGTCGTGGTCGCCGGTCAGCACCAGGGTCGCGGGGTAGGCCGTGTCCTCGCGCACGTTGTGCAGCGGGGAGTAGGCCAGCAGCGTCTCGAACATCGCCGGGTCCTCCGGCGAGCCGAAGTCGGAGATCCAGGCCGCGCCGATGGTGAACAGGTGGAAACGCAGCATGTCCAGCACGCCGACCGAGGCCAGCGCCACGGCAGCGAGATCGGGCCGCTGGGTGATCGTCGCACCGACCAGCAGCCCGCCGTTGCTCCCACCGAACACCGCGAGCTGCCCGTGCGTGGTGACGCCCTCGGAGACGAGGTGGTCGGCCACGGCCGCGAAGTCGTCGAAGACGTTCTGCTTGCGCTCGAGACGTCCCGCGTCGTGCCACGTCGCGCCGTACTCGCCGCCGCCGCGCAGGTTGGCGATCGCCACCACGCCGCCGGCGGCGAGCCAACCAGCGAAGGGCGCCCGGTAGGTCGCCAGCTCGGGGATACCGAAGCCGCCGTAGCCCCACAACAGGGTCGGACGCTCAGCGTCCAGCGGCAGGTCGGACCGCGAGAGCGCGAAGTAGGGCACCTCCGTGCCGTCCGGGCTGGTGGCCCGGCGCCGCTCGCTGGTCACCTCGGGCGCCGACCACTCCACGTCGCCGACGGGCTCCAGGCCCGTCACCGGAGCCACCTCGCCGCTCGCGAGGTCGAGCCGGTGCGACACGCCCCGCTGCATCACCGTCGACAGGCCGAGGAACACCTCGTCGTCGTCCACGTCACCGTGCACTGCGGTCACCGCACCGCCGGTCACGTCGACGGTGCCGAGCAGGGTGCCGTCCAGCGCGTAGCGCGCCACCTGCGGCTGGGCGTCGACCAGGTGCACGGTCAACAGCTCGGACCCGACGGCCCGGACGCTGCTGAGAGCGCCCTCACCCTCGGGGACGACGTCGACGAGGTCCAGCCGGCCGGTCTCGGCGAACGCGCTCAGGTCGAGCCGAACGACGCGGCCCAGGGGTGCGTCGAGGTCGGTCCAGAGCAGCAGCTGGTCGCCGTCGGCCCGCACGAACGCGTAGCCCGCGTCAGGCTGGTCGACGACCTTGACCGGTTCGCCGAAGCTGGCCGCGCCGCCCGTCGTGTCCACGGGCAGCACCCACAGCCGGTTCTTCTCGGACGTGCCCTCGTGCACCGCTACGACGAGCAGCCGCCCGTCGTGGGACAGGTCGGGGGTCATGCCGAGACGCGGGTTCTCGGGAAACTCCAGGAGCAGCTCGTCGGTGTCCTGGGACTCGCCGACGTGATGGCGCCTGAGCTGCCCACCGGGCAGCGCGGCCGCCTCGGTGCCGAGCCCGGACCCCGCGGTCGGGTAGTAGAGGTAGAGGTAGGAGGAGTGGTCCGGCAGCCAGGTCGCCTCGCTGAACTTCACCTTGGACACCACGTCGTCGACCTCGTGGCCACCGGCGAGGTCGAGCAGCCGGATCGTGGTCCAGTCGCTGCCGCCGTCGCTGACCAGGTAGGCCAGCCACCGGCCGTCCAAGCTGTGGTTGTAGCCGGCCAGGGACGAGGTGCCGTCGGCGGAGAAGGTGTTGGGGTCCAGCAGCAGCCGGCCTCCGGCGTGCAGCTCGTCGAGCGTGTCCGCGACGAACCACAGGTCCTGCTGCTGCGAGCCGTCGTTGCGGCTCACGACGTAGCGCCCGCCGACCTTGTCCGGCGTACCCGCGCGCGGACGTCCGACGATCGCGGTCATCGTGCGGTGGAACCAGGGCCGCGACGCGAGGCCGTCGAGGTGGGCGCGGCTCAGCTGGTTCTGCTCGACGACCCAGGCGCGGGTCTCCGCGGAGTCCGGGTCCTCCAGCCACCGGTAGGGGTCGGCGACCTCGTGCCCGTGCAGGGTCTCGACGGTGTCGTCGCGGCGGGTGCGCGGGTAGGTCGTCATGCGCCGACCGCCAGACGCGGCCACTCGATCGCGGGGCAGGTGTCCATCACCATCGGGACGCCGGCCACGGTGGCCCGGGCGAACGCGTCGTGGTCGACGACGCCGAGCTGGAACCAGATGCCGCGCGCGCCCACCGCGACGGCCTCGTCGGCGAACTGCCCGGCGGCCTCGGAGCGGCGGAAGAGGTCGACCACGTCGACGGGAAACGGGACGTCGGCCAAGGTGGCGTAGCCCTGCTGGCCGAGCACCGTCGGCGCGTCCGGGTGCACCGGCACGATGCGCTTGCCGTGGGTCTGGAGGAACCGGGCGATGCGGAAGGCGGTGCGGTCCGGGTTGCCGGAGAGACCGACGACGGCCCAGGTCTCGGTGTCCTCGAGCAGGAGGCGGATGGTGTCCCGGTCCAACCAGGGTGTGGGTGCCATGGCCCAGACGGTACCCAAGCCGTCCCCGCACGACGCGGCGGCCATCTGGTGCATTCGGGTCATTCCCCTCGCGCAGGCCCGGTCGCAGGATGAAGGCTCCGGCGAGGACGGGAGACGGTGTGCGCGACCAACGGTCTCGACCTGCCGCCGCGGTCGCCGTGCTCGTACTGTGCCTGACGGTCCTGCTTGCCTGCTCGGAGACCCAGCCGCGTCCCGGCCAGCAGGCCTCGACCCGCGCCGCCCCCGGCGACCGGGACACCCGTGCGACCGTCGTACGACGGATGGCGCGCGAGCTCGTGCGGTCCGGGAGCGCCCCCGGCGTGGTCGTGGTGCTGCGTCGCGGACCCCGCGTCCAGGTCGTCACCGAGGGGCTCGCCGACACCGCGAGCGGGGCCCCGATGTCGGCGCGGGCGCGTTTCCACGTCGCCAGCCTGACCAAGCCCGTCGTCGCCACGGTGGTGATGCAGCTCGTGCAGTTCGGGAGGCTCTCGCTGGACGACACCGTCGAGAGCTGGCTGCCCGGGCTCGTCGGCCGCGGGCGGCTGATCACCGTCCGGCAGCTGCTCGACCACACCAGCGGGCTCCCGGACTACACCGACGTCCCGGCCGCGTGGCCGGTCCTGGACCGGCCGCCGGTGGACCAGCGGGCGCTCGTCGTCGCGGCGGGCCGGGCAGAGCCGTCGTTCGCACCGGGGGCGGGGCAGAAGTACTCCAACACCGACTACGCCCTGCTGGGCCTCGTCGTCGAGCGCGTCACGGGCCGACGGCTGGAGGACGTCGTGGAGAGCCGGGTGCTGACGCCCCTGGGTCTGGCCAGCGCCTCCTTGCGTGCGTCGCGGGTCCGGGAGGAGCCGCTCGTGCACGGCTACGTGCACGGCACCGACGCCACCGACTGGGACCTCACCTGGGGGTGGGCGGCGGGCGGCCTGGTGACCGACGGGACGGACGTCGACCGGTTCTTCGCCGGGCTGTTCGCCGGCGACCTGGTCTCGCCCCGGATCGTCGAGGAGATGGCGGAGCCGGCGGCCGGTGCCCTCGGGGCCTGGTCCGGCTACGGGCTCGGTCTGGCCGAGCTGCCGACCCCCTGCGGCCCGGCCGTCGGGCACTCCGGTGTCGTGGACGGCTACGTGTCGGCGGCCTACACGAACCGGCACGACGGGTCCGCCGTCGTGCTCCTGGTCAACACCGACCGCAGCCTCGAGACGGGCCCGCTCCACGACCTGCTGACGACCGCGCTCTGCGGGCCCTCGTGAGGGCCGGAAGTGGCGTATCCGACAGTCCCAGCAGGACTACTGAGCAGTAGGATTCCCCCATGAGCGACTACCCGATGTACGCGTTGTCCGAGGAGCACCAGGCCATCCGGGAGGCCGTCCGCGCCGTCTGCGACGCCAAGGTCGCCCCGCACGCGGCCGAGGTGGACGAGCTGAGCGAGTTCCCGCAGGCGGCGTACGACGCCCTGTCCGCGTCGGACTTCGCGGCCCCGCACATCGGCGAGGAGTACGGCGGCGCGGGGGCCGACGCGCTCGCCACCTGCATCGTCATCGAGGAGGTCGCCCGTGCGTGCGCCTCGTCGTCGCTGATCCCCGGCGTCAACAAGCTCGGCACGATGCCGATCATCCTGGCGGGCTCTGAGGACCTGAAGAAGAAGTACCTCTCACCGGTCGCGGCCGGCACCGGGATGTTCTCCTACTGCCTCTCCGAGCCCGACGCCGGCTCGGACGCCGCGGCGATGAAGACCCGCGCCGTCCGCGACGCCGGCGACTGGGTGCTCAACGGGGTGAAGCGCTGGATCACCAACGCCGGCGTCTCGGACTTCTACACCGTCTTCGCGGTCACCGACCCCGAGAAGCGGTCCAACGGCATCTCCGCCTTCGTGGTCGAGAAGTCCGACGAGGGCGTCTCGTTCGGGGCGCCCGAGAAGAAGCTCGGCATCAAGGGCTCGCCCACCCGCGAGGTCTACCTCGACAACGTCCGGATCCCCGCGGACCGGATGATCGGCGAGGAGGGCACCGGCTTCCTGACCGCGATGCGGACCCTCGACCACACCCGCGTGACCATCGCCGCGCAGGCCGTCGGCATCGCGCAGGGGGCGCTCGACTACGCCCTGGACTACGCGAAGGAGCGCACCCAGTTCGGGCGGCCGATCGCGGACTTCCAGGGCCTGCAGTTCATGCTCGCCGACATGGGCATGAAGGTGGAGGCCGCGCGCCAGCTGACCTACGCCGCCGCCGGCCGCTCGGAGCGAAACGACAAGGACCTGACGTTCTTCGGTGCGGCCGCGAAGTGCTTCGCCTCCGACACCGCCATGCAGGTCACCGTGGACGCCGTGCAGGTGCTCGGTGGCTACGGGTTCACGAAGGACTACCCGGTGGAGCGGATGATGCGCGACGCGAAGATCACCCAGATCTACGAGGGCACCAACCAGGTGCAGCGCATCGTGATGGCCCGTCAGCTGCTCGCCGGCATCCAGTCCGAGATCTGAGCGCTACAGCACCTTGCCCGGGTTGAGGATGCCGTGCGGGTCGAGCGCCGCCTTGATCCCGCGCTGCATGGCGACCACCTCGGGCGAGAGCTCCTGGACGAGGCCGTCCCGCTTGAGCAGGCCGACGCCGTGCTCGCCGCTGACCGTGCCGCCGAGCGCCAGCGCGTCGGCGATGATGTCGCGGAACGCCTCCTGTGCACGGGCCTGCGCCGCCTCGTCTCCGGGAGGCGTGCTGATCAGCGGGTGCAGGTTGCCGTCGCCGGCGTGCGCGATGTTGGCGATGAGGACGTCGTGACGCACCGAGGCCGCCTCGACGCGCGCGAGCATCTCGGGGACGGCGGCCTTGGGCACGCAGACGTCCTCGGTGAGCAGGGGTCCGAGCCGCTCCAACGCCGGGTAGGCCAGCCGCCGGGCGTCGAAGAGGGCCTCGGCCTCCTTCTCGTCGGTCGAGGCCGCGGCGTACGTCGCACCGGACTCCTCGAAGCAGCGCAGCATGGCGGCCGCCTCGTCGTCCCCCGCAGCGCCGGCGGTGTCGCTGCGACCGAGCAGGACCACGTTGGCGTCGACGGAGAGACCCATGTTCTTCCAGGCGTCGACGGCCTCCAGGCAGTGCCGGTCGACGAGCTCGAGCGCCGAGGGCACCACTCCGGCCGCGCCGATGGCCTCGACGGCCCGGCCCGCGTCGACGACGGTGTCGAAGAACCCGACGACGGTCCGCTCGGCGGCGCGGGCGTTGCGCAGCCGCACGGTGACCTCGGTGACGACGCCGAGCGTGCCCTCCGAACCGACCATCAGCCCGACCAGGTCGTAGCCGACCACGCCCTTGGCCGTGCGCCGGCCGAGGCGGACGACCTCGCCGAGCCCGTTGACGACCTCGAGGCCCAGCACGTAGTCGCGGGTGACGCCGTACTTCACGCAGCAGAGGCCGCCGGCGTTGGTGGCGACGTTGCCGCCGATCGTCGACCAGGGCGCGCTGGCCGGGTCGGGGGGGTACCACAGGCCGTGCTCGGCACAGGCCGCCCGGAGGTGGTCGTTGACGACGCCGGGCTGCAGGACCGCAAGCCGCTCGACGGCGTTGATCTCGCTGATCGCCGTCATCTTCTCGGTCGACAGGACGACGCAGCCCTCGAGGGCGTTGGCGGCGCCCGAGAGGCCGGTCCCGGCGCCTCGCGTGACGAGCGGCGTCCGGTGCTCGATGCAGGCCAGCACGACGGCCTGCACCTCGGCCGTCGTCCGCGGCCGGACCAGGACGGCGGGCGCGCCGTACTCCGCCCACTCGGCCTCGTCGTGGCTGTAGGAGGCGAGGACTCCGGGGTCGTCGGTCAGCCGGTCGGCGGGCAGCGCGGCCCGCAGCGTCTCCAGCAGCGGGGACGTGGTGCTCATGCCCGGTCCGCCGTCACGGTCACGTCGGCCCACGAGTTGTTGACGTAGCCCTTGGGGTTCCACACGTGCGCGGGGCTCGAGGGCTGGGT
This sequence comes from Nocardioidaceae bacterium, assembly GCA_039915665.1. Classification (GTDB taxonomy): domain Bacteria; phylum Actinomycetota; class Actinomycetes; order Propionibacteriales; family Nocardioidaceae; genus Nocardioides_B. The sequence goes on from JBDSMW010000153.1 coordinate 27,066, forward strand.
CGCCCCGGTGCTGTCCCAGGCGCGAGCCACGATCCGGGTCTCGCCGGGCGGCGCGTCGACGGTCAGCCGCCACAGCCGCCAGGCCCACGGCCCCTGGTGCTCGCCGAGGCCGGCCTGCGCCCAGGTCGCGCCACCGTCGAGCGACACGTCCACGCGTACGACGTCCCGGTCGTCGCCCGCGAACGAGTAGCCGCCGACCTCGAGGGGACCCGACGGCACGTGGGTGCCCGGCTCCGGGTGCAGGATCTCGGTGTTCAGGGCGACCGGCCCCAACGACGTACCCCGTCCCGGCGCGGCCGTCCCGTCGACGGGGAGCAGCCGGTAGACGGTCGCCTGGAAGTAGTTGTCCGAGGGGTCGGCGCGGACGGTGACCCGCTCCACCCACTTGACGCTCCGGGCACCGATCCAACCGGGCACCACCACGCGCACCGGGGCACCGTGCAGGCTCGCGAGGGGCTCGCCGTTCATCTCCCAGGCCAGCAGCACCTCGGGGGAGAGCGCCTTGGCGACGGGGACGGACCCGCCGAAGGGCTGGACCGGCTTGGCGTCGGCGGCCAGGTCGGGGGCGACCAGCTCGACGTGGCCGGCGCCGCCCGAGACACCGGCCTCGGCGAGCACGTCGGACAGCCGGACCCCCGCCCAGGAGGCCGTCCCCGTGGCGCCGCCGTCCCAAGGCGCCTCGCCGGGGATGTCGCGCACGGCGAGCAGCCCGGTGCGGCGGTTGCCGGCGCACTGCAGCGTCGCGACGAGCTCGTGCCGCTCGAACCGGGTCTGCAGGTCGTCCAGCGACAGGGACAGCTCGGTGCCCACGAGACCGTCGACGGTGAGCCGCCAGGTCGCGGGGTCGAGGTCGGGGACCGGACCGTGGTTGCGGCTGTAGAACGCGTCGAGCGGGGTGAGCGGCGACCCGTCGAGCGCGGCCCGGCAGGGCTCGGCGTTGAAGGGCTCCTCCTCGTGGACCAGGGTGTCCTCGCGCTTGCCTCGCACTGCTGCCTCCACCTCGTCCGCGACCGCCGGGGTCGGCGGTCGTCTCGTCGGGCCCATCCTCACAGGCGAGGCATGGTCCGGGCGCTGAGGGGGACGATGCCCCCATGTCGTTGCGCAAGATCGGTGTCGAGGAGGAGCTCCTGCTCGTCGACCCGGCCACCGGTCAGCTGACCGCCGTGTCCCAGTCCGCCGTGCTCGCCAACGAGACCGCCGAGGAGGTCGAGCAGGAGCTGTTCCTCCAGCAGATCGAGACCTCGACGCCGCCCTGCGAGAAGGCCGACGACCTGCTCGCCGGGCTGCGGGCAGGGCGCCGGGCCGTCGGGGAGGCCGCCGCCTCGGCCGGCGCCCGGGCGGTGGCCATGGCGGCGCCGGTGCTCCCCGTGGAGGAGGAGGACTTCACCCCGAAGTCGCGCTACCGCCGCATCCACGAGGAGTACGGCGAGATGGCCCGGCAGGCCCTGGTGTGCGCGATGCACCTGCACGTCGACGTGTCCTGCGACGAGGAGGCCGTCCGGGTCGTCGACGGCATCCGGCCCTGGCTGCCGCTGCTCGTCGCTCTGAGTTCGAACTCGCCCTACTGGAACGGCCGCGACACGGGCCACGCGAGCTGGCGCTCCCAGGTGTGGAGCCGCTGGCCCACGGCCGGAGCGGCCCAGCCCTTCGGCGACGTGGAGACCTACCGGGCCGTGTCCGGGTCGATGCTCGAGTGGGGCGCCGGCCTGGACACCGGGATGCTCTACTTCGACGTCCGGCTCGCGCAGGACTACCCGACGGTCGAGATCCGGGTGGCCGACGTCTGCACCGACGTCGAGGACGCGCTGCTCGTCGCCCTGATGACCCGGGCCCTGGTCGCCACCGTCGCCGCCGGACCGACGGGACCGACGGGACCGCCGTGGCGCGGCGACCTGCTGCGGGTCGCCGGCTGGCGGGCGGCCCGGCACGGCATCGCCGGTGACCTGGTGCACCCCCTCGACGCGACCCTGGTGCCGGCCCGTGTCGCCTTCGAGGCGGCGGTCGAGCACACCCGCGCCGCCCTCGACGAGCACGGCGACCTGGAACTGGTGCGGGACTCCTTCGAGCGGCTCGTCGCCCGCGGCTCCGGGGCGACCCGCCAGCGCCGGGCCCGCGAGGCGTCCGGCTCCCTGCGCGGCGTGGTCGAGGATCTGGCCCGTCGTACCGAGGAGTCGTGGGCGTGAACGTCGTACATTGAGCGGCATGACCGAGGGCATCGACGTCACGACCCCACCGAGCGGCACCGGCTGCGCCGACTGCGACGGGGAGGCTCCGCCCGGCTGGTGGGTGCACCTGCGGCGGTGCGCGGGCTGCGGGCACGTCGGCTGCTGCGACAGCTCACCCGGTCAGCACGCCAGCGCGCACGCCCGCGCGTCCGGGCACCGCTACATCCAGAGCTTCGAGCCGGGCGAGGACTGGTTCTTCGACTTCGAGACCGAGGACCTGCTGGCTGGCCCCGAGCTGGCGGAGCCGACCTCGCACCCCGCGGACCAGTCGGCCCCCGGACCGCGCGAGCGGCTGCCCGTCGACTGGACCGATCACGTGCACCGCTGAGCGGGTCGGGACAGGCGGGCTCAGTCCTGCCAGGGGTAGAACGGCGGCATCTGCGAAGCCCGGCCGGTGAACTCGGGGTCCCGCTTCTCGCGGAAGGCGGCCACGCCCTCCCGGCCGTCGCCCGTGCTCGTGTAGAACATCGCGAGCGAGTCCACCCGGTGGGCTTCGAGCGGGTGCGGCTGCGCGCTGTTGCGCCACATCATCTGCCGGGCCAGCGCCGTCGCCACGGGGGAGCGGTGCGTGGTGAACCGCCGGGCCAGGGCGTGCGCCGCGTCGAGCAGCTCGTCCGCGGGGTGCACCGACCGGACCAGGCCACCGGCCAGCGCCTCGTCGGCGTCGAGGATGTCGGCGGTGTAGACCCACTCCAGGGCGCGGCTGATGCCCACGATGCGCGGCAGGAACCAGGACGACGCCGCCTCCGGGACGATCCCGAGCCGTCCGAACACGAAGCCGATCCGCGCCTTCTCCGAGGCGAGCCGCACGTCCATCGGCAGCGTCATCGTCGCGCCGATGCCGACGGCCGCTCCGTTGATCGCCCCGATCACCGGCTTCGTGCACCGGAAGGCCGCCAGCGTCACGCGCCCGCCGGTGTCGCGGACGCCCGCCACGACCTCCGGGTCCTCGAGCCGCTCGCGCAGGTCGTCCATCGTGGGCTCGAGCTGCTCGTCGAGACCGAACACGTTGCCGTCCGAGGACAGGTCCATGCCGGCGCAGAACGCCCGGCCCCGGCCGGTGACCACGATCGCGTGCACCGCGTCGTCCTCGCTCGCCCGGTCGTAGGCGTCGACGAGCTCGTCGGCCATCGTGACCGTGAACGCGTTGAGCTGGTCGGGCCGGTCGAGGCTCAGTGTGAGGATCCCGTCCTCGACGGCGAAGTCGAGGGTGTCGTAGCCCGTCACTGGTCCCCCCTCATTGGTTGCGGAGCCCGCTCTGGCGGCACAGGCTCTTGGACACGTCGCCGGTGCGGTCCTCGGCGATGAGCTTGAACATCCGCTTCGAGCGGACCGGGTCCCAGTGCACCGCGAGGTCGGAGATCGGCACGCCGCAGGTCAGCCCGTTCTTGCCGTTGACCCGGGTCATCGCGTAGGCGAAGCGCATGGTCGCGATCATCCCGGTGTCGTCGCCGACCCGCAGGGAGTCGGAGCCGGCCATCGCCAGCCGGTAGTAGCGCACCGGGTTGAGGATCGTCCAGGGCGAGGCCGCCTTGGAACCGACCGCGCTGACCACCTCGCGCTGGTGCTGCGCCCGGGCGATGTCTCCCAGGCCCGAGACGTGCCGCGACCGGGCGTAGCCGAGGGCCTCGGTGCCCTGCACCTCCTGGCAGCCCTTCTTGATGTCCAGGTTCGCTAGCTTGTCCTTCATCGCCTGCGTGGGGCAGATCCGCACGCCGCCGACGGCGTCGACCACCCCGATGAACCCGGAGAACCCGATCTCGACGTAGTCGTCGACCCGGATGCCGGTGCTCTGCTCGATCGTCCTGACCAGCAGCTGAGGTCCGCCGAAGGCGAAGGCGGAGTTGATCTTGGTGGTGCCGTGGCCCGGCACGTCGACGATCGAGTCCCGGGGGATCGACATCAGCATGTTGGGGCCCGAGCCGACGTGCAGGAGCATGATCGTGTCGGTGCGACGGCCCTGGCCCCTGCCGACGCCGTACGCCAGCTGCTGCTTGCGGGTCAGTCCCTCGCGGCTGTCGCTGCCGACCAGGAGGTACGTCGTCCCCGGCTGGGCGCCCGGACGGTCCCCGGACGGGGTCGCGTCGACCTTGTCGATCTTGGACCACGCGATGAGGGGTACGGCGACCAGGAAGACCAGCCACACGGCCAGCACGATCTTGAGCCAGCCGAGCCGGAACCGTCGTCGGCCGCGCGACGGACCGGACGGCGGCGGGGGAGCGACCGGTCGTCGCCCCGAACCGCTCGACCCGCCGGAACCGGACCGCGGACGCGGCGGCGGAGGCGTCTCGTAGGGCCCGCCGGACGCGGGACGCGCCGCGCCGGACCGGGGGCGGTCGACGGTCGGGAGCATCTGGGTGGGCTCGGGGTCGCGCGGGCCGGACCAGCCCGGTCCGGCCTGTCCGCCGTCCCGCGGCTGGGTCGGCTGCACGCGGGTGGCGTCGTCGGCGCCGTCCGGGGTCGCTCCGCTGCCGACGCCCTTGCGCCGGGTCCCGTAGAGCCAGTCGTAGCCGGGCTCGTCGGGGCCTGGGGGGTCGTGGCGGGGGCGGTCTGCCATGCCGGAGACGGTACAGCCGCAGCCTGGGCCGAACGTGCACCCCCGGCGCGCCGCGGCCGCTGTGACGGATGTGACTGGTGATACTGAACCGTCGCAGCCAGACGTCCCGAAAGGCCCTGACATGCCACCCGTCTCTTCCCCCGGGTTGGGCGGTCCCGCACCGCGCGGACAGTCCCGCGGCTCCTCCCAGAAGGCCGCCCAGGAGATCACGCTCTCTCGTGTGCGCTTCCGCCGTGCGCTGACCCTTCTCCTGATGACCCTGTTCCTGCCCGGCTCCGCCCAGCTCGTCGCCGGCCGCCGCGAGGTCGGCCGCATCGCGCTGCGGGTCTGGCTGAGCGTGCTCGGCGGCCTCGTCGCGGTGGTGCTGCTCGGCCTGGTGTGGCACAGCTTCATCTTCTGGTTCGCCAGCAACACCCTGGTGCTCGGCTTCATCCGCCTGCTGCTGTGCGCGCTCGCGGTCGGCTGGGCCCTGCTGTTCATGGACGCCTGGCGTCTGGGTCAGCCGCTCCAGCTGCTGCAGAAGCAGCGCCTCGCGATGGTCGGGCTCAACGGCGCCCTCTGCTTCTCGGTGGCCGGCTCGCTGCTGTTCGCCTCGCACGTGGTGGCGGTCCAGCGCGGCTTCATCAGCGCCATGTTCGGGGACGGCACGGCGACCTCGGCCCACCACGGCCGCTACAACGTGCTGCTGCTCGGCGGCGACTCGGGCGCCGACCGGTGGGGCCTGCGACCCGACAGCCTCACGGTCGCCAGCATCGACGCCGACACCGGCAAGGCGATCCTCTTCGGGCTGCCGCGCAACATGACGAACTTCTCCTTCCCGAAGGGCTCGATCATGGAGGAGCAGTTCCCGGACGGCTACGACTGCCCGACGTGCGAGCTGAACAGCCTCTCGACCTGGGCCCAGGACAACAAGGCGCTCTTCGCGGGTCACGACAACCCGGGCGTCGAGGCCACCGTCGAAGGTGTCGAGGGCATCACCGGCCTGTCCGTCAACTACTACGCGATGGTCAACCTCCAGGGCTTCCGGAGCATGGTGCAGGCCGTCGGCGGCCTCAGGCTCAACGTGCGCGACCGCATCCCGATCGGCGGCGTGGGCGGCCCGGTGACCGGCTACCTCGAGCCGGGCGTGCAGCGCCTCAACGGCTTCGAGACCCTGTGGTTCGCGCGCTCCCGCGAGAGCGCCGACGACTACTCGCGGATGGCCCGGCAGAAGTGCGTGATGAACGCGATGCTGCAGCAGCTCTCACCGCAGACCGTGGTCACGAACTTCGAGCGGATCGCCAAGGCCAGCGAGCAGCTCATCACCACCGACCTGCCCGCATCGGAGCTCGGCACCTTCGCCCAGCTGGCGATGAAGGCCCGCTCCCAGCCGCTGGCCACGGTCTCGTTCGTGCCTCCGCTGATCAACACCGGCCGGCCGGACGTCGCCAAGATCCACAGCATGGTCACGGCGGCGGTCGCCCGCTCCGAGGGCGGCAAGGCAGCGGTCGGCACCAGCAGCGGCGGCGCCACGGGAGGTACGTCGAGCAGCTCGGCCAAGCCCAAGAAGGGCTACTCGCGCAACCGCCAGTCCACCGTCGGCGGCTCGATCGGCAACCTGCACGACGGTTACGCGGCCAACGCGGCCACCGACCTGTCGAGCGCCTGCTGATCCGGGCCCCTCGTCGCCGTCGGTAGGGTGCCGCGTGTGAGTCGCCCCCTGAGTGTCCGGGTCGTCGCCGTCGTCGTGACCTGGAACCGTCGGGACCTGCTGCTGGAGTCGCTGGCCGCCCTGCGGGGCCAGACGCACCCGCCGGCCGAGATCGTGGTGGTCGACAACGCCAGCACGGACGGCACGACCGAGATGCTCCGGCGCGACGGGGACGGTCTGCAGGTCGTCCACCTCACGCGGAACATTGGGGGTGCCGGCGGTTTCGCGGCGGGGATCGAGCGGGCCCTCACGCACGAGCCGGACCTGGTCTGGCTGCTCGACGACGACACCGTGCCCACGGAGACGGCCGCCGAGCGGCTGGTTGCCGCCTGGACCGGGTTCGCCGGAAGCGAGCGGCCGGCGGTGCTGGCCAGCCGGGTGGTCTGGATCGACGGGCGGGATCATCCGATGAACACCCCGCGCACCAAGCCCGGCGCCTCGGCCGTCGAGCTGGCCGCGGCCCGGGGCGTGGGCTGCCTGCCGATCCGCTCGGCCTCGTTCGTCTCGATCATGTGCGACGTCGGCCGGGTGCGGGAGCGCGGGCTGCCGGTCGCGGACTACTTCTTGTGGAACGACGACTTCGAGTACTCCACCCGGCTCATCAAGGGCGGCGTCGGCCTCACCGTCCCGGACAGCGTGGTCGTGCACAAGACCAGGGTGTTCGGTTCCACGGACGCCGACCCGGGGGAGCGGTTCTTCTACGAGGTCCGCAACAAGGTCTGGATGTTCACCCGCAGCTCCGGCCTGTCCCCGGCCGAGAAGGCGCTCTACGGTGGCTCGACCGCGCGCCGCTGGGTGCGCACCTTCGTGCGCTCCAGAGACCGCCGCACGCTGGCCCGCGGTCTCCGTCGCGGTCTGGTGACCGGTCTGCGCACCGGCCCGCGACCCAACGGTGCCGTGCTGTCGGAGGCCGGCTGGTCCCCGCACGACGCCGAGCGGGTGGTCGGCTCGGGCCAGCCGTTCTCCCTCCTCCTCGCGGTGTACGGCGGGGACGACCCGCTCTTCCTGGTGGACGCGTTCACCTCGAGCGTGCAGGAGCAGACCCGCCGCCCCGACCAGGTGGTGCTCGTCCAGGACGGCCCGGTGCCCGACGAGCTGACCGGCACCATCGCCCGGCTGGTCGCGGACAGCCCGGTGCCCGTCGACCACGTCGTGATCGAGGAGAACCAGGGGCTCGGTCCTGCCCTGGACCGCGGCCTGGCCGCCTGCGACCACGAGATCGTCGCCCGGATGGACGCCGACGACGTCAGCCTGCCGACCCGGTTCGAGATGCAGGTCCCCGTCGTCGAGGCCGGCGCGGACATCGTCGGCAGCGGGCTGCTCGAGTTCGGGGCCAGCGTGGACGAGATCGTCGGACGCCGTACGCCCCCGACCGACCCGGACGAGATCCGCCGGGTGATCCGCTTCCGCGACCCGTTCAACCACCCGACCGTGGTCTACCGCCGCAGCGCCGTGCAGGCCGCGGGCGGCTACACCGACATGGCGCTGATGGAGGACTACCTGCTGTTCGCCCGGATGGTCGACTCGGGCGCCAGGCCGGCCAACCTCGCTGAGCCGCTGGTCTGCTACCGGGTCGGCGCGGGCGCCTACGCCCGCCGCGGCGGCCGGGAGCTGCTCCGCTCCGAGCTGGCCGTGCAGCGCCGGTTCCGGCAGCTCGGGATCACCACCCGCGGGCAGTACATCCGCAACGTCGCCGTCCGCGGGGGGTACCGTCTCGTGCCGGAGTTCCTGCGCAAGCTCGCCTACCGGGCGCTGATCGCCAACCGCGGGTGAATGTGAAGGACTCGCAAAGGTTCGGCGACGTGACCGGCGTGACGTCGCGCGGATGCCGGTCCTGCCGGGTCCGGCCGATAGACTCCCCGTTGCTTCCCCTACCAGGAGTGTGTGTTGAACGCTGACCTCGTCATCGTCGGATCGGGCTTCTTCGGACTGACGATCGCCGAACGCTGTGCCAACGAGCTGGGCTTGAAGGTGCTGGTGATCGAGCGTCGTCACCACCTCGGCGGGAACGCCTACAGCGAGGCGGACCCGGAGACCGGCATCGAGGTGCACAAGTACGGCGCGCACCTCTTCCACACCTCCAACGAGAAGGTGTGGGACTACGTCACCCGGTTCACGGAGTTCACCGGCTACCAGCACCGCGTGTTCGCGCGTGTCCAGGAGCAGGTGTACTCGTTCCCGATGAACCTGGGCCTGATCAACCAGTTCTTCGGCCGCAGCCACACCCCCGACGAGGCCCGGGCGCTGATCGCCGAGCAGGCCTCCGAGATCGACACCGCCGACGCCACGAACCTCGAGGAGAAGGCGGTCTCGCTGATCGGCCGGCCGCTCTACGAGGCGTTCGTCCAGGGCTACACCGCCAAGCAGTGGCAGACCGACCCCCGGGACCTGAGCGCGGACATAATCACGCGCCTCCCGGTCCGCTACAACTTCGACAACCGCTACTTCAACGACACCCACGAGGGCCTGCCCAAGGACGGCTACACCGCCTGGCTGACCCGGATGGCCGACCACCCCAACATCGAGGTCCGGCTCGACACCGACTTCTTCGACGTGGCCGACGAGTTCAAGGGCAAGGTCCCGATCGTCTACACGGGGCCGGTCGACGAGTACTTCGGCAACAGCGAGGGCCGGCTGTCCTGGCGCACCGTCGACCTCAGGTCCGAGGTGCTCGACGTCGAGGACTTCCAGGGCACGTCGGTCGTGAACTACAACGACCAGGAGGTGCCCTACACGCGCATCCTGGAGTTCAAGCACTTCCACCCCGAGCGCAGCACGCTTCCCGGCAAGACCATCGTCGTGCACGAGTACTCCCGGTTCGCCGAGGACGACGACGAGCCCTACTACCCGGTGAACACCGCCGAGGACCGGGCCAAGCTGCTGAAGTACCGCGAGCTGGCCAAGCAGGAGCCGATGGTCCTGTTCGGCGGCCGGCTGGGCACCTACAAGTACCTCGACATGCACATGGCGATCGGTTCCGCGCTCTCCATGTTCGAGAACAAGCTCCAGCCGCACTTCACCTCCGGTGCCGCGCTGCAGAGCGGAGGAGTCGACGAATGACCGAGACGACCGCGACCGTACGCCGGGTGCTCCAGCGCGTGGTGCTGCCCGTGGACCGGGACACCGACGTGCTCCCGCTGTACGTCGACCCCGACCGACCGTCGCTCGACGTGGACAAGTCCGGGCTCACCGCCACCCAGCGGGGCAAGCTCCCGCCGACGGAGCCGAACTCCCAGGCCGAGCCTGACCCGCACGCCGTGCTCGGTCGGCACAGCTACCGCATCCCGGAGAACCAGCGGATCTCGTTCGGCACCTACTTCAACGGCTTCGCGGCGAGCTACTGGCGTCGCTGGACCGTCGTCACCGAGGTCGCCCTGCACGTGCGGGTCACCGGTGAGGACGCGTCGGTGATCGTCTACCGCTCGATGCCCAACGGGCGCTCGCAGCGGGTCGACTCCGCCACCACCGAGGGTGCGGAAAGCGAGGACCTCCGGTTCGACCTGACGCTGGCCCCGTTCGGGGACGGCGGCTGGTACTGGTTCGACATCGTCGCCGGTCCGGGTGGCGCCGTCCTCGAGCAGGGCAGCTGGGCCGCCGACGTGCCCGCCGACCGCGCCGGGAACGGCACCGTGACCATCGGCATCACCACGATGAACCGCCCCGACTTCTGCGCCAAGCTGCTGGCCCAGATCGGCGGCGACGAGGACGTGCACACCGTGCTCGACCAGGTCATCGTGGTCGAGCAGGGCAGCAAGTTGGTCGCCGACGACGAGCTCTACCCGGCCGCCGAGGAGTCCCTGCGCGGCAAGCTCCGGCTCATCGAGCAGGGCAACATGGGCGGCTCCGGCGGCTACGCCCGCTCGCAGTACGAGACGCTCGAGGCCGGCACGTCGACGTACATGATGTGCATGGACGACGACGTGGTGTGCGAGCCCGAGAGCATCGTGCGCGCGGTCACGTTCGGCGACCTGTGCCGCAAGCCGACGATTGTCGGCGGCCACATGTTCAGCCTCTACTCGAAGTCGCGGCTGCACAGCTTCGGCGAGATCATCAACCAGTACCGCTACTGGTGGCAGTCGCCGCCCACCGTCGAGACCGACTGGGACTTCGCCGGCCGCAACCTGCGGAGCGCGCGCTGGCTGCACCGCCGCATCGACGTGGACTTCAACGGCTGGTTCATGTGCCTGATCCCGACCCAGGTGCTGCGCGAGATCGGGCTCAGCCTGCCGGTGTTCATCAAGTGGGACGACTCGGAGTTCGGCGTCCGCGCTGCTGCCGCCGGCTTCCCGACGGTGACCCTGCCGGGTGCCGCCGTCTGGCACGTGCCGTGGACGGACAAGAACGACGCGCTCGACTGGCAGTCCTACTTCCACCAGCGCAACCGCACGATCGCCGCGCTGCTGCACTCGCCCTACGAGCACGGCGGACGGGTGGTGCGGGAGAGCTTCAACCACCAGGTCAAGCACCTGTTCTCCATGCAGTACTCCACCGCCGAGCTGCGGCACCTCGCCCTCGAGGACGTGCTGGCCGGGCCGGAGAAGCTGCACGGCGACCTGCTCACGAAGCTCCCCGAGATCCAGGCCAAGCGCAGGCAGTACGCCGACGCGCGGACCACGCCCGACCCCGAGGCGTTCCCGGCCGTACGTCGCAAGAAGCCGCCGAAGAAGGGGCAGGACCCGACGCAGCCCAAGGGCCGGGTGGGCCAGCTCGTCGCCGCGGCGACCAGCGCGGTCCGACAGACGCGTCCCATCCGCGAGCTCGCCGAGAAGCACCCGGAGGCACGGCTGGCCGCGATGGACGCCAAGTGGTGGATGATCGCGCAGTTCGACTCGGTCGTGGTCTCGATGCCCGACGGTGCGAGCGCGTCGTGGCACAAGCGGGACAACGAGGAGTTCTCCGATCTCCTCAAGCGCACCGTCGAGATCCACCAGCGGCTGCATCGCGAGTGGCCCGCACTGTCCCGCCGCTACCGCCAGGCCCTGCCCGACATCGTCTCGCCCGACGCCTGGGCCAAGACCTTCGAGAGCTCGTCCGCCGAGGAGGAGAAGTGACCGCACAGTCCGAGCGCCCCGCCCAGGTGGGGAGCTTCCGGGAGGGCTCGCTCGAGCCCGAGCTGATCTCGCCGTTCGACAGCGCCGGCCTCGTCGAGGTCTTCAAGCGGCGCTACCTGCTCCGGCTGCTCGTGCAGAAGGAGATCCAGGCCCGCTACCAGGGCTCGCTGCTCGGCGTGATCTGGTCCTACGTGCCGTCGCTCGTGCGGTTCTGCATGTACTTCTTCGTGATCGGCCTGATCCTGGGCCTGCACAAGACGGTGCCGAACTTCGCGATCCACATGTTCGCGGCGCTGACGGCGGTGCACTTCTTCACCGAGACGTTCTCCTCGGGCACGCGCTCCATCGCCAGGAACAAGGCGATCGTCCGCAAGATGCCCATGCCCCGCGAGATGTTCCCCGTCGCCTCGGTCATCGTCTCGATGATCGACTCGTTTCCCCAGCTGCTGATCCTGTTCATCGGCGCCGTCTCGGTGGGCTGGCACCCCGACCTGCTCGGGATCGCGGCGTTCCTGCTCGGCTTCGCGGTCATCACGGTGCTCGGAACCGCGCTGGCGTTGCTGTTCTCGGCCATGAACGTGTTCTTCAAGGACTTCCAGCAGATCGTCTCCACGTTCCAGATGTTCACCCACTGGATCGTGCCGATGATCTACCCCTTCGTGAAGATCGCCTCCAGCAGCTTTGCTGGGACCTGGCTCTACACGGCGTACCTCTCCAACCCGCTGACGGTCGCCGTGCTGCTGTTCCAGCGTGCGTTCTGGGTGCCGACGTTCCCGACCTGCGGCACCCCCGAGGCCGCGACCGCGCCCAACATCTGCGCCCCCGGCGGAGACGTCTCCGCGGTCGGCTATCCCGTGCTGCCGCACCACCTGTTCCTCCTCGGGTTCGTGATGCTGGCCGCGTCCCTCGTCATCCTCGTGCTCTGTCAGAGGGCGTTCTCGCGCCTCGAGGGCAAGTTTGCGGAGCGTCTCTGACATGGCTCGTTCGATCGTGACTCGCAACGCGAGCAAGCAGTTCACGATGCGGTACCACCGCACCATCAAGCAGATCACCATCGCCGCCATGCGGCGGCAGAAGATCAGCGACACCTTCAACGCCGTCAACGACGTCTCGTTCGACATCGAGGAGGGCGAGTCGGTGGGCCTGATGGGTCTGAACGGCTCCGGCAAGTCCACGCTGCTCAAGCTGATCAGCGGCGTGATGAAGCCCGACGAGGGCCGGGTGCTGACGCGGGGCCGCATCGCCGGCCTGATCGCCACCGGCGCGGGTTTCCACCCGCAGCTGACGGGTCGCGACAACGTGTTCCTCAACGCGGCGATCCTCGGCATGTCCGAGGCCGAGACCAAGCGCAAGTTCGACCAGATCGTCGACTTCGCCGACATCGGCAAGTTCCTCGAGACCCCCGTCGGCCACTACTCGTCCGGGATGTTCTCCCGGCTCGGGTTCGCCGTCGCGGTGCACACCGACTGCGACATCTTCCTGGTCGACGAGGTGCTCGCCGTCGGGGACCGACCCTTCAAGAAGAAGTGTGTGGCGCGCATGCAGGAGGTGCGCGAGGCGGGCAGCACGATGCTCTACGTCAGCCATGCCTCCGGCTCGGTGCGCAAGATGTGCGACCGGGTGCTGGTCCTCGAGCAGGGCAGCCTGGGGTACGACGGACCCGTGGACGAGGGGATCAAGTACCTCAACTACGAGGACGACTCCGAGGACGACGTGAACTCCGAGGACTCCGAGGACGACGACACCGACGGCGAGCTCGGGGCGGACATCTAGTCCCGTCCGGTTTGACAACCGGGGACTTTCCCCTTGCGGGGTTGGCGAATTACAACTTTGTAGTTATCCCGAACGCCTTGCGAGGCCCTGTTACTGCTGTGACATTTGGTACTCATGTGATTTCTTCTGCCACAGGAGTACCACCACGATGCCCGAGAACAGAAGCCGCTTTGTGCTCCTGTGCCAGCAGAGCCTGGCGTTCGCGCTGGTCGCCGCCGTCGCGGCGCCGGCCGCGAACATGGTCACCCTGGACATCGTGGCGCCGAGGCCCCCGGACACCCCCGTCGCGGCCGGCCCCGCCGTCGCTGGCGACGACAGCACCGCGGGTGCCGTCGGGGGAGGCGGCACCCCCTCGTTGGTCGCCTCCGCCCCCGTGAAGCCACGGGTGACCGCCGTCGCCCTCACCGGGGTCACCAAGGCTGGCCTGGGCGCGCTCCGCGAGGGCACGTCGGCCCTGCGCGGCGGCAGCGCCGCGACGGCCCGGCTGGTGGCCGCGGAGGGCGACCCCGAGACCGACGACTTGGCGGTGCTGTCCACCCCGCAGTCCGTCGACAGCCTCGCCACCGTCGGCGTGACCTGGCAGCGCGGCGAGGACCTCGCCGAGGACGCGATCACGGTCTCCGTGCGCACCGAGAAGGACGGCGACTGGTCCGGCTGGACCACGATGCCGTACCACGACGAGCACGGCCCCGACGACGGCAGCGCCGAGGCTCGGCGCAGCCGTCCGGGCACCGACCCGGTCTACGTCGGCCACGTCGACGACGTGCAGATCAAGGCCGTGACCGCGTCGGGCGACGCCCCCGAGGGCATGCAGCTCGCCCTCGTCGACCCCGGCGCCCAGACCGCCCCGGCGGTGGAGGAGCCGGCCATCGACACCGGCACCCTCGACCTGTCCTCGGCCGACACCACGACGTACCCGGCCACCGACCCCGCGACCGATCCCGTCGACCCCACGGCCGACCCGGCGACCGACCCCTCCGCCGTACCCGTCGAACCGACCACCGGGGGCGCGGCTCTCGCGTCCGGCGCGGTCACGGCCAAGCCGATGATCTACTCCCGAGCCCAGTGGGGCGCGGACGAGCGGATGCGCGACTCGTCGTCGCTGCACTACGGCGAGGTGCACGCGGGATTCGTGCACCACACAGTGAACGCGAACAGCTACACCCCGGCCCAGGTGCCGGCCATCATCCGCGGCATCTACGCCTACCACACGCAGTCCAAGGGCTGGTCCGACGTCGGCTACAACTTCCTCGTCGACCGCTTCGGCCGGATCTGGGAGGGCCGGTACGGCGGCGTCGACCGGCCCGTCGTCGGCGCCCACACCCTCGGCTACAACGACGACGCGTTCGCGATGTCGGCGATCGGCAACTTCGAGACCGCCCAGCCGCCGGCCGTGATGCTGGACGCCTACGCGCGGCTGTTCGCCTGGAAGCTCAGCCTGCACGGCGTCAGCGCGACCTCGCCGCGCCAATGGGTGACCAAGAAGTACCTTCCGGCCGTCGAAGGCCACCGCGACGTCGGCCAGACCGCCTGCCCGGGCAGGTACCTCTACGCCCAGATCCCGGCCATCCGGACCCGTGCAGCGCAATACCAGAAGTCCTTCGCGAGCCGGAACCGGTCCGCGAACCTGACCGGTACCTCCCGCCCCGACCTCGTGCTGCGCGACCATTCCACCAAGCAGGGCTATGTGCTGCGCACCGGCGGCACCTCGGGCTACTCCACCGGCAAGGTCGCGGCCACCGGCTTCTCCGCGATGGACCTGGTCACCTCGGTCGGGGACGTCACCGGGGACGGCAAGAGCGACCTGCTGGCCCGCACCCGCGCGACCGGCAGCACCGCGGTCTACCCCGGGGACGGGGCCGGTCACTACGGCGCCGCCACCCGGCCGTCCGCACGCTTCGCCAAGGTCGACGTGCTCACCGGCGTCGGCGACTGGAACGGTGACGGTCGCGCCGACGTGCTCGGTCGCAACGCCGCCACCAAGCGGCTCTACGTCTACTACGGGGGCAGGAGCGGCACGTTCGGCGTCACCCACGGGCTGCTGTCCTACCGCTGGGGTGGCTACGGCCTGACGGTCGGGGCCGGCGACCTCAACGGCGACAAGCACCCGGACCTGCTGGCCCGCACCGCCGACGGCAAGCTGTGGCTGGTCCCGGGCACCGGCAGCAGGCTCGGTCCGCGTCAGCAGGTCTCCTCGGCCTGGGCCGGCTTCGACCTGACCGCGGGCCTGGGCGACGTGACCGGCGACGGCACACCGGACGTGGTGGCCCGCGAGGCCGCCACCAAGCTCACCTGGGTCTACCCGGGCAACGGCCACGGGGGCCTCGGCGCCCGGCTCGGCCCCTACGCCACGCTCAAGGGCGTCGACCGGCTGCTCTCCGTCGGCCAGGTGACCGGCTCGCCCGCCGGAGACTTCCTGGGTCGCGACGCGAAAGGACAGCTGCGGGTCTTCGCGGGCACCGGAGCGACCAACGGCAAGACGCTGGTGCCGATGGGCAGGACCTTCCCGTCCGCCAACCTGCTCCTCAACGTGGGCGACTGGAACGGCGACGGCAAGGGCGACGTGCTGAGCCGTTCCACCTCCGGCGTGATGTACCTGCTGCGCGGCAAGGGCGACGGCTCGTTCTCGGCGCCGGTGCGGGCCGGGTCGGGCTTCGGGTCCGTCCGGCTGCTCAGCGCGGTGGGCGACATCACCGGCGACGGCTACCCCGACCTGCTGGGACAGCCGTCCGGCGCGGCCATGCGGATCTACCCCAGCAACGGCGCGACCGGGTTCCGGTCCAGCTATGTCGCGCACGCGGCCGTGACCGCGACCCAGCAGGTCGGGGTCGGGCTCTGGAACAGCGACGGGTCCCCCGACTCGGTCGTGCGCCGCAGCGACGGGTCGCTGGTGCTCTACCCGGGCAACGGCCCCGGCGGTCTCACCGGCGGCAGTGCGGTGGGCTCGCTGACCCGCGGCTACGACTGGCTGCTGTCGGTGGGCGACGTCAACGGCGACCGGCGCCCGGACCTGCTGGTGCGGGCCGCTTCGACCGGCACGCTGTGGCTGCTGCCCGGAACCACGACCGGCTTCGGCACGCGAGCCCTTTTCTCCAACGGGATGTCGCGCTTCGACCTCGCCGGCTGAGCCTCAGGCGCGGAGTCGGGAGGTGGCCCGCTCCTGCGCCGCGCGCCGCTCCCAGGCGTCCTCGTCCGGGTGCCGGACCCACACGACGCCGGCGCCGGCGAGCAGCGGGCCGAGCAGGGTGCCGACCCCGTCGCGCGTGCACGGGTTGACGTCGGTGAGCAGCCGGCCGCCGTCCTCCACGACGCCGGTCGCTGCGGCCTCGGTGAGCAGGTCGACCTGGGACGACGTACCGGTGGGGGAGCGCCAGGCGGCGTCCTCGCCCTCTGGTGCGTCGTAGGCCACGAACAGGTCCGGCTGGGCCAGCACGACGGCGCCGTAGTCCGTGACGCCGACCGGCAGCTCCTCGGTGAACCGCCCGCCCAGCGGGCGCAGCGAGAGCGCCACCACCGGCACCCGGCCGGAGTGCGAGGCGTACGTCGCGACGCCGTCCGGGCCGCAGACCACGAGGTCGGCCTCGTCCGCGAGCGCCTTGTCGTCGGTCACGGCCAGGCCCAGGCTCCACGCCGCGCCGAGCCAGACCGCGCCGACCCAGTGTGTGGGCAGGTCGACCAGCACCAGGCCGCCGCGCTCCGTGTCGAGCTCGTCCTGGGCCAGCCCGGCTGTCTTGGCCACCCAGTTGGCGTACGTCGTGACCGAGAGCTCGATCCGCTCCCCGGTGGCGTCGTCGTAGAAGGTCACCAGCGGCCGGCCGGCGTCGACGCGCAGCAGGGCAGCGAGCGCCGAGGGGAAGGTGGTCGCAGTCATGCGGCGCACTGTACGGTGCGGCCCATGTCCGAACACCCACGCCGGGCGAGCATCGTCAGCGGCTACTTCAACCCCTTCCACCAGGGCCACCTCGACCTGTTCGAGCAGGCCCGGGAGCGCACCGGCTACCTCGTCGTCGTGGTGAACAACGACGCCCAGCAGCTGCTGAAGAAGGGCCGGGTCATCCAGGCCGAGGACGTGCGCACCCGCATCGTCGCGGCGCTGCGCTGCGTCGACGACGCGGTGCTGGCCCTCGAGTCCGGCCCGGGCATCGACGAGACCTTCGACCTCATCCGGTCGCGCTACCCGGAGACCGTGCTGGAGTTCTGCAACGGGGGAGACCGGTCGCCGACGGGCGACGGCCTGCCCGACGCCGAGCGGGCCGCGGCCGAGCGCAACCGGATCGAGCTGGTCTACGGCGTCGGCGGCGAGAACAAGGCGGACTCCAGCACCCGGATCCAGGCCGAGCTCGAAGGCTGACCTGCTGATGGTCATTCGGCGCCAGTGACAAACGGCGCCGCGAGGTCAACCATGTGGGCTACGACATGGATGACGACAGGAGGAGGGGGCCGGTGCTCTTCCACATCACGCAGGTCCACACGCCCGAGCTCTGCCCGCGGGACGAGGGCGGCTCCAACTCGCTGTACGACGACACGGTGCCCGGGGTCCGGCTCGTCGGGCGCTACGGCGCAAACGCCCAGCACACGCTGTTCCTGCTCGTCGAGGCCGATGACGTCAGCGCGCTTCAGCGGTTCCTGTGGCCGGGCTTCAAGCGGTGCACGAGCACGATCACCCCCGTGAGCGAGATCCCGGTCCCCAAGGACTGATCAGCCTCGCGTCACATCCGCGCTCTCAGCACGTCGACCTCGCACCCAGGCGCGGACGGGTCCAAGCCGTGCTCGACCAGCCAGCGGACCGCCAGCAGGCTCCGCAGCGACCACCACGCCCGGATGACGTCCAGGTCGACGTCGGTGCCGTAGCCGGCGACGACGTCGCCGAGGTGCTCCTCGTGCCGAGCGTCAGGCTGGCGAGGTCGAACATCGCGCCCCCCTGACCCGCCTCGGACCAGTCGAGGACACCGGTGACCTGGTCCTCCTCGACGAACACGTGGGCGACCTGCAGGTCGCCGTGTGCCAACACCGGTGTCCACGCACCACGTCGTCACGGATTTGTCCCCTCAGGTTCCTGGCGGGTTGTCGTACGCGCATGGTGCTGTTCATCGTGAAGGCAGAGGGTGGTCATCGGGACCGCCGGGAACCGAGGAGAGCCGGATGACCAAGCTGATCGCCATCATGTCCATGTCGCTCGACGGGTACGTCGCCGACGCTGCTGACGGGGTGGCCGACGTGTGCGACTGACCGTCCAC
>JBDSMW010000044.1:0-43276 GCA_039915665.1 Nocardioidaceae bacterium
GAGCACCTGCGCAAGGCGTACGGCGACAAGGTGGTGCTGCGCGACGTCAGCCTCGACGTCGACGCGCACGACGTGGTCTGCCTGATCGGGGCGTCGGGCAGCGGCAAGTCCACGCTGCTGCGCTGCCTCAACCTGCTGGAGACCGTCGACGACGGCGGCATCTGGTTCGAGGGCGACGAGATCACCGACCCGCGCGTCGACGCCCGGCAGGTCCGCGGCCGGATGGGGATGGTGTTCCAGGCCTACAACCTGTTCCCGCACATGACCGTGCTCGACAACCTGACCCTCGCCCCTCGTCGCGTGCACGGGACGTCGCGGTCGGAGGCGGAGTCCAAGGCCCGCGAGCTGCTCGACCGGTTCGGGCTGGCGGACAAGGCCGACGAGCACCCGGACCGGTTGTCCGGCGGCCAGCAGCAACGGGCTGCGCTGGCCCGGGCGCTCGCCACCGACCCGTCGCTGGTGCTGCTCGACGAGGTGACCTCCGCCCTCGACCCCGAGCTGGTCGGCGAGGTGCTCGACATCCTGCGGGACCTGGCGACCGGTGGCACGACGATGGTGCTCGCGACCCACGAGATGGCGTTCGCCCGCGAGGTGGCCACGCAGGTCTGCTTCCTCCACGACGGCGCGATCCTCGAGTCGGGCACCCCGTCCGACGTACTCGAGAACCCGGCGCACGACCGCACCCGGCAGTTCCTCCGCCGCGTGCTGCCCGCCTGACTTCGGCTCGCTGGTCCGGTTGTGGCCGATCCCTGCAGCGACACGCCGGGCAACGTTGCGGGGATCGACCACAATCGCGCCGGCCGCCGTGAAGATGGCGCCATGAGCTATGCACTCGGGCAGGGCACCGGACCGCTGCGGGGGATCCGGGTCGTGGAGATCGCCGGGATCGGGCCGGGGCCGCACGCGGCGACGATCCTGGCCGACCTCGGCGCCGACGTGATCCGCGTCGAGCGACCGGGCGGCGCGCTGTCCCCGGGCACCCGCGAGACCGACCTGCTCACCCGCGGTCGGCCGAGCGTCGCGCTGGACCTGAAGCGGACCGAGGCGGTCCAGGCCGTGCTGGCCCTGGTCGAGACGGCGGACGTGCTGCTCGAGGGCATGCGGCCCGGCGCCACCGAGCGGCTCGGGCTCGGGCCGGACGAGTGCCTGGCCCGCAACCCGCGGCTGGTCTACGGCCGGATGACCGGCTGGGGGCAGACCGGTCCGCTGGCTCGCGCGGCCGGGCACGACCTGAACTACATCTCGGTCGCCGGCGCGCTGCACGGGCTGGGGCAGGACGCGGAGCGCCCGCACTTCCCCACCAACCTGCTGGGTGACTTCGGTGGCGGGTCGACGTACCTCGTCATCGGCGTCCTCGCCGCCGTCCTCGAGGCCAGGACCAGCGGCCAGGGGCAGGTGGTGGACGCGGCGATCGTGGACGGCACGGCGCACCTGTCGGCGATGTTCGCGGGCATGCTGGCCAGCGGTTTCGCGCACGAGGAGCGCGCCGCCAACCTGCTCGACGGGGCGGCGCCGTTCTACGACGTCTACGAGACGTCCGACGGCCGGCACATGAGCGTCGGTGCGCTGGAGCCGCAGTTCTATGCCGTGCTCGTCGAGAAGCTGGAGCTCGCCGACGCCCCCGACCGTGACGACCTCGAGCAGTGGCCCGCGCTGCGCACCGCGTTCGAGGACCGGTTCAAGCAGCGCACCCAGGCCGAGTGGACCGAGGTGTTTGACGGCACCGACGCCTGCGTGGCTCCGGTGCTGCCGCTGACCGGGGCGGCGGAGCACCCGCACCTCAAGGAGCGCGGGACGTACGTCGACCGCGACGGGGTCCTGCAGCCCGCTCCCGCGCCGCGGTTCTCCCGCACGGAGGCCACGCTCACGACCGGCCCCAGCGCACCCGGAGGACACACCCGCGAGGCGCTGACCGCCTGGGGCGTGCCGGGCGTCGACGCCCTGATCGACAGCGGCGCCGCGGTTCAGGGCGCGTCGGAGTAGGACAGCTCCGTCGGGCAGTGCAGGCAGCGGAAGAGGTACGTCGTGCTCACGTCGGCCACCGCCGCCAGACCCGTGGGCGCGTCGACCGCGAGGCCGAGGAAGGCGGCGGCGTCGTTGCAGTGGTACATCCAGTGCTCGTGCTGCCAGCCCGCGAACCCGACCGTCCGCGTCGCGAGCTCGTCGAGCACCTCCGGGGGCACGCCCGGCGGGACGCCGACCCCCACGTCGGTGAAGACCGCGCCGAACTTCCGGGCCGCCGAGCCGTCCGCGACGCACCAGGGACAGAGCCGCTCGTCGAGCCGGTCCTCGGCGAACACCGCGCCGGCGTACACCACTCCGCGGGCCTCGCCGCAGCACACGCAGGCGCGCGCGGTCTCGGTCACCATCTCGGTGGTGACCGGGTCCGGGTGGTAGCGGAACACGGGCAGCGGCATCACCCGACGAGTCTGCCGAGTCGCCGTGACCGCGAGGCGAGCGGGGGCGTGGGGATCAGCGCGTGCGACGGTTGATCGTCTCGCGCTTGGTCTCGTTGACCGCGGACTCGTAGGCCGTCACGAGCGCCTGCACGGTGACCGGCTTGAACTTCTCCACCAGCTCGCGGAGCTGCTCCGGGGTGGAGTCGCCCTCCTTGTAGGCCGGCCACACCTTGGTCCGGAACAGCTCGGTGAGCTCCTCGGCGACCCGGCGGCCGTGGTCGGTGAAGATGTCCTGCGCGGCCAGGGCGGCGTCGAGCGGCATCCCGAGGTCGAGCAGCGCGACGCCGGTGGACAGGTGCGCGATCGCCACCTGGAACTTGCCCTGCTTGGTCGGGAACACGATACCGAGCGCGTTGAGGGTGTCCAGGTCGTCCTCGGACAGCGGCCGCCCGGCGCGACGGCCCAGCTCGCGGCGCGAGATCGTCTCGGGGAGCTCGGCCATCCAGGGCGCCAGCAGCGTGCGGTGCAGCGCGATGGTCTCGGGTGACGCGTCCAGCGGGATGCGGGCGACGTACTTCTCGATCGCCGACAGCGTGAACCCGTGCGCCTGCAGCTCGCTGACCAGCTCGAGCCGGGCGACGTGGTCCGGCGAGTAGTAGCCCGACCGACCGCGCCGGATCGGCGGCGGCACCAGGCCCTTGGTCGTGTAGAAGCGGATGTTCCGCACGCTCATCCCGACGCGACGGGTCAGGGTGTCGAGCGTGATCAGCTCGGCGGCCTCGTCGGCGATCGCGGGGAGGGCAGGCAGCTCGGACATCGCATCCTCGGGGCTGGGATCGGGAGAGGGGAGGTGGAGATCACGGTCGTGCTGGTTGACGACCTTAACAGTACGAGTGTCACAATCGGCAGTGCGCATGGTTCGGGCGCCCCGTCACCGATGAGTTGGGACAAACAGCATGGCTGAGCAGCAGCAGGCATTCGTGTACGACGCGATCCGCACCCCCCGTGGCAAGGGGAAGAGGAACGGTTCGCTCCACGAGGTGAAGCCGGTCGACCTGGTGGTCGGGCTGCTCGAGGAGATCCGCAAGCGCAACCCCAGCATGGACCCGGATCGGATCGACGACGTCGTGCTCGGCGTGGTCAGCCCGATCGGCGACCAGGGCGGCGACATCGCCAAGACCGCGGCGCTGGCGGCGGGCTACCCCGAGACCGTCGCGGGCGTGCAGCTCAACCGGTTCTGCGCCTCCGGGCTGGAGGCCGTCAACCAGGCCGCGATGCGGGTGCGCTCCGGCTTCGAGGACCTGATCCTCGCTGGTGGCGTGGAGTCGATGTCGCGGGTGCCGATGGGCTCCGACGGCGGCGCCTGGGCGATGGACCCGCGCACCGCGCTGGACACCTCCTTCGTGCCCCAGGGCATCGGCGCCGACCTGATCGCGACGCTGGAGGGCTGGAGCCGCGAGGACGTCGACGCGTTCGCCGCCGAGTCGCAGGCCCGGGCGTCCAAGGCGCAGGCGAACGGCTACTTCGACGGCTCGGTCATCCCGGTCACGGACATCAACGAGGTCACCGTCCTGGACAAGGACGAGTTCATCCGGGCCGGCACCACGGTCGAGAGCCTCGCCGGCCTCAAGCCGTCGTTCGCCGCGATCGGGGACCAGGGCGGCTTCGACTCGGTGGCGCTGGAGAAGTACCACTGGGTCGAGGAGATCAACCACGTCCACCACGCCGGCAACTCCAGCGGCATCGTGGACGGCGCGGCCATCACGCTGATCGGCACCGAGCAGATCGGCGCCGAGCTCGGCCTCACCCCCCGGGCCCGGGTGCTCGCCACCGCCGTGTCCGGCGCGGACCCGACGATCATGCTGACCGCGCCGGCCCCCGCGTCCCGCAAGGCGCTGGCCAAGGCCGGGCTGTCCGTCAGCGACATCGACCTGTTCGAGATGAACGAGGCCTTCGCCGCGGTCGCCATGCGCTACATGCGTGACATGGACATCTCGCACGAGCAGGTCAACGTCAACGGCGGCGCCATCGCGATGGGTCACCCGCTCGGCGCGACCGGCGCGATGATCCTGGGCACCCTCATCGACGAGCTCGAGCGACGCGACCTGCGCTACGGCCTGGCCACGCTCTGCGTCGGCGGCGGGATGGGCATCGCCACCGTCGTCGAGCGCGTCTGACCTCTTCTTCCGACCGGCCCTCGACCGGCTCGACCAACGAGTAGGAACCCATGACCGACACGCAGCAGCAGGCCGCCGTCCGCTATGAGCAGGACACCGACGGGATCGTCACGCTCACGATGGACGACCCGACGGCCAGCGCGAACACCATGAACGAGGCCTACCGGGACGGGATGAAGGCCGCGGTCTACCGGCTGGTGGCCGACCAGGACACCGTCACCGGTGTCGTCGTCGCGAGCGCCAAGAGGACCTTCTTCGCCGGCGGCAACCTCAAGAAGATGATCGAGGCCACCCCGGACGACGCCCCGCTGCTCTTCGCGGAGGTCGAGGGCATCAAGGCCGACCTGCGCCGCCTCGAGACGCTCGGCAAGCCGGTCGTCGCGGCCATCAACGGCGCCGCACTCGGTGGTGGCCTGGAGATCGCGCTCGCCTGCCACCACCGGATCGCGTACGACGACCCGAAGACCGAGCTCGGCCTGCCGGAGGTCACCCTCGGCCTGCTCCCCGGAGGAGGCGGCGTCACGCGGGTCGTCCGGATGCTCGGCCTGACCGACGGCCTGATGAAGGTGCTGCTCACCGGCACCCGGTTCAAGCCGGCGCAGGCCCGGGAGGTCGGCCTCGTCGACGAGCTCGTGTCCGACCGCGACGACCTGCTGACCGCCGCCAAGGCGTGGATCCGCGAGCACCGCGACGACGAGCTCGCCGCCGTACAACCGTGGGACCGGCCGGGCTACAAGATGCCCGGCGGCACCCCCAGCAACCCCAAGCTCGCGGCGTTCCTGCCGGCCTTCCCGGCCAACCTGCGCAAGCAGACCAAGGGCGCCAACTACCCGGCGCCGCGCGCGATCCTGGCCGCCGCGGTCGAGGGTGCGCAGGTCGACTTCGAGACCGCGACGCGGATCGAGTCGCGCTACCTCACCAAGCTGATCGTCGGCCAGAACTCCAAGAACATGATCCAGGCGTTCTTCTTCGACCTGCAGGCCATCAACTCGGGCTCGCTGCGTCCCGAGGGCGTCGACAAGTTCACCGCCACCAGGCTGGGCGTGCTCGGCGCCGGGATGATGGGCGCCGGGATCGCCTACTCGGCCGCCCGCTCGGGCATCCAGGTCGTGCTCAAGGACGTGAGCATCGAGGCCGCCGAGAAGGGCAAGGCCTACTCCGCGGGGATCCTCGACAAGGCGATCGCCCGCGGCAAGATGTCCGAGGACGACAAGGCCGACATCCTCTCCAGGATCACGCCGATCGCCGACCCGGCCGACCTGGCCGGCTGCGACTCCGTCATCGAGGCGGTGTTCGAGGACCCGTCGCTCAAGGCCAAGGTGTACGGCGAGGTGCAGGACGTCGTGAACCCCGACGCCCTGCTCGCCTCGAACACCTCGACGCTGCCGATCACCGAGCTCGCCGGTGCCGTGAACCGGCCCGAGGACTTCATCGGGATGCACTTCTTCTCGCCGGTCGACAAGATGCCGCTGGTCGAGATCATCCGCGGCGCGAAGACGTCCGACGCCGCGGTCGCCCGCGCCATCGACCTCGTGCAGCAGATCAAGAAGACCCCGATCGTGGTCAACGACAGCCGCGGCTTCTACACGTCCCGGGTCTACGGCACCTTGCTCACCGAGGCGGCCGCCCTGCTCGCCGAGGGCGTCGACCCGCAGACCATCGAGCGTGCCGCCACGATGGCCGGCTTCCCCGCGCCCCCGCTGGCGATGCTCGACGAGGTGTCCCTGACGCTGACCCAGCTCATCCGCAAGGCCACCGTCGAGGCAGCTGCCCGCGACGGCATCGAGCTGCCCGACCAGCCCGGCCAGGAGACCATCAAGCGGATGGTCGAGGAGTTCGGGCGCGTGGGCAAGGCCGCCGGGGCGGGGTTCTACGACTACCCCTCCGCCGACGACCGGGGTGGGAAGAAGAGGCTCTGGCCCGGGTTGCGCGAGCACTTCGCCCAGCCCGACGTCGCGATCCCGCTGGTCGACGTCCAGGAGCGCTACCTGTTCCGGATGGCCCTGGAGACCGTGCGCTGCTTCGAGGAGGGCGTCATCGAGACCGCCGCCGCCGCGAACATCGGCTCGATCATGGGCATCGGCTTCCCTCCGCTCTACGGCGGCGCCGTGCAGTACATGCAGGGCTACGAGCGTCTCGATGGGGGTGCTGGCACCGGCCTGACCGGGTTCGTGGCCCGGGCCCGCGAGCTCGAGGCCGCCTACGGCGAGCGGTTCGCCCCCCCGTCGTACGTCACGGACCTGGCCGAGCGCGGCGCTCGCTTCCCGGCCTGACCTGTGCACCGTGCTCCGACAACGGTGACAAAAGGTGACCCTGGGGTCACTGATAACCATCCGATGTCGGAGTACGCCGGTGGGATGGAAAGGATCGGGGAACAATAGGCCGGTGACCGCCGCCCCCGCCGAACACCTGCCTGTCCCCGTGGTCGACGTCGACTCCCTCTGGGTCCGGTTCGGCACCGTCGACGCGGTGCGCGGCATCGACCTCCAGGTGCTGCCCGGCGCGGCGACCGCGCTGCTCGGCCGCAACGGCGCCGGCAAGTCCACGACGATGCGCGTGCTGGCCGGGGTCATCCCGCCGACCGAGGGCCGAGTGCACGTCGCCGGCCTGGACATCCGCACCGAGATGCTGGCCGTCAAGCGGGTCACCGGCTACTGCCCCGACGTGGGCGGGCTCGTGCCGCGGGCCACGCCCTGGGAGCACCTCCAGCTCGCGGCCAAGCTGCGGCGGATGCCGACCGGCTGGGAGGACCGGGCGCGCGACATGCTCGAACGGTTCGACCTCGGCGGCGTCGCGCACCGCGTCACCGGCGGGTTCAGCCACGGCATGGGCCGGCGCATGTCGGTCATCCTGGCCTCGTTCCACCAGCCTCGCGTCGTGCTCCTCGACGAGCCGTTCGACGGCGTCGACCCGCTCGGCGTGGAGGCGACCCTCGAGGTGATCGCGGACGCCCGCGCCCACGGCTCCGCGGTCCTGGTCTCCACCCACCTGCGCGAGCTGGCGGTGCAGGCCTGCCAGCACGCGATCGTGCTCCGCGGCGGCGCGGCCGTGGCGGAGATGTCGGCGGCCGAGATCGGCGGCGAGGAGGGCGCGGGGGTCTACCGCTCGCTCCTCGACGAGGCCGGTCGGGTGCCTGAGGCATGACGACGGAGGCCCAGCGGTCCGCCGACGGCACCCGCCGTACGACGCGCCGCCCACCCCGACGACTGGAGTGGAAGCGCGGCTCGGCCCGGCTCGGGTCCGCCACCCAGGAAGGCCTGCGGGCCGCGAGCGACGTGCGGCACCTGCTCGGCTTCCGGCTGTCCGGGCTGCGGGGCAGGGCCCGGCGCGCGGCGCCCATCGCGCTGTCCGTCCTCGGCCTGATCACGCTGTTCGTCTCCGTGGCGCCCGCGTTCGTGACCTACCCCGGCCTCGCCCGCCGCGACGCGCTGATCCTGCTGCCCACCGCCTACATCAGCGTCCTGGTGATCTCGATCGTGTCCGCCGCCGCGTCCGGAGGGGGCCGCGAGCTGCTCCCGCGTGAGCAGGCCGTCGCCTTCCCGGTGAGCCCGACCACCGACCACCTCGGGGCGCTGCTGATGGCCCCGCTCAACATCGCCTGGCTGCTGCAGGGCTGGTCGGTGCTAGGGCTCACGGCCTACGCGGTCGGTCCCCGTCCGTTGCTACCCGTCGCGCTCGTCCCCGTGTTCCTGTGGCTGTTCGCCGGCACCGCGATGGCGCAGTCGCTCGCGTGGGTGGTGGAGTACGTCCGCCGTGGTCGGAGGGGCTCGAACGTCGTCCGGACCGCCGCGGTCGCCCTCGGTGCGGTGGTGGCCGCGCTGATCGCCTCCGACCGGTTGACGCCGATGCTCGACAGCAGCCCGACCCTGCGGGTGGCCCTCGCGGTGCTGGCCGGGGCCGACGGGGACTGGTGGACCTGGGCCCAGTTCCTGGTGTGGCTGATCGGCATCAGCGTCGTCGCCGTGGTCGTCGGGGCGTGGATGGCCGGACACGTCGCCTCCCGTCCCGCTCGCGACGAGCTCCGGGTCGAGTCGTCGAGACACCCGGCGCGCCAGCACCCGGCGTCGGACTTCGTCGCCCTGGTGCGCACCGACCGTTCCGGGATCTGGCGCTCGGTGCCGATGCGCCGCGGCATGGTCGTGCTCGCGCTGTTCCCCGGTCTCGTGGCGATGGGCGGCGCGTTCACCTGGGACAAGCTGTCGATCTTCCCTGGGCTGGTCGCCTCCGGCGGCGTGCTGCTGTTCGGGGTGAACTCCTGGTGCCTCGACGGCCGTGGCGCGCTCTGGCGGGACAGCCTGCCGGTTTCGCCCCGGCTCGCGTTCGTGTCCCGCGTCGCGGTGCTGATCGAGATCCTGCTGGTCTCGATAGCGGTGACGCTGCTGCTCGCCTCGTTGCGCGCCGGCGTACCCACCCTCTCGCAGCTGGTCTCGATCGTCTGCGTGGCGCTCGTGGTCACCGTGCAGGTGGTGGCCACGTCTCTGCGCTGGTCGGTTCGCAGCCCGTACGCCGTGGACCTGCGCAGCTCACGGGCCACGCCCGCCCCGCCGCTGGTGATGGTGGGCTACTCGTCGCGGTTGGCGCTGAGCACGACCTTCACCGGGCTCCTGTTCAGCGTGACGAGCTCGCTGCCCTGGTTCTACTCCATCGCCCTCGCGGTGCCGTTCCTGCTCTGGTCCGCGGTCAAGCTGCTACGCACCGCCAACCGGTGGTCGAACCCCGTGGAGCGCTCCCGGGTGATCGCGACCGTCGCCAGCTAGGAGCCGCGCAGCGCGGCGTGGGCGGCATTGGCCCCGCAGGCGCCGTGCACGCCTCCGCCGGGGTGGGCCGAGGACGACGCCAGGAACAGTCCCCGCACGGGCGTCCGCGCCCCGCCGAGACCCGGCACCGGGCGGAGCACCAGCTGCTGGGTCAGGGCGGCCGTGCCGCCGTTCAGCGCTCCTGCCACCAGGTTCTCGTTGCGGGCCTGCAGCTCGCGGGGACCGAGGACGCGTCGGGCCAGGACCCGGTCGCCGAAGCCGGGGGCGTACTCCTCGAAGCGGGTCTGCAAGCGGTCCGCCATCCTCTCCCGGTCGCTGGCGTCCCAGGAGCCGGTGATGCCGCCGTCGCCGGCGTCGGAGGTCGCGTGCTGCGGGACGTGGGCGTAGGCCCACAAGGACTCCGCCCCTTCGGGGGCCCGGGTCGGGTCGGTGGTGGCCATCTGCCCGGCCAGCACGAACGGCCGCGAGGGTACGGCGTCCGCCGCCAGCTCACGCTGGAACCGCTCGATCTCCGCCGCGCTCTCGGCCAGGTGAAGGGTGCCCGGCGCCGCGGACGGCTGCTGGGCCCAGGGCACGGGACCGGACAGCGCCCAGTCGACCTTGATCGTGCCCGGGTCCCAGCGGAACAGCTTCATCAGGGCGCGGGTGCGGGCCGGCAGCTCGTCCCAGGGCACCAGGCCGCCGTACAACGCGGTGGCCGGCACGTCGGCCAGCACGGCCCGTCGGACCCGGACGACGTCGCCGGCGGCCGTGCGGACGCCCCACGCGCGGCCGTCGCGGACCAGCACCCGCTCCACCCGGGTGTCGCACACGATCTGGCCACCGCGCGAGACGAGCCGGTCGGCCAGGGCCTGGGCGAGGGAGCCCGCGCCGCCCGTCGGCGCCGGGAAGCCCTGCTTCTGCGCGGTCATCGCGAGCAGCAGGCCCATCACGCCGGACCCGGGGGAGCCGATCGCCGCGTCGCCGTGGGCGGCGTTGCCGAGCAGCAGCATCCGGGCGGCGTCGCCGCGGAACTGGCGCCCGGCCAGGCCCTCCCCGCTCCCGAGGGCGCCCCGGAGCAGGGTCAGCGCGCCCCGACCGGGCAGCCGACGCAGGGCCTGCGCGCCGCGACGCACCGGCGGGAAGGGCGTCATCAGGGCGTCGACGAGCTCGCCACCGACCCGGTCCCAGGTCGAGCAGAGCCGCAGCCAGGCGTCCCCGTCCCCGGGCGTCTGCGCCTCGAGCCCGGCGGCCGTGTGCTCGACCGCCGGGTGCAGCTCGGCCCAGCGGCCACCGGCCAGCGGGGTGCCGACGACCGACGGGGCGTGCGACCAGCTCAGGCCGTGCTTCTCGAGATCCATCGACCGCATCACCGGCGAGATCAGGGCCAACGGGTAGAACGAGCTGAACGTGTCGTGCACGAAGTCCGGGTGCACGTCGCGCGCACTGCGGACGGCGCCGCCGTACCCGGGCTGCGACTCCAGCACGAGCACGTCCCAGCCGGCGTCGGCGAGGAGGTTGGCGGCGACGAGTCCGTTGGGACCGCCGCCGACGACGATCGCGTCGGCGTCCGCGTGCGTCAGCCCGCGCTCGGCTGCGCGCACTTCATCATCGGCTGGATCAGCTTCTGCTTGGCGGCGTCCTGGTTGCCCGCGAACACCTCGGTGAACATGCCGCGCAGCGCGGAGTCGTTGAGCGCCTTGGTCACGCAGGCCCGCATCTCCTTGGGCACCTGCCCGCTGCTGGTCATCGCCTTGTTCATCATCCCGGGCACGTCGGTGCAGCCGAAGAGGACGTCGGTGGCGGTGGCGGCGTCGCCCTTGGACATCTTGGCGGCCGTAACGTCCTTGCTGGCCTTGTTGTCCTTGGTCAGGATCTTGTACTGGATGAGCTGGTCGGTGCCGATCTTGTCGACCATGCCCTGGCCGATGCAGTCCGCCTCCTTCTGCTTCAGGTCCAACAGGGACGACGCGGCACCGCTGCCGGCGTTCTGCGACTTCATGATCGAGTCGGACAGTGACTTCGACGCCGCGGCGTCGTCACCGCCACCTCCGCACGACGAGAGGCCCAGAGCCAGGACAACCGCTCCCGCGGCTGCCAGTGTCTTCTTCATGGTTCCCCGATTCGTGGTGGTGTGAAGCGCTTGCGTTCCTCGAGCATATCGATGGCCGCCCAGTGTCCCGACCTTGCGAACACGTCCTAGTGTCAGCCCATGGACTTCTCACCCTCACCGCGGGCCGCCGACCTCACCGAACGGGTCCGATCGTTCGTGCAGACCGAGATCGAGCCCGTCGAGGCCGACTACCACCGGGAGCTCGCCGGGCTCCGCGCCCAGGGCGGAGATGCCGTCTGGCAGCCGCTGCCGCTGTTCAAGGAGCTCCAGGCCAAGGCCCGCGCGCAGGGGCTCTGGAACCTCTTCCTGCCCCGGGAGCATGCGGGGGAGTACGCCGGCAGGTACGGCACCGACGGGGGTGAGGGGCTGACCAACGTCGACTACGCCCCGATCGCCGAGATCACCGGTCGCTCCGCGCTGGCCCCCCACGCCTTCAACTGCAACGCCCCGGACACGGGCAACATGGAGGTGCTGCTGAAGTACGGCACCGACGAGCAGCGCGCGACCTGGCTCGAGCCGCTCCTGCAGGCGGAGATCCGCAGCGCGTTCACCATGACCGAGCCGGACGTCGCCTCCTCCGACGCCACCAACATGGCCGCCACCGCCCTCGTCGAGGGCGACGAGGTCGTCATCAACGGCAGCAAGTGGTGGTCCACCGGTGTCGGGCACCCGGACTGCAGGATCTTCGTGTTCATGGGCCTCACGGACCCCGACGCCGACCGGCACGCCCGGCACACGATGGTGCTCGTGCCCCGCGACAGCCCCGGTGTCACGGTCGAGCGGATGCTGTCGGTGATGGGCATGCACGACGAGCCGCACGGCCACGGGCTGGTCTCCTTCTCCGACGTCCGCGTCCCGCTCTCCAACGTCGTCCTCGGTCCCGGTCGTGCCTTCGAGATCGCCCAGGGCCGCCTCGGCCCGGGCCGGGTGCACCACTGCATGCGGCTCGTCGGGCTCGCCGAGATGGCCCTCGAGCTCGCCGTACGACGCGCGTCGACCCGGACCGCGTTCGGACGGCCGCTGGCCAAGCTCGGCGGCAACGCGGAGCGGATCGCGGACGCCCGGATCGCCATCGACCAGGCCCGGCTGCTGGTGCTGCACGCCGCCTGGAAGCTGGACACCGCCGGCTCCAAGGGCTCGCTGTCGGAGGTCAGCCAGATCAAGGTGGCCGTGCCCAACATGGCCCAGCGGGTCGTCGACATGGCGATGCAGATGCACGGCGGCGCGGGCTTCGACGAGGAGCTGCCGCTGGCCGCGGCCTGGGTCAGCGCCCGGTCGCTGCGGATGGCCGACGGACCCGACGAGGTGCACCGCGGTGTCATCGCCAAGCTGGAGCTCGGGAAGTACCTCTCGTGAGGGTGCTGGTCACCGGCGGCGCCAGCGGTCTCGGCGCGGCGCTGGTGCAGCGCTTCGCGGACCGCGGCGACCAGGTCCTCTCCGCCGACTTGTCAGGCGCTCACGTCGCCCCGACGACGTCACCGCCTGACGACTCTGGGGTGAGGACGCGCGCGCTCGACGTCACCTCCGAGGACGACTGGGCCGCCACGGTCGCCTGGGTCACCGACGAGTGGGGCGGCCTCGACCTGCTGGTGAACAACGCCGGCGTCGCGGGCGGTGGCCGCATCGAGCTGTGCTCGCTCGAGGACTGGCAGTGGATCTTCGACGTCAACCTGTTCGGCGTGGTGCGCGGCACCCGCGCGTTCGTGCCGATGCTCAAGGCGCAGGGCTCGGGCCGGATCGTGAACACCGCCTCGCTGGCCGGCCTCGTGCACCCGCCGGGGATGGGGTCCTACAACGCGGTCAAGGCCGCGGTAGTGGCGTTCAGCGAGACCTGCGCGCACGAGCTCGCGCCCTACGGTGTCGGCGTGACGGCCGTCTGCCCGTCGTACTTCAAGACCAACCTGATGAGCTCCATGCGCGGCGGTGACGCCGACCTGGCCGCGCAGATCTCCCGGCAGATCGAGAAGTCCACGATCACCGCCGACGACATCGCGGCCGCGGTGCTCGAGGGCATCGACCGCGGCGACGAACTGGTGGTGCCGGACGAGCCCGCCCGCGCGGCGTACTCCCTCAAGCTCACCGACCGCCCGGCCTACGACGACCTGATGCGGGCCACCGCGGCCCGGGCCAAGGAGCGCGACGCATGAGTGATCCCACCGCGGACGTCCGCGAGGAGGACGCCTTCGACGTTGCCGCGATGTCCGCGTGGCTGCGCGACCACGGCGAGGACGTCCCGGCCGGGGAGCCGTCCGTGCGGCAGTTCCCGGGCGGCGCGTCGAACCTCACCTACCTGCTGTCCTACGACGACCGCGACCTGATCCTGCGACGCCCACCGGCCGGCGTGAAGGCCAAGAGCGCCCACGACATGAGCCGCGAGTTCACCATCCAGTCGAAGCTGGAGCCGGTGTTCGGCCTGGTGCCGGACATGGTGGCGTTCTGCGACGACCAGGACGTGATCGGCTCGGACTTCTACGTCATGTCGCGGGTGGAGGGCACCATCTTGCGTCGAGACCTCCCTGACGGGCTCACCCTCGACGAGGAGCAGTCGCGCACGCTCTGCACCAACTTCGTCGACGTGCTCGTCGACCTGCACCAGGTCGACCTGGCCGAGGCCGGGCTGGAGGACCTCGGCAAGGGCGCCGGCTACGTCGGCCGCCAGGTGTCGGGGTGGATCGACCGCTTCCGCAAGGCCCGCACCGACAACGTCGGCGACTACGAGCGGGTGATGGGCTGGCTCGACGAGCAGCAGCCCGACGACGTCGCGACGACCGTGATCCACAACGACTTCCGGCTCGACAACGTGGTGCTCGACGCGGACGACCCGCTGCGGGTGATCGGCGTCCTGGACTGGGAGATGGCCACCCTCGGCGACCCGCTGATGGACCTGTCGGGAGCGCTGGCCTACTGGATCCAGGCCGACGACGACGAGGCCTTCCGGGCCGCGCGCCGCCAGCCCTCGCACCTGCCCGGGATGCTGACCCGCGCCGAGATGGTCGACTACTACACGTCGCGGATGGGGTTGTCGGTCACGCCCGAGCAGTGGCGGTTCTACGAGGTGTTCGGGCTGTTCCGGCTCGGCGTGATCGCGCAGCAGATCTACTACCGCTACCACCACGGCCAGACCACCAACGAGGCCTACGCACGATTCCTGCCGATGACGCAGTACCTCGAGCAGCGCTGCAACCGGCTCATCGACGAGGCGGCCGGGTGAGCCTGCTGCTGCTGGTGCGGCACGGGCAGGCTTCCTGGGGCGCCGACGACTACGACCGGCTGTCCTCCCGGGGCGAGGAGCAGTCCCGGCGACTCGGTGCGGCGCTGGCCGCGCGCGGCGTACGCCCGGACCTGGTGCTGCGCGGCTCGATGCTCCGTCATCGGCAGACCGCCGACGCCGCGGTGACCGGCGCCGGCTGGGACACCGACGTCGAGGAGGACGCCGGCTGGGACGAGTTCGACCACCTCGGCACGGTCGACGGCTCGGCCCCCTTCGAGCACGTCGACGGCGAGCCCGACGAGGACCGCGTGCGTCGGTTCAACGGCAGCATCGCGCGGTGGGCGTCGGGCGAGCACGACGGGGAGTACGTCGAGAGCTTCCCCGTCTTCCAGGCCCGCGTCGGCACCGCCTTCGCCACGGCCGTCGAGCGGCTCGGCCCGCGGGAGACCGCCGTCGTGTTCACGTCCGGCGGCCCGGTGTCCTGGGTGGCCGCGACGCTGACCGACGGCGGCCTGCCCGCCTGGGCGCGGCTGTCCCGGGTGGTGGTGAACTCCTCGGTGACCAAGGTGCTCACCGGCCGTGGCGGCACGAACCTGATCACGTTCAACGACCACGGCCACCTCGAGGGCGGCGCCGACGAGCTGCTCACCTACCGCTAGGAACCAGATGCGCAAGACGATCCTGATCACCGGCGCGAGCTCCGGCCTCGGCGAGGAGATGGCCCGCCAGTTCGCGGCGCTCGGCCACGACCTCGCGCTGGCCGCCCGGCGGACCGACCGCCTCGAGAAGCTCAAGGCCGAGATCATCGCGAACCATCCGGGCGTCCGGGTGGAGGTCCGAGCGCTCGACGTCGACGACCACGACCAGGTCTTCTCGGTGTTCAAGGCCTTCCGCGCCGACTTCGGCCGCCTCGACCGGGTGGTGGTGAACGCCGGAGTGGGCAAGGGTGCCCAGCTCGGCACCGGCCGGTTCGACGCCAACCGCGAGACCGCGATGACCAACTTCATCGGCGCGCTGGCCCAGACGGAGGCAGCCCTGGAGATCTTCCGCGACCAGGCGGACGGCCACCTGGTGATGATCTCGTCCATGTCGGCCATGCGGGGGATGCCCAAGGCCGGCACGACCTACGCCGCCACCAAGGCGGCCGTCGCGCACCTGGCCGAGGGCGTCCGCGTCGACGTCCTGGGGACCCCGATCAAGGTCTCGGTGATCTACCCCGGCTACATCCGCTCGGAGATGAACGAAAAGGTCAAGAACGCGCCCTTCATCGTCTCCACCGAGAAGGGCGTCACCGCGATGGTCGAGGCCATCGAGAAGGAGAAGCCGTCCGCGCGTGTGCCGGCCTGGCCCTGGGTCCCGGTCGGCCTCGCCCTCAAGCACCTCCCGCTGCCCCTGGCCCGTCGCCTGATGGGCTGACCGGCCTAGGCTGGCGCCCGTGAGTGCCACCGTCGTCGCCAAGGACCTGTCCGGCGGACACGCGCACCGCACCCTGTTCGAGCACCTCGACCTGACCGTCGCCCCGGGTGACGTGATCGGCGTGCTGGGGGCCAACGGCGCCGGGAAGACCACGCTGCTGCGCCTGCTCGCCGGCGACGTCTCGCCGCTCGACGGCACGGTGCTGGCGTCCCCGCGCGACGCGTTCGTCGGCTGGCTGCCCCAGGAGCACGAGAGAGTCCCCGGCGAGACGGTGGCCGGGTACGTCGCCCGTCGTACCGGGGCGACGGAGGCGACCGCCGCCATGGAGCAGGCCGCCGACGAGCTGGGCTCGGGCCAGCCCGGCGTGGACGACGAGTACGCCTGCGCCCTCGACCACTGGCTGGCCTGCGGCGCCGCCGATCTGGACGAGCGGATCGCGCCGGTGCTCGCGGACCTCGGATCCGACGTCGCCCCGGAAGCATTGATGACCTCGCTGTCCGGCGGCCAGGCTGCACGGGCCGCGCTGGCGGCCCTGCTGCTCAGCCGCTTCGACGTGGTGCTCCTCGACGAGCCGACCAACGACCTCGACCTGGCCGGACTGGAGCGGCTGGAGCAGTTTGTGCGCGGGCTGCGCGGCGGGGTCGTGCTCGTGTCGCACGACCGCGAGTTCCTGGCCCGGTGCGTCAACCGGGTCGTCGAGCTGGACCTCGCGCAGAACCAGGTGTCGGTGTACGACGGCGGCTACGACGCGTTCCTGGCCGAGCGGGAGGTCGCGCGGCGGCACGCGCGGGAGGCCTACGAGGACTACGCCACGACCAAGGCCGACCTGGTGGGACGGGCCCGGACGCAGCGTGAGTGGAGCAGCCAGGGCGTCCGCAACGCGATGAAGAAGAGCCCCGACAACGACAAGATCCGCCGCAAGGCGCAGGCCGAGTCCTCGGAGAAGCAGGCCCAGAAGGTCCGCCAGATGGAGTCCCGGATCGCCCGGCTCGACGAGGTCGAGGAGCCGCGCAAGGAGTGGGCGCTGCAGTTCAGCATCGGCTCGGCGCCTCGATCGAGCTCGGTGGTGGCCACGCTCAACGAGGCGTCGCTGCGGCGCGGTTCCTTCGAGCTCGGTCCCGTGTCGCTGCAGGTCAACGCGGGCGAGCGGATCGGCATCACCGGGCCGAACGGTGCCGGCAAGACCACGCTGCTCGGACTGCTCCTCGGGCAGCTGACGCCCGACTCCGGCTCGGCCAGCCTGGGCGCGAGCGTCGCGGTCGGCGAGATCGACCAGGCCCGGTCCGGCTTCGACGAGGACCTGTCCCTCGGGGACGCGTTCGAGGCCGTCGTGCCCGAGCTCGCCCCGGCCGACGTACGCACCCTGCTCGCGAAGTTCGGGCTCAAGGCCGACCAGGTCACCAGCCGCGTCGGCCGGCTCTCCCCGGGGGAGCGGACCCGCGCCGGTCTCGCGCTGCTGCAGGCGCGCGGGGTCAACCTGCTGGTGCTCGACGAGCCGACCAACCACCTCGACCTGGCGGCCATCGAGCAGCTCGAGCAGGCGCTGGACTCCTACACCGGCGCGTTGCTGCTGGTCACCCACGACCGCCGGCTCCTCGCCGGGGTGCACCTCGACCAGCGCTGGCACGTCACCGCCGGCCAGGTCGACCCGGGCCTCGTTCACGGTTGACCCGGGCCTGGTTCACGCGACAGCCTGTCCCCATGACCGGTCGCGTGGTGCACTTCGAGATCCCCTTCGAGGACCAGGAGCGGGCGAGCGCTTTCTACGGCGCGGCGTTCGGGTGGAACCTCTCCCCGCTGCCTGAGATGAGCTACGTCCTGGTCACCACCGGGCCGAGCGACCAGGGGCCGCCCAGCGAGCCGGGCTTCATCAACGGCGGGATGCTCGAGCGCGCCGCCCCGGTCAGCGGTCCGGTCCTCGTCCTCGAGGTCGACGACATCGAGGCCACCTTGGCGCAGGTCGAGGAGCTGGGTGGCGCGACGGTCTCCCCCAAGGAGGCCGTGGGCGAGATGGGCTTCTCGGCGTACTTCACCGACCCCGAGGGCAACCTGATGGGCGTCTGGCAGAACGCCTGACCCTCGACGGGAGCGCCAGGTGGCGGCGCGACTACATCCGCAGCGTGGTGCGCACCCAGCAGGCCTTCGAGGTCACCGGACGCGCGCTGTTCTACCTGCCGCCGGCCTGGCCGCTCGCGGTCGCTGCCCTCTCGGTGTCGAAGATCCTCGACAACATGGAGATCGGGCACAACGTCATGCACGGCCAGTACGACTGGATGGGCGACCCCGTCTACGCGTTCCTGCTGATGGTGTTCTTCGAGTGGGGCGTCCTGCGGCACGACCTCGAGGTCGAGAACATCGTGGCCGGCCAGCGGAGCTGGGCCGACACGGAGCACCTGCACCGCGGGATGATCCGCAAGATCAGGAACCAGACGCTCAAGGACTACGTGCTGTTCCCGGCGCTGACCGGGCCGCTGTTCCCGCTGACCTTCGCGGGCAACCTGACGGCCAACCTGATCCGCAACGTGTGGACCTTCGGATCGTCTTCTGCGGCCACTTCCCGGCGGGAGTCTCCTCGTTCACCGAGGAGGAGACCGAAGACGAGTCGCGCGGCCTCTGGTACTACCGACGGCTGCCCGGGTCCGCGAACATCACCGGCAGCAAGCTGTTCCACCTGATGACGGGGAACCTCTCGCACCAGATCGAGCACCACGTGTTCCCCGACATCCCGGCTCGCCGCTAGCCGGAGATCGCGCCGCAGATCCAGGACCTGTGCACGCGCTACGGGCTGGACCACAACACCGGCCCTCAGCAGCAGCAGTTCGGCAGCGTCGCGAAGAGGATCTGCCGTCTGGCGCTGCCCCCGAAGCGGCGTACGACGGAACCGGTCGACGTACCGATGCCGGCCGCGGCCTAGCGGACGCCGAGGGAGCGCCAGTACGCGTTGAGCGCGCCGTTGGTCTTGATGAACCAGACCAGTGGTCCGACGAGGATGAAGATGCCGGGGAAGTACCACAGGCCGGTCACGCCGGAGACGGGACGCTGCTGGCCTCGGCGGGCGTACAGGTTGCCCACCTCCGACGCGGTCAGGTAGGGCATCACGATGCTGACGAAGAACGTCAGCAGCAGGGCGATGCCGCCACCGAGGCCCGTGCCCGTGTGCCGCTTCATCTCTTCGTGGACCTTGAAGAAGTAGACGTACTGGTAGATCCCGAGGGTGACGATCGTGAGCAGGATGCAGACCCCGGTGCTGCGGATCTGGCCCACCGGAGCCGGGTAGCCGTGGCCCGCCGGCAGGCCGTAGCCCGTCGGCACAGGTGCGTAGGACGGCGCCATCGGGACCATCGGCGGATGCGCGTAGGGCTGCTGCTCGGGTGCGGGCGGGACGGAGTCGGTCATGCGGTTCCCCCTGGTCATGGTGCTTCGGCTGAAGCCGGGGCGAGCCTAGGTGGCGGGGCCCTTCCGCGTCTCGCGATTCGGGGGCTAGGTGCTCCAGACATCGAGGAGGGGATCATGAGCGCATGAAGGACGAGCTGAGCAAGGGCGAGATCCGCAAGGACGCCCTGCAGGACGGCGTCGAGGCGACCGCCACCGCCGTGGGCACGGTCACCACGATCGTGACCACCGCCGTGCGCGACGTCGCCCGAGCCGTCGGCGGCCTGGCCACCGAGCGGTGCGAGATCCGCGACTCCAAGCGCCGGGCCGAGCAGGACCACGGCGCGGACGACTGACCACCATGCCCCCCTTGTAACGCGGGGTTATGGACGCTCAACCCGCGGCACACCAGGGGTGGAGCGTCCATAACCCCGCGTTACAGCTGGCGCGGGCACGCGAGGGTCAGCCGAACGAGAGCCGCGCGTCGGTCAACCGCAGGGACAGCACCGGTCGCCGGCCGGCCAGGAACGCCAGCGGGCCGCCGGCGTCGAAGCGCCAGGACGCCCGGCAGGGCAGGGCCCGGGCGCTGCCCCCGAAGGGTGTGACGACCGGCGAGCCGTCGGAGCGTTCCTGCGCGGTGTGCAGGCGGAACGGGGCGCGGACGAGCGCCGCGCCCGGTAGCGACGTGAACGCCCCGCGGGCGACCTGCTGTCCCGCAGCGACGGCGCTGAAGGACGTGCGCGTGGCGGGGCCGACCGCCAGGGTCCGCATCGGCAGGTCGGCGAGCTCCTTGGGGATCGCCCACAGGGACCGGCCGCCGGCGAGCGACGTGGGGGAGTCGACCCAGATGTCGGTGATCCGGACCTGCCGGGACCGGGCGTCGTGCAGCCGGGCCACGAGCAGCTCGTGGTAGGTCAGCACGCCGCCGTCCGTGTAGTCCACGAACGCGGCGCCGTACACCCCGGCCGGACGCTCCCCCACCGGGGACCGCAGCACGAACACCGAGAGCCACAGCTGGGCCTCGAGCTGCCACGGGGGTGAGGGGAACGGCACGAGGTCGAGCGTAGGCGGACCTCCCGCCGGGCAACGAGTTCTGGCATGGTGGGACCCTTCACGGCGACGCCACCGGATCTCGGCCGGTCGGCACGGAGGGACCCCATGGACAAGCGCGTGTGCGTGATCGGCGCCGGCTCATCGGGCATCGCCGCAGTCCAGGTCCTGCACGAGCGCGGCATCGACTTCGACTGCTTCGAGGCGGGCAGCGAGATCGGCGGCAACTGGCGCTACCTCAACGACAACGGCATGTCGTCGGCCTACCGCTCGCTGCACATCAACACCTCGCGCGACCTGATGGAGTACTCCTCCTTCCCGATGCCGCGCGACCTCCCGGACTACCCGAACCACTGGCAGATCGCGGCGTACTTCGACGCCTACGTCGACCACTTCGGTCTGCGCGACCGCATCACGTTCCGCACCGAGGTGGTCAAGGTCGAGTCGGTGCCCGACCGCGGCGAGGGGTACGACGTGACCACCCGGACCCGCAACGCGCACGGCGAGGTCAGCGAGCCGGACGTCCGGCGCTACACCGACGTGGTCGTCGCCAACGGTCATCACTGGGACCCGCGCTGGCCGGAGCCTTCGTACGCCGGGGCCGAGACGTTTCCGGGGCAGCAGCTGCACGCGCACTACTACCGCACGCCGGAGGGTCTCGCGGGCAAGCGGGTTCTGGTGCTGGGGATCGGCAACTCGGCCAGCGACATCGCGGTCGAGTCGTCCCGGGTGGCG
Source organism: Nocardioidaceae bacterium (assembly GCA_039915665.1). Classification (GTDB taxonomy): domain Bacteria; phylum Actinomycetota; class Actinomycetes; order Propionibacteriales; family Nocardioidaceae; genus Nocardioides_B. Next base: position 21,210 of record JBDSMW010000044.1, read on the forward strand.
GCGGAGACCTATCTCGCCATGCGTCGGGGCGCGCACATCATCCCGAAGTACCTCTTCGGCGTCCCCACCGACCACCTCACCTCCTCGCCGCTGGCCCGCGGGCCGCTCAAGGTGCAGCAGCTCGGAATGGCCGCGATGCTGCGGATCTCCCAGGGCAAGGTGGCCGACTACGGCCTGCCGCGGCCGGACCACGCCGTGCTGCACGCACACCCGACCGTGAGCGACGAGCTGCTGGGCCGGCTCGGGCACGGCGACATCGACGTGCGGCCCAACATCGACCGGTTCGAGGGCAGCAAGGTCTTCTTCGTCGACGGCACCGCCGCGGAGGTGGACGTCGTCATCTACTGCACCGGCTACAAGGTGACGTTCCCGTTCCTGGGCGAGCGGTTCGTCCCGGTGCGCGACAACCGGGTCGACCTCTACCGCCGGGTGGTCAGCCCGGACCACCCGGGGCTGTACTTCGTCGGGCTGATCCAGCCGCTCGGCGCGATCATGCCGCTGGCGGAGGCCCAGGCCGCGTGGGTGGCCGACCTCCTCGACGGGCGTGGTGCCCTCCCGTCGTACGACGAGATGCGCCTGCAGATCCGGGAGTACGACGAGGCGCTCGCGAAGCGCTACGTCGCGTCGAAGCGGCACACGATCCAGGTCGACTTCCACGCCTACCTGGCCGAGCTCGGCCGCGAACGGCGCACGTCGCAGGAGCGGGCCGGCACCGCCGTGCCCGGGCTCCGGGCCCGGCTGAGCGCTCGGGCGCAGCGCCGCGCCGGAGCCGGCCCCGGTCCGACCCGGTGAGCGAGACTCCCGCGCCGCTGCGCGCCTGGCACGAGATCGCCGGGAGCCGCGACCCGGCCGGCCTGGACGCGCTGCTCGCCGACGACTGCGTCTTCCGGTCGCCGGCGGTGCACACGCCCCAGGAGGGCAAGGCGGTCAGCGCGGCCTACCTGTCGGCGGCCCTGGTCGTGCTGGGGCCGACGCTGACCTACCGGCACGAGTGGTGGGACGAGGCGTCGGCGGTCCTGGAGTTCTCGGCGGAGGTCGCGGGACTGGCGGTGCACGGCGTCGACCTGCTGCGGTGGGACGAGACCGGTCGGTTGGTCGAGTTCACCGTGATGGTGCGCCCCTTCCAGGGCCTCACGGCGTTGATCGAGGCGATGGCGGAGCAGCTGCGGGCGCGCTGAGCCCGGTGGTCAGCCGCGCGGCGGCGCGGTGCTGTCGCGCACGACCAGCTCGGTCGGCAGCACGATGTGCTTGGCGCGCGCCTTGGTGCCGGCCCGCTTGGCGTCCATCACCCGGCGCAGCTCGGCGGCCGACGTGCGGCCCTTCTCCGCGATGTCCTGGTGGACGGTGGTGAGCTGCGGACGCAGCCGCCGGGCGAGGGGGCTGTCGTCGAAGCCGACCACGGACAGGTCACTGGGGATGTCGAGGCCGAGCTCCTCGGCGGCCCGCATCACCCCGCTGGCGATCACGTCGGAGAAGCACAGCACGGCGGTGGGCCGGTCGGGACCGCGGAGCAGGTCGAGCGCGGCCTCGTGGCCTTCGCTGTCGTCGCTGTTGAGCTGGCGGTGCACCACCGGGGTGATGCCGGCGGGCGTGAGCACGTCGAGGTAGCCGAGCAGCCGCTCGCGAGAGACGAACTTGGACCCCTCGGCGTCGGTGACCGGGTCGGCCACGAAGCCGGTCGTGCCACCGAGCGCGGCGGTCATCACCGCGACCCGGGTGTGGCCGAGGTCGACGAGGTGCTGCGCGGCCGCCCGGGCGCCGCCACGGTCGTCGACGTTGATCGACGTGACGCCCTTGGTGGGCTCCTGGTCGACGAAGACCATCGGCAGGTTGCGTCGGGTCAGCCAGTCGACCGCGGTCATGGACGGGTCGCAGGAGTAGACGAGCACGGCGTCCATCGGGACGTCGCGCGCGGGGATGATGTCGTCGACGCTCGCGGACGACAACAGGGTGAGGGCCAGGCCGGTGGGGGCCAGCTCGCCGGCGATCGAGCCGAGGAAGCCGGTGGCGACGTCGTCGTCGAACGCGTATCGCAACGAGGAGGTCAGCACGATCCCCACGGCGCCGGTGCGGCCGCGGGCGAGGTTGCGGGCGGCGGGGTCCGGTCCGGCGTAGCCGAGCTTCTTGGCGGCGTCGAGGATGGTGGCCCGCATGGCGGCGGAGAGCTGGTCCGGGCGCGAGAAGGCGTTGGACACCGTCATCCGGCTGACGCCGACCTGGTCGGCGATCGTCTGGAGAGTCACTCGCGCCACGCCGTCAGGGTAACCAGGACCGTCAACGGTCCGGGTCACTGCGGTGCTGGCGGCGTGGACGCGAGTGCGTTCCCCCGACACGGGGGTCAGTGGGCGGGGCTGTACGCGCGCGGCGCGACCAGGTTGGCGACCCGGTGCAGGACCGAGGCCAGGGCCGAGCGGGTGCGCGGTGCGAGGGGGGCCAGCTCTTCGGCTTCGACGACCGAGCAGAGCGGCTCACCGTAGGTGAACTGCTCGGCGACGGCGTCGCGGGCCACGTCGAGGGTGAGAAGGCTGTGCATGGTGACTCCTCGTGGTTGCTGCTGACCTCTGTACCGCTACAGTACGGCGATGTTCTGTGGCGATCAAGTTGGCGGAGGGGGGTCAGTCGGTGACCTGCGTCGCAGGCTCGTCGCGCAGTCCGAGGAAGGCTACGGCGCCGCCGGCGAGCAGGAGCACGGCACAGATGAGCTGGGCGCGTGCGTAGCCAGTGCCGAAGACGTCCGGCTGCTGGTAGTCGGCCCCGCTGATCCCGACGAGGGCCGGCAGAGCGCTCACCGCCAGCAGCGAGCCGGTCCGGGCGACCGCGTTGTTGATGCCACTGGCGATGCCGGCGAACCGGTCGGGTGCCGCGGCGAGCACGCTCGAGGTCAGCGGCGCCACCAGCAGCACCAGTCCCGAGGCGAAGACCAGCATCCCGGGCAGCACGCCGGTCAGGTAGCCGGTGTCGGCGTCTACCCCGCGCAGCAGCAGTGCGCCGGCCCCGCAGAGCACCGGGCCGATCGACAGCGGCAGCCGCGGTCCGATCCGCGCCGCGAGAGCTCCGGACCGCGACGACAGCAGCAGCATCACCAGGGTCAGCGGGATGGTGGCCAGGCCGGCCTTGAGAGGCGTCCAGCCGGTCACGACCTGAAGCTGCAGCACCAGGAAGAACAGCATCGAGCCCAGGGCGCCGTACACCAGCAGGGTGAGCAGGTTGGCGACCGAGAACGTCCGGGACGCGAAGAGGTGCATCGGCACCAGGGCGTCGTGGTGCCGGCGCTCGAAGACCACGAAAAGCACCAGCGCGGCCACCCCGAGGACGGCCGCGGTCAGGACGGAGGCCGAGGGGGCCGAGCCGTTCTCGATCAGGGCGTACGTCGCGCCACCCAGCCCGGCGGCGCCCAGGGTCGCCCCGGCGACGTCGAAGCTGCGCGCCGCCTCGGGGTCGCGGGACTCGGGCACGTGCCGCACCGCGACGAGCAGCACGGCGACCGCCACCGGGACGTTGATCAGGAAGATCCAGCGCCAGCTCGCGTTGTCCACGATCCAGCCGCCCAGCAGCGGGCCGATCGCCGCGGCGATGCCGCCGAGCCCCGCCCACTGGCCGATCACCTTGCCGCGATCGGCGCTGCGGAAGGAGCCCTGGATCATGGCCAGGCTGCCGGGGGTCAGGAGGGCGGCACCGACTCCCTGCAGCAGCCGCGCCGCGATCAGCTGCCCGGGGGACTGGGCGATCCCGCAGATCGTGGAGGCGACCGCGAACCAGGTCACCCCGACCAGGAAGACCCGCTTGCGACCGAGGTGGTCGCCGAGCGAGCCGCCGACCAGGATCAGCGAGGCCAGGGCGAGCAGGTAGGCGTTGACCACCCACTGGAGCTGGGCCACGGTGGCGCCGAGGTCGTCACCGACGTTTCTCAGCGCGATGTTCACGACCGTGCCGTCCAGCATCGCCATGCCCGAGCCGAGCACGGCGGCGGCCAGCACCCAGCGGCCCTGCGGGGACCCAGCGGCGATCCCGGCCCCGACCATCTTCTCGGGCACGCCGCGGCCTACCGGTCCGACTGCGGGATCAGCCGGGTGTAGCGCATCTCCGTCGGGTGCGGCGGCCACGGGGCCTCGCGCCGGTCGGGGGTCGCGCGCCAGCCGAGGTGCTCGTAGAGCCGGCGGGCCCGGTGGTTCTCCTCCAGGCACCACAGGTCGGCGATCGTCGTGCCGCGCTCGTCCATCGCGTGCAGCACGGTCTCGATCGCGGTGGTCGCCAGCCCGTCGCCCCAGTGGTCCGGGTGCACGGCGAGGTGTCGCAGCGAGTGGTCGTCGTAGGCCGCGAAGAGGTCGATGCCGGACCCGTCCGCGGTGTCCCGGACGAGTACGTCGACACCGGGCTCGTCGAGCACCAGGGCCCAGCGCGCGAGCACGTCGTCGTCGGGGAAGGGGAACCGGTCCGGAGGGAACACGTGACCGAGACCGGCCAGGTTGGCCGCGCGCTCGAGGTCGAGGAGGGCGGTCAGGTCGTCGATCGTCGCCTCCCGGAACATGTCGCCACTCTCGCACCCGGCCCCCCCGCGCGCCAGGGTCGGCCGGGCGCGAGGCCGCAAAAAAGTCAGTCTTGACTGTTTGTTGCTCGCGAGCCACGATGGGACCGTGTCGATGACCGTTCGGGCCGCCCGTGTCCCGCAGGAGGAACGCACCCGCGCCATGCGGCAGCGGCTCCTGGACGCCACGGTCGAGTGCCTCGTCGAGCGCGGTTGGAGCGGCACGTCGACCACCCTCGTGTCGCAGCGCGCCGGTGTCAGCCGAGGAGCCCAGCTGCACCACTTCCCGACCAAGGCCGACCTCGTCCTGGCGGCTGTCGAGCACCTGTCCGACGCCCGGCGCCTCGACCTGCAGGCGGCCGCGGCCGACCTTCCGACCGGCCGACGGCGCACCCGCGCGGTCCTGGAGATGCTCGGCGCGCACTTCACCGGGCCGGTGTTCTCCGCCGCCCTCGAGCTCTGGGTCGCGGCCCGCACCGACGAGGCGCTCCGTGATGCGGTCGGCCCGCTGGAGCAGCGGATCGGTCGCGAGACGCACCGCGCCGTCGTCGACCTGCTCGGCTTCGACCAGACACAGCCCGGTGTGCGCGAGCTCGTCCAGGCCACCCTCGACCTGGTCCGCGGGCTCGGCCTGGCCAACACCCTGACCGACGACGCCGCCCGTCGCCGCCGGATCCTCGACCACTGGGCCACCGTGCTCGACGCGCAGGTGCGGGCATGAACGACCGGCTCGCGGCCGTGCTGGCCGACCTCCAGGCCGAGGGCGACCAGCTCGACGCGCTCGTGGCCCCGCTCGCCGACGACGCGTCCGGGTGGAGACGACCGACCCCGGCCGCCGGGTGGGACGTCGCGCACCAGGTCGCGCACCTGGCCTGGACCGACGACATGGCGGTGCTCGCGGCCACCGACCGGGACGGCTGGGACGCCGGCGTGCTCGCGGCCCTCGAGGACCCCGACGGCTTCGTCGACGCCGAGGCGGCCCGCGGTTCCGACGTACCGGCGCCGGAGCTGCTGGACCGCTGGCGCGCCACGCGGACCCGCCTGGCCGAGGTGCTCTCGGAGGTCCCGGAGGGCACCCGGGTCCCGTGGTACGGCCCGCCGATGAGCCCCACCTCGATGGCCACCGCCCGGTTCATGGAGACCTGGGCGCACGCCCGCGACGTCGCCGCCGCCCTCGACCTGGAGCTGCCGGCCGACGACCGGGTGCGGCACGTCGTGCACCTCGGCGTGCGCACGCGTGGCTTCGCCTACGCCACTCGAGGGCTGGCCCTGCCGGCCGGCGACGTGCGCGTCTCGGTCACGCTGCCCTCCGGCGAGCGGGTGGAGCACGGCGCCCACGACGCGGTCGCGTCGGTCACCGGCTCGGCCCACGACTTCGCGCTCGTCGTCACCCAGCGGCTGCACCCGGAGGACGCCGACCTAACCGTCGTCGGCGCCGAGGCGTCCGAGTGGCTGGCGATCGCGCAGGCCTTCGCCGGGCCGCCCGGACCGGGACGGGAGCCGTCGCGTGGCTGAGGTGCTGCGGGTCGGCAACTGCTCCGGCTTCTACGGCGACCGGCTCTCCGCGATGCGCGAGATGCTCGAGGGCGGCGAGCTCGACGTGCTGGCCGGCGACTACCTGGCCGAGCTGACCATGCTCATCCTCGGCCGCGACCAGCTCAAGGACCCGTCCCTGGGCTACGCCCGCACGTTCGTGCGGCAGGCCGAGGACTGCCTCGGGCTCGCGCTCGAGCAGGGCGTGAAGATCGTGGCGAACGCCGGCGGCCTCAACCCAGCCGGGCTGGCGCAGAAGCTCCGGGAGGTGGCGTCCGGCCTCGGGCTCACCGTGTCGGTCGCCCACGTGCAGGGCGACAACGTGCTCGACCGGGCCGCCGACCTGGGTCTCGGCGGCTCTGCGTTGACCGCGAACGCCTACCTCGGCGCCTTCGGCATCGCCGCCGCGCTCACGCACGGTGCGGACATCGTGGTCACCGGCCGGGTCACCGACGCCTCCGTGGTGGTCGGGCCGGCCATCGCGCGGTTCGGCTGGACCCGGACGTCGTACGACGAGCTGGCCGGCGCCGTGGTCGCGGGACACGTGATCGAGTGCGGGGCGCAGGCGACGGGCGGCAACTTCGCGGGCTACGTCCCCGACGACCGGCCGCTCGGCTTCCCGCTGGCCGAGATCGCGGCCGACGGGTCCTGCGTGGTCACCAAGCACAACGGCACCGGGGGCGTGGTCTCGGTGGACACCGTCACCGCGCAGCTGGTCTATGAGATCCAGTCCACGACCTACCTGGGCCCGGACGTGTCGGTCGACCTCGCCTCGATCCGGCTCTCGCAGGGCGCCCCGGACCGGGTGCAGGTCTCGGGCGTGCGGGGCTCCGCGCCTCCGGACACCCTCAAGGTCTGCGTCAACGAGCTCGGAGGCTGGCGGAACGCGGCCGAGCTCGTGCTCGTCGGTCTGGACGTCGAGCAGAAGGCGGCCTGGGCCCGCGCGCAGCTGACCGCCGCCCTCGCCGAACGTCCGCCAACGTCCGTCGACTGGTCGCTCGCGCGCACGGACCACGAGGACGCCGACACCGAGGAGGCCGCGTCGTGTCGGCTGCGGGTGACCGTCCGCGACCCCGACCGGGACACCGTGGGCAAGGCGTTCACCGCCCCGCTGGTCGAGCTCGCCCTGGCCTCCTACGCCGGGTTCACGCTCACCGGCCCACCCGCCCCCGCCACGCCGTACGGCGTCTACCGCGCCGCCTACGTCCCGCGATCCGCCGTCACCGAGCAGGTGGTCCTCCACGACGGCACGACCCTCTCCCCCGCCGACCCGTCAGTTGGACAGCAGGAATCGCGCAGTGTCGTCGCAGAAGTGACGCGTCGCCCGGCCACACCGACCGGTGCCGGCGGCCCGACCCGGCGCGTCCCCCTCGGGTACGTCGTCCACGCCAGATCGGGCGACAAGGGCGGCGACGCGAACATCGGGGTCTGGGCCCGCGAGGGTCGCACGGACCGAGCGGTCTGGCTGCGTTGCTTCCTGACCCCCGAACGGGTCAAGGCCCTGTTGCCGGAGACGGCCGACCTGGACGTCGAGGTGTTCGAGCTGCCCAACCTCGGCGCGGTCAACGTGCTCGTGCACGGGCTGCTCGGTGAGGGCGTCGCCGCGTCCTCCCGCTTCGACCCGCAGGCCAAGGCGCTCGGTGAGTGGCTGCGCTCGCGGCACGTCGACGTGCCGGAGGCCCTGCTGTGAACGGGTTCTGGTCCGACGAGAAGCTCGCGCTGATGGACAGCGCGCGGACCTTCGTGACCGCCGAAGTGGTCCCGCACCTTCAGGAGTGGGAGGACGCCGGCTCGGTGCCGAGAGACCTCCACGCGAAAGCCGCGAAGCTCGGCTTCCTCGGCCTCGGGGTAGCCGAGGAGCTCGGCGGCGCCGGCGGGACCTTCCTCGACGCACTCGCCCTGACCGAGGCGTTCACCGAGGCCGGTGCGTCGTCCGGCCTGCTCGCAGCCCTGTTCACCAGCGGCATCGCCCTGCCGCACATCGTGGCCACCAGCAACGCGGACCTGGTCGACCGCTTCGTGCGACCGACCCTGGCCGGCGAGAAGATCGGGTCGCTGGCGGTCACCGAGCCGGGCGGTGGCTCCGACGTGGCCCGGCTGCGAACGGCCGCTCGTCGCGACGGGGACGTCTACGTCGTCAACGGGTCCAAGACGTTCATCACCTCCGGCGTACGCGCCGACTTCGTGACCACCGCCGTCCGCACCGGTGGGCCCGGGTACGCCGGGATCAGCCTGCTCGTCGTGGAGCAGGGCACCCCCGGCTTCAGCGTCGATCGCTCGCTGTCGAAGATGGGCTGGCACTGCTCGGACACCGCCGAGCTCGGGTTCGCCGACGCGCGCGTCCCGGTCGCGAACCTCGTGGGCCAGGAGAACACCGGCTTCGCCCAGATCGCGCAGGCGTTCGTGACCGAGCGGCTCGCGCTGGCCGCCCACGGCTACGGCATCGCGGCCCGGTCCCTGGCGCTGAGCGTGGCCTACGCCAAGAACCGCGAGACGTTCGGGAAGCCCCTGGTCGCCAACCAGGTCCTCCGGCACCGGCTCGTCGAGATGCACCGCCGCGTCGACGTGGCCCGGACCTACACGCGGGCCGTCGCGGCGCGGCACGTCGCCGGTGAGGACGTGCTCGTCGAGGCGCTGCACGCCAAGGCGCTCGCGGTCGACGCCGCGTCGTACGTCTGCGACCAGGCCGTGCAGCTGCACGGCGGCACGGGATACCTGCACGGGACCGAGGTGGAGCGGCACTACCGCGACGCCCGGATCCTCGGCATCGGAGGAGGAGCGACCGAGGTGCTCGACGACCTGACCGCCAAGCTGCTGGGGTACGCGCCATGAGTGTCGTCAAGCTCGACCAGCCGACGGGTCGGCGGGAGGCGATGCTGGAGAAGATCGCGGCGCTGGACGCCGAGCACGCCAAGGCGGTGGCCGGTGGCGGGGAGAAGTACGTTGAACGGCACCACCGGCGCGGCAAGCTGCTCGCCCGTGAACGCATCGAGCTGCTGGTCGACGAGGGCTCGGCGTTCCTTGAGCTGTCCCCGCTCGCGGGCTGGGGCTCGGACTTCGCGGTCGGCGCCAGCGTGGTGACCGGCATCGGCGTGGTGTCCGGCGTCGAGTGCCTGGTGATCGCCAACGACCCGACCGTGCGCGGCGGTGCGAGCAACCCGTGGACGGTGAAGAAGCTGTTCCGGGCGGCGCAGATCGCCAAGGAGAACAGGCTTCCCACGATCAACCTGGTCGAGTCCGGCGGCGCCGACCTGCCGACGCAGAAGGAGATCTTCATCCCCGGCGGCGCGCTGTTCCGCGGGCTGACCGAGGCCTCGGCGGACCGCCGGCCGACGGTGGCGCTGGTGTTCGGCAACAGCACGGCCGGCGGGGCCTACGTGCCGGGCATGAGCGACTACGTCGTGATGGTCAAGGAGCAGGCCAAGGTGTTCCTGGGCGGACCGCCGCTGGTCAAGATGGCCACGGGCGAGGACTCCGACGACGAGTCGCTCGGTGGGGCCGAGATGCACGCCCGGACCTCCGGGCTGGCCGACTACCTCGCCGTCGACGAGCACGACGCGATCCGGATCGGGCGGCGGATCATCGCGCGGCTCAACCACCGCAAACCCTCCGACAATGCTGCTGTTTCAGTGACCCATAGGTCACTTTCCGTCACCGATGTCGGATACAGCGAGCCGGACGCGGACGTCGAGGGGCTGCTCGACCTGATCCCGACCGACCTCAAGGAGCCGTTCGACCCGCGCGAGGTGGTTGTCCGGGTCTGTGACGGCGCGGGGCCGGGCAACGAGGTCGCGTTCGACGAGTTCAAGCCGCTCTACGGCGCGTCGCTGGTGACCGGGTGGGCGCGGCTGCACGGCCGTCAGATCGGCATTCTCGCCAACGCGCAGGGCGTGCTGTTCTCGGAGGAAGCCCAGAAGGCCGCGCAGTTCATCCAGCTGGCCAACCAGGTCGACGTACCCCTGCTCTTCCTGCACAACACCACCGGCTACATGGTCGGCGCGGACTACGAGCAGGGCGGCATCATCAAGCACGGCGCGATGATGATCAACGCGGTCAGCAACTCAACGGTGCCGCACCTCTCGATCATGATGGGCGCGTCCTACGGCGCCGGGAACTACGGGATGTGCGGACGGGCCTACGACCCGCGCTTCTTGTTCACCTGGCCGTCCGCGAAGTCCGCCGTGATGGGTCCCGCCCAGCTCGCTGGCGTGCTGAGCATCGTGGCGCGGGCGGCGTCGGAGGCGAAGGGCAGGCCCTACGACGAGGAGGCCGACGCCGGGATGCGGGCCGACGTCGAGCAGTCCGTGGAGGAGCAGAGCCTGCCGTTCTTCCTGTCCGGGATGGTGTACGACGACGGGGTGATCGACCCGCGGGACACCCGAACCGTGCTCGGCCTCTGCCTGTCCGTGATCGAGAACGCCCCGATCCGGGGCACCGACCGCTTCGGGGTGTTCCGACTGTGACCATCACCCGAATGCTCGTCGCCAACCGCGGCGAGATCGCCCGTCGGGTGTTCGCGACCTGCCGCGAGCTCGGCGTCGGCACGGTCGCGGTGCACTCAGACGCGGACGCCGGGCTGCCGTTCGTCCGCGAGGCCGACGTCGCGGTGCGGTTGCCGGGGAACGCGCCGGCCGACACCTACCTGCGCGGTGACCTGGTCGTCGCCGCGGCGAAGAGCGCCGGCGCGGACGCCGTACATCCTGGCTACGGGTTCCTCTCCGAGAACGCCGCCTTCGCGCGCCAGGTCGTCGCCGCCGGACTGACCTGGGTCGGCCCGTCGCCGGAGAGCATCGAGCAGATGGGGTCGAAGGTCGCGGCCAAGGAGCTGATGGAGACCGCGGGAGTGCCTCTGCTCAGCAACCTGGACCCCGCCGACGTCACCGAGGCCGACCTTCCCGTGCTGGTGAAGGCGTCCGCGGGCGGCGGCGGGCGCGGGATGCGCGTCGTGCGCGCGCTGGCGGACGTCGCGGACGTCGTCGAGCGGGCCTCCGCTGAGGCGCTCGCGGCGTTCGGTGACGGCACGGTGTTCGTGGAGAGCTACGTCGAGCGCGGTCGGCACGTCGAGGTCCAGGTCGTCGGGCACGACGGGGGCGTCCTCGTCCTCGGCGACCGGGACTGCTCCGTGCAGCGCCGGCACCAGAAGGTCGTCGAGGAGTCCCCGGCGCCCGGCCTGACCGACGACGTACGCACCCGGCTGCACGACGCCGCCCGCGCGGCCGCAGCGGCGATCGACTACCGCGGCGCCGGCACCGTGGAGTTCCTCCTCGACGCCGACGGCGAGCGGTTCTACTTCCTGGAGATGAACACGCGGCTCCAGGTCGAGCACCCGGTCACCGAGGCCGTGCACGGAGTCGACCTCGTCGAGCTGCAGATCGCGGTCGCCGAGGGCCGGCGGGTCGACGGCGGCACTGCGTCGGTCGGCCACGCGATCGAGGTCCGGCTCTACGCCGAGGACCCGGCGCACGACTGGCAGCCGCAGAGCGGACGGCTGACGAGGTTCGACCTGCCGACCGGGGCCGGGCTGCGGGTGGACTCCGGCTTCGAGGCCGGGGACGAGGTGTCGACGCACTACGACGCCATGCTGGCCAAGGTCGTCGCCCACGCCACGACCCGGGACGCCGCGGCTCGTCGGTTGGCCGGCGCGCTGCAGGGCGCGGAGATCCACGGCGTGCGCACCAACCGCGACCTGCTGGTGCGGATCCTGCGGTCCCCGGCGTTCCTGGCCGGCGAGCTCGGCACCGACTTCCTGGAGCGGCACGACCTGACGTCCGACGACGCCGACGAGGACGGTCTCGCGCAGTCGGCGTTCGCCGCCGCCGTACACCTGGCGTCGCGTGCCCCCGGCGTCCAGGGCCGCATCCCCGCGGGCTGGCGCAACGTGGTGTCGCAGCCCCAGTGCACCGAGTTCGAGGAGACGTCCTGCGACTGGCTCCCCACCCGCGCCGGCTTCGTCAGCGGCGACCTCCACGCCGAGTTGTCAGGCGGTCACGTCGCCATAGCGACGTCAGCGCCTGACAACTCGGTGGTCCGCGCCTTCACGGTGTACGTCGACGGGCAGCGCGTCGACGTCGAGTCGTCCCTGGGGCACGTGTCGCTGACCCGGCGACCGCGCTTCGTGGACCCGGCGGACCAGGTCGCGAGCGGGTCGCTGCTCGCGCCGATGCCCGGGTCCGTCGTACGCCTCCACGTCGAGCCCGGCGCGACCGTCACCGCGGGCGACCCCGTGCTGGTGCTCGAGGCGATGAAGATGCAGCACACGATCACCGCCCCGCACGACGGCACGGTCACCGACCTGCCCGTCGCGCTGGGTGCGCAGGTGGCGGCCGGCGAGGTGCTGGCCGTCGTACAGGAGGAGAAGGATGACTGAGACCGCGTTCACCGAGACCGACGAGCGGATCACGCTGCGCCGCCAGGTCGCGAAGCTGGCCGGCGGCTACGGCCGGGACTACTTCACCGCGCAGGCCCGCAGCGGCGGCAAGACCACCGAGCTGTGGCTGGAGATCGGGAGCAACGGCTACCTGGGGATCAACATCCCCGAGGAGTACGGCGGCGGGGGCGGCGGCATCGGCGACGTCGCGGCCGTCTGCGAGGAGCTTGCGGCGCAGGGCTGCCCGCTGCTGATGATGGTGGTCAGCCCGGCGATCTGCGGCACGGTCATCACCCGCTTCGGGACCGACGGGCAGAAGCGGAAGTGGCTGCCCGGCATCGCGGACGGCACCGCGACGATGGCGTTCGCGATCACCGAGCCGGACGCCGGCACGAACTCGCACAACATCACGACCACTGCCCGCCGCGACGGTGACGGCTGGGTGCTGAAGGGCCGCAAGATCTACATCTCCGGCGTCGACGAGGCCGAGAACGTGCTCGTGGTCGCGCGCGCCGAGGACTCGAAGACCGGGCGGCTGAAGCCCTGCCTCTTCGTCGTGCCCACCGACGCCGCCGGTTTCGAGTTCACCCCGATCCCGATGGAGATCGTCAGCCCCGAGCAGCAGTTCTCGGTGTTCATCGACGACGTCCGGCTGCCCGCGGATGCGCTCGTGGGGGACCCCGGTGACGCAGACGCGGGTCTCCGCCAACTCTTCGCCGGCCTCAACCCGGAGCGGATCATGGCCGCGTCGTTCTCCACCGGGCTGGCCCGCTACGCCCTCGACAAGGCGGTGGCCTACGTCAAGGAGCGAGAGGTCTTCGGCGTCCCGATCGGCAGCCACCAGGGCCTCGCGCACCCGCTGGCGATGTCCAAGATCGAGATCGAGCTGGCCCGGCTGATGACCCAGAAGGCCGCTGCGCTCTACGACGCCGGCGACGACCTGGGCGCGGGCGAGGCCGCCAACATGGCGAAGTACGCCGCCGCCGAGGCGGCCTGCGACGCGGCCGACCGGGCCGTCCAGGCGCACGGCGGCAACGGCATCACCCAGGAGTACGGCGTGGCCGGACTGCTCGTGGCCGCGAGGGCCGGGCGCATCGCCCCGGTGAGCCGCGAGATGATCCTCAACTACGTGGGCATGCACTCCCTGGGCCTGCCCAAGTCCTACTGAACCCACTTTCGACTGGAGCGGCATGACCGAGCTCGTCCACCACACCGTCGAGGGATCCGTCGCCTCGCTCGTCCTCGACAGCCAGCACAACCGCAACGCGCTCTCGCGCCAGCTGGTCACCGAGCTGCACGAGGGGCTGGCGACCGCGGAGGCCGACGACGCCGTCAAGGTCGTGGTGATCCGCGCCGAGGGCCGCACGTTCTGCTCCGGCGCGGACCTGTCCGAGGCGAGCGCCGACGGCATGGAGGCGGCCGCCGGCGTGCTGGTCGAGCTGCAGCGCCGGATCGTCACGCTGGGCAAGCCGGTCGTGACCCGGGTGCACGGGGCCGTGCGCGCCGGTGGCATCGGGATCGTCGCGGCCTCCGACATCGCGCTGAGCGCCGACGACGCGACGTACGCCTTCACCGAGGTCCGCCTCGGTCTCGCCGCCGCCGCGATCTCGCTGTCCGTGCTGCCCCGGATGACGGACCGCTCGGCGGCCCTGACCTTTCTGACCGGCGAGGTGTTCTCCGGCCTCGACGCCGAGCGGAGCGGGTTGGTGACCAAGGCGGTGCCCGAGGGCGACCTCGACGCGGAGCTCGAGGCGGTGTGCGCGTCGTTGGCCCAGGGCAACCCCCAGGGCCTGCGGGAGACCAAGAAGCTGCTCGGCCGCCCGCTGGTCCAGCGCCTCGACGAGCTCGGCCCGGACCTCGCGAAGCTGTCCGCATCGCTGTTCGGGTCCGAGGAGGCCAAGGCCGCGATGCTCGCCTTTTTGAACCGGAAGAAGTAGGGGCTACCCGTAGTCCTCGTCCGCTGCCCGCATCGCCGACGCCAGGCTGGGATGCGTCCCGGCGTACGTCGCGGACGACTCGCCGACGTCGCTGAACTCCAACCGCCAGCCGCTCACGGTCCTGACGATGCGCCATCGGCGGCCCCACGCCCCGATGCCGTTGATGATGCCGTCCTGTTCCTGGAAGACAACCGTCATCTGCCCCAACCCCCTTGGTCTCACGGACCGACGAGCAGTCCGCTCCCTTCGAGTAGAACGCCTCGTCGCTCACCCGTCGAGCGGGTGCGCCCTAAATGGTCGGGACTGGCTACGGCGCCGTCGGGGAGACTACCGAGCGGTCGGCCCGCGCCTAGTCATTGCGACCTAGTGCCGCGGAGCCGACCGCGATCGATCCGTCCGGTCAGGCGGCCTTGGCCACCTCGCGCGACCGCGACTCGACGGGGGTCCGGGGACGGACCCGGGTGACCGCCAGGACGGCGACCACGAGGGCGGTCAGGGCGAAGATCGCGGACGTGAGGAAGGCGTGGTCCGCGCCGGGCAGGAACTGACCGGGCACCGCGCCGGCGGCGTACACCGAGACGATGACGGCCAGGCCGATGGCTCCGCCGAGCTGCTGGAAGGTCTGCAGCAGGCCGGAGGCCGAGCCGGCGTGCTCGGGGGCGACCCCGGTCAGCACCGCGGACGTGGCCGGCATGAACACCAGCCCGGCCGAGAGGCCGTTGAGCAACATCGGGCCGAAGGCACCGCTGAGGTAGCTGTCACCCGCCGAGACCTGGCTGAGCCACGCGAAGCTGGTGGCCAGGCCGATGGTGCCGACCACGAACATCGGGGTGCGGCCGGCCCGGGCGAGCAGCCGGGGCGTGACCCGCGACATCGCGAAGATGCCGAGCGTCAGCGGCAGGAACGCCAGGCCGGTGCTGAGCGGCCCGAAGCCGAGCTCGTTCTCGAGGTACTGCACGGCCAGGAAGAACATCGACATCTGGCTGCCCACGACGAGCGCGATGATCGCCAGGCCGCTGAGCCGGCGACGGCTGCGCAGCAGGACGGGCTGGATCATCGGGTGCGAGACACGGGTCTCGGTCACCGCCAGCACGACCAGGAGCAGGGCGCCGAGCGCGAGCCCGCCGATGGTGCGGGCCGAGGCCCAGCCCTGCTCGGGGGCGCCGATCAGGGCCCACACGACCGAGACCGCGCCGAGCGTGGCGGACAGGGCGCCGACCACGTCGAAGCGACCCGGGCGCAGCGGCGTCTCGTCCAGCACCCGCCGGGTGAGGGAGAGCACCGCGAGGCCGATCGGGATGTTGATGAACAGGGTCCAGCGCCAGGAGCCGAGGTCGGTGACGGCGCCACCGAGCAGCAGCCCGAGGGACATGCCACCGGAGGAGACGGCCCCGAAGAGCGCGAGCGCCCGGTTGCGGGCGGCCTCGTCGGGAGCGCTGGTGGTGAGCAGGGCGAGCACGCCGGGAGCGGCGAGCGCGGCACCGATCCCCTGGAGGCCGCGCGCCGCGACCAGCCACTCGGGGGTCTGGGCCAGGCCGCCGGCCAGCGAGGCGAGCGTGAAGACGGCCAGCCCGATCTCGAAGGTGCGGCGGCGGCCGAAGACGTCACCGAGACGCCCGCCGAGCAGCAGCAGGCCGCCGAAGGCGAGCGTGTAGGAGTTCAGCACCCACGAGAGCCCGGCCGGGCCGAAGTCGAGGGCGTCGTCGATGTGCGGCAGGGCCACGTTCACGACGGTCGCGTCGAGGATCAGCATCAGCTGGGCCACCAGGACGATTGCGATGCCGGCGGCGGCGCGGCCGGCGTTCGACGGCAGGTCCTCCGGCACGGTGGGCGCTGGG
Organism: Nocardioidaceae bacterium; assembly: GCA_039915665.1. Classification (GTDB taxonomy): domain Bacteria; phylum Actinomycetota; class Actinomycetes; order Propionibacteriales; family Nocardioidaceae; genus Nocardioides_B. The sequence continues at coordinate 37,410 of JBDSMW010000044.1, forward strand.
GCGGTGAGGGTCTTGGACATGAGAGGGGAGTCCTGTTCTGGCCGAAAGGGCCGGCGTAGACTAAAGTGGAGAGCGACTCCGGTTCGAGTTTTACAATACGGAGACTGTCTCCGTTTAGCAAGTGCCTGTTTCCAGTTCGTCCTGTGAGGTGTCCATGCGTGCCGACGCGCAGCGCAACCGTGACCGCATCGTCGAGGTGGCACGGGAGGTCTTTCGCGAGCAGGGCTACGACGCCTCCCTCGACGAGGTGGCCAAGCGGGCGGGGGTCGGAGCGGGCACGCTCTACCGGCACTTCCCGGCGCGCGAGAACCTCATCGACGCGATCATGCAGAGCTGGGTCGACCGGGTCGACGAGGCCGTCGCCAAGGCGCTGGCCCACGAGGGACCCCCTCGTGCGCTGCTGCTGTCGTGGTTCGCGGCGTACGTCGAGCTGATCAGCCTGCACAAGGGCGGCCCGGCCAAGATCACCTCCGCGATGGGCAATCCGGACTCCCCGATCGTGCACAAGTGTCAGGTGCTGACCCGGGCCAGCGACCGGGTCGTGGCCCGGCTGCGGGACGAGGGCGCCCTGCGTCCCGACGTCGACAGCGTGCACATCTGCCGGCTGGTCGGTGGGGTCGCTGCCGTGGCCGACCAGGGCGGCCTGGACCAGAGCGCCATCAGTCCGCTGCTCGAGGTCCTCGCCGACGGCCTGCTCGTCCCCGCCTAGCCCGACGTTGAGTACGGCGTGGTCTGCACCAGCTGCAGCGCGCGCGACATCACGAACGGGTCGGCCTGCCGGTAGAGCCACGGTCGCCCGAACCACAGGTAGCCGTCAGCGACTGCGGGTCGCCCGAGGGGTCAGCAACAGCCCGGTCGCGGCCGCGAGGGTGCCGGTGCCGAGCAGCACCGCGAAGGCGACCGGCCCGGGCGTGGGCGACGCGCTGGCGACCAGCGCACCCCCGAAGGCCAGCCCCACCGCCATCGAGGCGGCCGCCGCGGTCTGGGCAGCACCGTTGCTCCGGCCCTGCTCGGCGTCCCGGGACAGGTCGAGGACCAGCACGGACAGCGTCGAGGAGGAGATCCCCATCCCGACCCCGGCCAGGCCCCACCCGATGAGGCCCCACACCGGGGCAACGGACGGCACCGCGAGCAGCACCGAGACCGCCAGGCCCACGGTCAGGCCCAGCAGCCCGAGCCGCAGCATCGACCCGCGCGGCAGTCCCGTGAAGCGGCCCTGGACCCACGACCCGACTGCCCACATGACGCCGGTGACGGTCAGGCTGATGCCGGCGGCGACCGGCCGGAACCCGTGCAGCAGGGTCAGCAGCAACGGCAGGAACGCGCCGACGCCACCGAAGGCCAGGCTGACCAGGCCGCGCACGGCGACGACCGTCGGCAGCCCGCGGGCGCCGCGGAGCGTCCCCGGAGGCAGCAGCCGGACGACACTGACGAACAGCAGTGCCGCGGAGACCACGAGCGCGGCCCATCCCGCCACCGACGACAGGTGCTCGCCGGACAGCGACAGGCCGAGCACCCCGGCGCCGGCCAGCAAGGCCCACCCGAGGCCGACGGTCGCGGTGTCCGGGACCGGGGTCGTCGCGGCGGAACCCACCGCCGGGCGCAGCAGCAGCCAGGTCGGCCCCACCAGCAGCAGCACCCCGAGGAACACCCACCGCCAGCCGAGCTGCTCGGTCACCACACCGGTGACCACCGGTCCCAGCACCGACGGCAGCACCCACGCGGCCGAGACCAGCGAGAACATCCGGGGTCGCAGCGCCGCCGGGAGTGCATGGGCCACGAGCACCATCAGGGACACGTCGATGAGCCCCTCGGCGAACCCGCTCGCCAGCCGTCCGACGACCACGGCCGGCATCGACCAGGCCAGCCCGACCAGCAGCTGGGCCAGTCCGAACGCGGCGACCCCCGTGCGCAGCACCGGCAACGGCCCCCGACCGTCGGCCCAGGCGCCGGCCACCGCGAGGGCGACCAGGAAGCTCGCGGCCGGGGCGGCGTTGGCCAGCCCGAAGGTGGCCAGCGCGTCGAAGTCGCGTACGACGGTCGGCAGCGCCGTCCCCACGGCCCGGTCGGCGAACGCCGCGAGGGTGACCATCGCCACCGTGCCGACCGACAGCGCGAGGTGCTCACGGAGGCGTGGTTCGGCGGCGCGGGTCGTCGTCATGGGTCCACCCTGCAAGTTGAAGCCCACCTGAGGTCAAGCGGATTGCCCCACGCGCGGCCGAACGGTGGTAGATGGTGGAGGGGAGAGGGGCGACGATGACGACCAGCAGGGACGACTTCGAGGAGTTCGTCGTCGTGTGCTCGGACCGGTTGCTCCGTACGGCGTACCTCCTCACCCGCGACGAGGCGCTCGCCGAGGAGCTGCTCGACGGAGCTCTGACCCGGGCCTGGTCGGGCTGGGGGCATCTGGAGGAGCAGCCGGAGCCCTCCGTCCGTCGGGTGGTCGTGAACACCTACGCCACCTGGTGGCACCGGCGCTGGGGGCGGGCCGGTGGGCACGACGGTGGGCACGACGGTGGGTACGACGGGGGGCGGCGTCGGCGTGCGGCCCTGGTCCTCCGGTTCTTCGACGACCTCTCGGTCGAGGACGTCGCCGACACGCTCGGCTGCTCCGAGGGCACGGTCGAGCGGCTGACCCGGCCCCCGCCGGAGGACGACCTCAAGGAGCTGGCCACCCGGCTCGAGCCGGCCCGGACGCCGCACGCCCGGGCGAAGGCCGTCGTCGACCGGGTCCAGTCGACCGGGGCGCGGCGGCGGGGCAGCCTCGGCCTGGCGTTGACCGTGGCGGCCGTCGCCGCGGTGGCCTCGATCGTCGTCGTACCCCCGCTGCTGCCCGAGGCACCCACGTCGCAGCTCCCCCCGGACGACCCGATGGTGGACTCGCCGCCCCGGCTCGGCGGGGCCCAGATGCCGCTCAAGGTGCGCGTGGAGAACGTGGACTACCAGTTCGTCCGGGGCCAGGAGGTGCCCCAGCAGCGCGGGCGCCTCCAGCTCGCGGTCGCCCCCGCGGACGCGCCGCAGGTGCTGGCCTGGTCGACGTCGCGCGGCACGACCGGCGAGGTCGTCATCACCGTCGACGGCGTCATCGTCCGGCACGCGCTGGCCGGCCAGCTGGACTACGGGGTGGTGCTCGCAGCGGGGGACACCCACCTGGTGACCGTCCGGCCGACGACACCGTCGACGGCGGGCACGGTGGGGGTCGCGGTCTACGGACCGGTGCGGTTCTGACCGGGCGGGTCCACCGGACGGGTCCGGCTCGTCGAATCGCCGGACAGCGGCCGTCGGGGGCGGGGTAGAGTTGTCCACTTGCCCGAACCGGGGCGGGCCCGCACAGCCGCACCCAGGTTCTGCCCGCATCCAGGAGCCGAAGCTTGTCCGTAGACCAGGTCCACTCGGGGGTCACGACCCACGACACGGTGGCACAGCAGGAGATCGCGCAGGAGCAGGCGTTCGTGGACACCGTCTACGAACAGCTCGAGCGCTCCACCAAGAACGCCCAGGAGCTGGCCCGCGAGGGTCACGGCCGGGCGCACCTCGGTCACGAGGGCGGGCTCGTCGAGCGCGACGCGATGGTCTTCCAGGCCGCCAAGCGCATCGCCACCCTGAACGCCGCGCACGAGGGCCTCGTGTTCGGGCGGCTCGACCTGTCCAAGAGGGACGAGAAGCCGCGCTACATCGGCCGCATCGGGCTGCGCGACGAGGCCCGCGACTCGCTGCTGATCGACTGGCGGGCACCGGCCGCCGCCGTGTTCTACCAGGCCACCGCCGCCGACCCCCAGGGCGTGCTGCGCCGGCGGGTGCTGCGCTGCGCGGGCGCCCGCGTCGTGGCGGTCGAGGACGACCTGCTCGACCCCGATGACGACGGGGCCGAGGGCCTGCCGATCGTGGGCGAGGGCGCCCTCATGGCGCAGCTGAGCCGGGCCCGCGACCGCACCATGCACTCGATCGTGGCCACGATCCAGGCCGAGCAGGACAAGGCGATCCGCGCGCCCAGCAAGGGCATCGTGTCGATCTCCGGCGGACCCGGCACCGGCAAGACCGTGGTCGCGCTGCACCGGGCCGCGTTCCTGCTCTACAGCGAGCGGGCCCGCTACGAGCGCGGCGGCGTGCTGATCATCGGGCCGTCCGGGGTCTTCATGCGCTACATCGAGCGCGTCCTGCCCTCCCTGGGCGAGACGGCCATCGCGCTCCGTTCGCTCGGCGAGGTCGTCGACGGCATCCGCTCCTTCCGGCACGACGAGCCGGCCGTCGCGGACGTGAAGGGCGCGGCGCGGATGGCCGAGCTCGTCCGTCGTACGGCGCGGCAGGCGGTGCCCAACGCACCCAGCGACCTGCGGGTGTTCTACCGCGACGACAACCTGGTGCTCGGGCCGCGTGAGCTCGCGGCGATCCGCCGGCAGCTGCTGTCCGGCGGCAAGCGCAACCGGCAGGTGCCGCGGGTCGCCAACGCCCTGCTCGACGCGCTCTGGCGCCAGGTCCGCGGCGAGCGCGGCCGGGACCGGGGCCGCGAGGAGTTCAACGACGTGCTGCTCGGCACCGCCGCCTTCGTGGACTTCGCGCTCGGCTGGTGGCCGCCGCTGGACGCGACCGACGTGCTCGGCTGGCTGCGGGACCCCGAGGTGCTGGCGCGCGTGGGCGAGGGCGTGCTGTCCCGCGAGGACCAGGCGCTGCTGTCCCGCTCCTGGGGCCCGGTCCGCGAGCCGCAGGAGTACCGCGTCACCCCCGACGACTGGTCGATCGAGGACATCGCGTTGCTCGACGAGCTCCGCTACGAGCTCGGTGACGTGCCCGAGAAGCCGCGCGGCGACCGGGACGACGACAACGACCCGCTGGCGCACCTCTTCGACGACGAGGTGCCCGAGCTGACCACGTTCGTGGACCGCGACCAGCCCAAGCAGAACCCGCGCACGACCGTGCGGGTGGAGGACGACGGCTACGCGCACGTGCTCGTCGACGAGGCGCAGGACCTCACCCCTATGCAGTGGCGGATGGTCGGCCGGCGGGGCCGCACCGCGACCTGGACCGTGGTCGGCGACCCGGCCCAGTCGTCCTGGCCGGTGCCCGAGGAGGCCACGGCCGCTCAGGAGCAGGCGCTGGGCGACAAGGCGCGGCACTCGTTCCACCTGTCGACGAACTACCGCAACAGCAAGGAGATCTACGACTTCGCGGCCGCCTACGCCCGTCGCGTCGGGCTCGACGCCGACCTGCCGAACGCGGTGCGCGAGACCGAGGTGCCTCCGGAGGAGCGGACCGTCGTGGACCTCCGCGCCGGCACGCGCGACGCCGTGACCGAGCTGGCCGGGGCCGTCGAGGGCACCGTCGGCATCGTGGTGCCGCAGGCCCGGCGCGACCAGGTGCAGGAGTGGCTCGACGGCTGGTCGGACCTGGCCGAGGACGCCGCCGGCGGCAGCCTGGCCCGGGTCGCGGTGCTCACCGGTCTGGAGACCAAGGGGCTCGAGTTCGACGGGATCGTCGTGGTCGCTCCCGACGAGATCGAGGCGGAGTCCGTCACCGGTCGGTCCACCCTCTACGTCGTACTCACCCGGGCGACGCAGCGGATGGTCACCGTCACGACATGAGGGGGGTCGGGGGCTACCGCAACTGGTCGCGCCGGCGCGTCAGGTTTTCTCCTTGTGGACAAGGGGAAACGGTGTCGACAATGTCGGCGGCGGCAGGTAGGATCGAACACATGTTCGACACGTCGTGGATCGTTGACCTGGACGCCGCTGGCGCGTGCGATGCGATCACCGGGACGCAGGTCGATCTGCGGGAGGCGCAGTGGCGCGAGCTGGTGCTGGCCGCGCACTGGGCGGACCTGCACGACGAGCACACCGTCCCCGAGACCGGTTCGGTGCTGGTGGGGATGG
>JBDSMW010000087.1:0-19685 GCA_039915665.1 Nocardioidaceae bacterium
GACGAGGTTGAAGAAACCGTCGAGGAGGTAGCCCTTGAAGATGTCGCCCGTCATGTGGCGGGTGGGCGGCATCCACTTGAGCGGCGCGTCGGGGAACAGCTCGCGCGCCAGCATGGCGTGCGCCAGCTCGAGGCGGAACGAGTCCGACACCTCCGGGTCGATCTCGAAGGCGTGGCCGAGCCCGAGCTGCCAGTCCTCGAGGCCCGCCTCCTTGGCGAAGTATTCGTTGAGGAGCTGGCTGGTGGTGACCGTGTGGGCGGCCTCGATGGCGTCGGCGGTGGAGAGGTAGTTGTCCTCGCCGGTGGTGATGATGATGCCCGCGCGGGCGTGCACCTGGCGGCTGAACCGCTGGTCGACGAAGGTCCGGATCGGGTTGATGTCGCGGAAGAGGATGCCGTACATCGAGTCGTTCAGCATCATGTCGAGCCGCTCGAGACCGGCCAGCGCCGCGATCTCCGGCATGCAGAGCCCGGAGGCGTAGTTGGTCAGCCGGACGTAGCGACCGAGCTCCTTGCTCGACTCGTCGAGGGCCGCGCGCATCAGCCGGAAGTTCTCCTGCGTCGCGTAGGTGCCGGCGAAGCCCTCGCGGGTCGCCCCCTCCGGCACGTAGTCCAGCAGCGACTGCCCGGTCGACCGGATCACCGCGATGACGTCAGCACCCTCGCGGGCGGCCTGCTGGGCCTGCGGGATGTCCTCGTAGATGTCGCCGGTGGCGACGATCAGGTAGATCCACGGCTGGTGCCCGGGGTCGCCGTGCTTCTTGACCATCCGGTCGCGCTCGCGGCGGCGGCCGTCGACCCGCCTGATGCCGGCACCGACCGACTTGCCGGCGGCGGCGCGGGCCCGGGTCAGGTCGCGGCCCTCGGGTAGCCGGAAGCGGACCGAGCCGGCGGACGCCTTCTGGGCCAGCACCTCCAGGTCGTCGGCCTCGCCCCGGACGAGCGCGTCCCAGACCGGGAGGGCGATGCCGTGCTCGATCCCGACGTCGCCGCGTACGGCGTCCAGTAGCCGGTTGACCCAGGGGATGCCGTCGGCGTCGGCGCCCTGGAGCCCGGCCAGCCGCAGCGTGGCGCGCTCGACGGACACCGTCGTGTGCTTCTTGGCCAGGTTGACGATCGGCCGGCCGGCCTGGCGCGCGAGGGTGCGCGCCTTGCGGACGGTGACCGGGTCGAGGTCCAGCTTGCCCTTGCTCATGTGCCACTCATTCCAGTGCTCCGGTCTCTTCGAAAGCTGGGTTTCCCGCGACGAGCGTCAGCACGCAGGTCGGCAGGGCGTCATCAGGGGTGGGGTCGGGCAGCGCGCCCGTCACGTCCCACACCGCGAGGCTCGCGGGGGCGCCAGGGACCAGGAAGCCGCCCTCGTCGCGCCGGGCGGCGAGCCAGCCACCGCGGGTGTGGGCGTCGAACGCGGTCCGGGCGTCGATCCGCTCGGTCTCCGTGCGGTGCCAGACCGCGGCCCGGATCGCGGCCCAGGGTCCGAAGGCGGTGACCGGGCTGTCGGACCCGAACGCCAGGGCGACGCCCGCGGCCCGCATCGAGGCGACGGCGTTCATCGGCCGAGCCCGGTGGCGGCCGAGGCGCTGGGCGTAGAGCGAGTCGTCGCCGCCCCAGAGCGCGTCGAACATCGGTTGCATGCTCGCGAGGACCCCGAGATCCCCCAACGTCTTCATCTGCTCCTGCGAGGCCATCTCGACGTGCTCGAGCCGGTGTCGGGCCCGGACCACCTCGGCGATCCCGACCCGCTCCGCGGCGGCGGTGAACCCCTCGACGACCTCGGCGACGGCGCGGTCCCCGATGACGTGGAAGCCAGCCTGGACGCCCTTCTGCGTGCACTCCACGACGTGGTCCGCGACCTGCCCGGCGTCGACGTAGAGGTGGCCGGACGTGTCCGCGTCGGCGTACGGCGCGAGGAGTGCGCTCGTGCGCGAGCCGATCGAGCCGTCGATGCAGAGGTCACCGGCGGCGCCGGCGCAGCCCAGCCGACGGGCGTCGTCGACGACCAGGGAGCCCCAGTACCAGACCGTCTCGGGCAGGGCCGCCCGCTCGCCGTGCAGCACGGCTTCGGCCAGGCCGCCCAGGATGTCGAAGTCCTCCGGCGGGCAGATGTGCGGAGCGCCGAGCTCGTGCACCTGGCCGATGCCCTGGCGGGCGGCGTCATCCAGGGCCCGGAGGATCGCGGCTTCCCGGTCGGCGGCCGGCGTCATCCGGAACAGGCCCTCACGGGCGACGTGGTGGGCGTCGCGGGCCACCAGCCCCGACGCGTCGTACCCCTCGGCGTGCACGACGTCTGGGCAGGCGTCCAGGAACGCGGAGGAGACCACGGCAGAGTGCACGTCGACGCGGGACAGGAACGCGGCCCGTCCCCCGGTGGCCCGGTCCAGCTCGTCGCGGGTGAAGGGCCGCTGCTCGGGCCAGCCGGTCTCGTCCCAGCCGAAGCCGAGCTGCACCGCCGCCGTGCTCCGGTGCGAGTGCGAGGCGACGATGTCCAGCGCCTCGGCCAGCGAGGACGCCGGGGCGAGGTCCATGCCGGTCGCGGCGAAGCCGGTCTGGGCGAGGTGGGCGTGTGCGTCCACGAAGGCCGGTGTGACCAGCCGGCCGCCGAGCGTGACGACCCGGTCGGCGCCGTCCGCGTAGGCCGCGGCACCGTCGTCGTCGCCCACCCAGACGACGAGGCCGTCCTCGACGCAGAGGGCGGTGGCGTGCGGGTCGGCGGGCGTGTGGACGGATCCACCGCGGAGCAGGAGACGGGTCACCCCTTCATCCTCACAGCCGCCGCTCGAACAGGCCGCGCACCCCCGCGTGGCCGCGCAGCAGGGAGAGCGCGTGGTCGGCGTGCCCGGGAACGTAGCCGTTGCCGACGAGCATCGTCACGTCGGCCGCGAGCCCCTCGGCGCCGAGCGCGGCGGCGCTGAACGAGGTGGCCATCGAGAAGAAGATGACGGTGCCGCGGTCGGCGGTGGCCAGGATGGCGCCACCCTCGCAGCCGGGTACGTCGACACAGACGACCGTCACGTCCGCCGGCCCACCGGCCTGGGTCACGGCCGTGGACAGGGCCACCGGGTCGCGGGCGTCCGCGACGGTGACGACGTCGGCGATCTTCGCCTCGGTCAAGAGGTCGGCCTCCGCCTGGTGGGGCACGACGCCGATCGTCCGGGACGCGCCGGCGGCCTTGGCGGCGGCCAGGGACAACGACCCGGACTTGCCGGCGCCGCCGATCACGGCGACGACGGGTGCGTCGTACTCCTCCACCACCCGCGCCGTCAGCGCCGGGGCGCCGCACACGTCCATCACGGACAGCGACAGCTCGGCGGGCAGGTCGTCGGGGATCACCGCGACGATCGAGCGGCCGAACAGCACGGCGTAGCCGTCGCACGGCACCTGCTCCGAGCGGCCGTCCCAGCGGAACAGCGCATCCTCGATGACGAGCGGGGTCAGGGTCAGCGACACCAGGGTGGTGACCCGGTCCCCTACCGCCAGTCCGAGCGGAGACTCCGGGCCGATCTCCTCGACGGTCCCGACCAGCATGCCGCCGGAACCGGTCTCGGGGTTCTGCATCTTGCCGCGGGCCGCGACGATGTCGAGCACGGCCTGCCGGACCCGGTCACCGTCCCCGTCGTACGTGCGCTCGAGCTGGCGGAAGGACGCCGCGTCCAGGTTCAGCCGCTCGACCCGGATCCGGACCTCGTCGGGCCACAGGTCGCGCCGGGTGTCCAGCCGCTCGGCCGCCTGAGGGAGCACGCCCACCGGTGCCACGACGCGGTGCAGACCGACCGCGCTGCCCTGCTGGTTCACGGATGGGTCCTCTCCCTCGCCGGTCACTTCGGGAAATCATCCGGCGGTTCGTTCGACACGCCGCAGATTCTTTGCGTATCGTGGCATGCACGGGATGCGTCGTACAAACTCGACGCGCACTCTTCTTCGCAACGGAGCACGCAATGAGCATCGAGACCTCGATCGGCCCTGCCGTTTCGTGGGACGAGACCGGACAGCCCTACCCCTACCGTCGGGTGGAGCTGGTCGAGCCCGACTGGACCCGGTTCCCGGGCTGGAAGGACGTCACCACCGAGGAGTGGGAGTCCGTGCAGTGGCAGCGCGCGCACTGCATCAAGAACGTCCGCCAGCTCCGGGCCCTGTTCGGTGATCTGCTCGACGAGCAGTTCTACGCCGACATCGAGCGCGACCAGGCCGAGCGGGCCACCATGTCGATGCTCGTGCCGCCGCAGATGATGAACACGATGGCGCCGCGCGAGACGCCCCGGGGTCCCGGCTCGCTGACCGAGGCGATGTACGCCGACCCGGTGCGCCGCTACATGCTGCCGGTGTTCTCCGACCGGCGCACCGACTTCCCGTCGCACCCGCACGCCACGCGTGACTCCCTGCACGAGCACGACATGTGGGTGGCCGAGGGCCTCACCCACCGCTACCCCACCAAGGTGCTCGCCGAGCTGCTGCCCACCTGCCCGCAGTACTGCGGGCACTGCACCCGGATGGACCTCGTCGGGAACGCCACGCCGATGTTCGACAAGCTGAAGTTCCTCGGCAAGCCGGTCGACCGGCACGCCGAGATGCTCGGCTACCTGCGTCGTACGCCGTCCGTGCGCGACGTCGTGGTCTCCGGCGGCGACGTGGCCAACATGCCCTGGCCACGGCTCGAGGAGTTCCTCACCGGTCTGCTCGAGGTCGAGAACGTCCGCGACATCCGGCTGGCCACCAAGGCGCTGATGGGGCTCCCCCAGCACTGGCTCCAAGACGACGTCCGCGCCGGTGTCGAGCGGGTCGCCGGGATCGCCCGCGACCGTGGCGTCTCGCTGGCCATGCACACGCACGTCAACCACGCCGCGTCGGTCACCCCGCTGGTGGCCAAGGCCTCCAAGGCGATGCTCGACGCCGGCCTGCGCGACGTGCGCAACCAGGGCGTGCTGCTCGACGGCGTCAACGCCGACCCGGACACGCTGCTCGACCTCTGCTTCGCCCTGCTCGACGGCGCGCAGATCATGCCCTACTACTTCTACATGTGCGACATGATCCCGTTCTCGGAGCACTGGCGGGTCTCGGTCGCCGACGCGCAGCGGCTGCAGCACCACATCATGGGCTACCTCCCCGGGTTCGCGACGCCGCGGATCGTCTGCGACGTCCCGTTCGTCGGCAAGCGCTGGGTGCACCAGATCGCGGACTACGACACGGAACGCGGCATCTCCTACTGGACGAAGAACTACCGCACCTCCATCGAGGCCGCGGACCCCGAGGCGCTGACCCGGACCTACGCCTACTACGACCCGATCCACACACTGCCCGAGGCCGGTCAAGCCTGGTGGCGCGAGCACGCCGGTGACCCCGACGTGGTGCTGGCTGACGCCGAGCGCTCCGCCGCCGCCTCCCGCAACGCCGCCCAGAAGCAGGAAGAGGCCCAGAGGACCCTCACCCTCTCCTGACCCCTCCTCAACGGAGGCTGGTGAGGGTCTCCACGAGGCGGGCGATGGGGCTCTCCAGGTTCCAGCGCTCGGAGAGGGCGACCAGGGCGTCGGGATCCACGGGCGTGAGCGGCAGCGTGAGGTCCCGGTCGCCGAGGTCGATGTCGCGGGCGACCCGGGTGACGTGCGCCGCGACCTCCGGGTAGTCCCCGGCTTCGATGATCTTGCGGCGCGGGCTCGGTGCGATGTTGGAGTCCGGGTCCAGGGCGGCTGCGCGCAGCCCCGGGATGTCCCGGAACCGCTGCAGCAGCGTCGCGGCGGTCTTCTCCCCGATCCCGTTCACGCCCGGCAGGCCGTCGGAGGCGTCCCCGCGCAGCGCGGCGAAGTCGGCGTACTGCGCGCCGTCGATCCCGTACTTCTCCTGCACGACGGAGTTGGTGACCCGCTCGTGCCGCCCGACGCCGCGGGCGATGTAGAGGATCCGCACCTCGGCGTCGTCGTCCACGAGCTGGAACAGGTCGCGGTCACCGGTGACCACGTCGACCGGCATGCCGGCGTCCTGGGACAGCGTGCCGATCACGTCGTCGGCCTCGTAGCCGTCGGCTCCGACGACCGTGATGCCGAAGGCCGCGAGGACGTCGAGGATCACCGGCACCTGGACCTCGAGGGGGTCCGGCACCTCCTCCACGTCGGGCGCTCCCGCGACGACGTACTCCACGCGGTGCGCCTTATAGGAACCGATCAGGTCGACGCGCCACTGCGGCCGCCAGTCGTTGTCCCAGCAGCACACCAGGTGGGTCGGCCGGTAGTCGGTGACGAGCCGCGAGATGAAGTCCAGCAGGCCGCGCACGGCGTTCACCGGGGTGCCGTCGGGGGCCTTGAACGAGTCGGGGACACCGTAGAAGGCGCGGAAATACATCGAGGCGGTGTCGAGCAGCATCAGGCGGGAGGTCACGGGCGGAGTCTTCCATGTCGCACCGTCCGGGACGCGGCCTCCGGGACCGTTAGGGTGTCGCTCGTGGAAGACCTCGACCGGCGCATCCTCACCCTCCTCGCCTCCGACGGACGCATGTCGTTCACCGACCTCGGCAAGGCCACCGGGCTGTCCACGTCGGCGGTGCACCAGCGGGTCAAGCGGCTCGAGCAGCGCGGTCTCATCCAGGGGTACGGCGCGACGGTGGACTGGGACCAGGTCGGTCTGCCGCTGACCGCGTTCATCTCGATCCGGCCGATCGACCCGTCGCAGCCGGACGACTCGCCGGACCGGCTCAGCGGCATCAGCGAGATCGAGAGCTGCTGGTCGGTGGCCGGCGACGAGTCCTACATCCTCAAGGTCCGGGTGGCCACGCCGACGGACCTCGAGGAGCTGCTGGCCCGGGTCCGGGCGGCCGCCAACGTGTCGACCCGGACGACGATCGTGCTGTCCACGCCCTACGAGGGCCGTCCCGTCAGCTGATCAGTCGCTGACCGAGGAGTAGGCCACCACACCGCGCCGCAGGGCGACCGACGCGCCCCGGGCGGTCTTCCGGAGCTGCTGGCTGCCCTCGGCCGCCGCGGCGGCGTCGGCGACCTGGTCGGTCAGGTCGAGCAGCTGCTTGACCCAGCGCACGAAGTCGCCGGCGGCCAGGTCGGTCTCGGAGAGCACCTCGTCGAGCGTGGCGCCCTCGGCCCAGCGGTAGGCCGCCCAGGCGAAGCCCAGGTCGGGCTCCCGCAGGAAGTCCAGCTTGTGCTCGCGCTCGAGGGCGTCGAGGTCTCCCCACAGCGAGACCATCTCGGCCAGCACGCCCTTGAGACGCCCGCCGGGCAGCCGCGGGGCCACCGCGTCGTCGGGCCGGCGGGCCTCGAAGACCAGCACCGACAGGGCGGCGGCCAGCTCGCTCGGGGAGAGCCCGTCCCACAGGCCGTGCCGCAGCGACTCGGCCGCCACGAGGTCCATGTCGGTGTAGATCCGCATGAGCCGCGTGCCGGTCTCGGTGACCTCGTCGTCCTCGAGGTAGCCCAGCGCGGTCAGCACCTCGCACACCCGGTCGAACTGGCGGGCGATCGTGTTGGTGCGCTGCTCGATGCGACGCTGCAGCGTCTTGGTGTCCCGATCGAGCTTGTAGTAGCGCTCCGCCCAACGGGCGTGGTCCTCGCGGTCCGAGCAGCCGTGACAGGGATGGGCGCGCAGCTCGGCGCGCAGGTGGGCGATCTGCTTCTCCGTGTCGGCCTCCGGACGGGCCGAGCCGGCCCGCCCGCCCGACGTACGCCGAGGGGGCGGGGTGAGGCCCTGGGTGCGAACCCGCAGCGTGGAGGCCAGGTCGCGACGGCTCTGCGGATTGCGGCCGTTGAAGGTCTTGGGGATCCGCATCCGGGTGAACGCCTCGACCGGCACCGGGAAGTCGATCATCGACAGCCGGCGCGCGTTGCGGTCCGCGGTGAGCACGTAGGGCCGTGGGCCGTCGCGGTCCGAGCGCATGCCCGGGTCGATGACGACGGCCATCCCGGAGAACTTGCCGGCCGGCACCTCGATCACGTCGCCGGGCCGGAGCGCCTCCAGCGAGGCGACGACCTGGTCGCGGTTGTCGGCCCGCTTGTTCTTGGCCGCGGACGCCTCGGCGTCGGAGACCCGGCGGCGCAGGCGGGAGTACTCCATGAAGTCGCCGAGGTGGCAGGTGGCCGCCTCGGCGTACCCCTCCAGCGCGGTCTCCGCCTTGCGCAGCTGCCGGGCCAGCCCGACGACGGCCTTGTCCGCCTGGAACTGCGCGAACGACGACTCCAGCAGCTCGCGGGCGGTGGCCCGACCGACCTGGTGCACCAGGTTCACCGCCATGTTGTACGACGGGCGGAAGGACGACTTGAGGGGGTAGGTGCGCGTCGAGGCCAGGCCGGCGACGGCCTTGGGGTCGAAGCCCTGCTGCCACAGCACGACGCCGTGGCCCTCGACGTCGATGCCGCGGCGACCCGCCCGGCCGGTGAGCTGGGTGTACTCCCCCGGCGTGATGTCCGCGTGGGTCTCGCCGTTCCACTTCGACAGCTTCTCGATGACCACCGACCGGGCCGGCATGTTGATGCCGAGCGCCAGCGTCTCGGTTGCGAACACCACCCGGCACAGGCCGTTGGTGAACAGCTCCTCCACGCATTCCTTGAAGGTCGGCAGCATGCCGGCGTGGTGGGCCGCGACGCCGCGGGTCAGGCCGTCGAGGAAGTCGTGGTAGCCCAGGACGTGCAGGTCCTCGTCGGGGATGTTGCGGCAGCGGTTCTCCACGAACCGCCGGATCTCCTCGCGCTCCTCCGGGGAGGTCAGCTTGAGGTTGGCGTTGAGGCACTGGGTGACAGCCGCGTCGCAGCCCACCCGGCTGAACACGAAGACGATGGCCGGCAGCAGGCCGGCCGCGTCGAGCCGGTCGACCACGTCGTAGCGGCTCGGGACGAACTGCCTCTGCGGGGAGCCCTGGCCGCGCGACCCGGCGCGTCCGTGCGGGGCGTTGCGCTTGCTGCGGTGGTCCCGCGTCCGGGACGACCGGAAGTCGTCGCGGGCGATCTTCATCAGGTCGGGGTTGACCTGGTCGTTGGTCGAGGCGTCGTCCTTGAACAGGTCGTAGACGACTCTGCCGACCATCACGTGCTGGTAGAGCGGCACCGGCCGGCGCTCCTCGACGATGGTGGCGGTCTCCCCACGGACCGTCCCGAGCCACTCGCCGAACTCCTCGGCGTTGGACACGGTGGCCGAGAGCGACACCAGTGAGACGGACTCGGGGAGGTGGATGATGACCTCCTCCCAGACCGCGCCGCGGAACCGGTCGGCGAGGTAGTGCACCTCGTCCATCACGACGAACCCGAGACCGGTCAGCGTCGAGGAGCCGGAGTAGAGCATGTTGCGCAGCACCTCGGTGGTCATCACCACGATCGGCGCCTCGCCGTTGATGGTGTTGTCCCCGGTGAGCAGGCCGACCTGGTCCGCGCCGTACCTCTTGGCCAGGTCCGCGAACTTCTGGTTGGACAGCGCCTTGATCGGGGTGGTGTAGAAGCACTTACGGCCCTGGGTCAGCGCGAGGTGCACGGCGAACTCGCCGACGATCGTCTTGCCGGAGCCGGTCGGCGCCGCGACGAGGACGCCCTTGCCCGCCTCGAGCTCCTTGCAGGCGGCGACCTGGAAGCCGTCGAGCTCGAAGTCGTACATCTGCGCGAAGTCGTGGAAGACCCGCGCCCCCTTCTCTCGGCGGAAGCGGGCGTAGCTCTCGGACGGGCTGCTCATCAGGGCACCAGCACCTTCAGCGCCAGCGGCGCGACGTCGACGGTCAGGGGCAGGGCGCCGATCCGCTCACCGTCGGCGTACGCCACGATGTCGGGCGCGGCGACGGTGACGCTGCGGACGCGGTGGTGCTCGTACTGCGGGTGCTTGGTGTGCCCGCCGGTGAACAGCTTCGGGTAGGTCCGGACCAGGTCAGGCTTGCTCATCGTCTTGATGATCACCACGTCGAGCCAGCCGTCCTCGATCGAGGCGCCGTGGCAGATCCGCAGTCCACCCCCGAAGGACGGGCCGTTTCCGACGGCGACCAGCATCGCCTCCACCTTGCGGGCCGCGCCGTCGAGCTCGAGCGTGTAGGGCAGCGGCTCGAAGACGCGCAGCTCGGCCAGGGTGGCGAGGTTGTAGCGCATCTGCCCGCGCGGCCAGGACATCGCGTTGGCCCGCTCGTTGACGCGTGCGTCGAACCCGGCCGCGAGCACGGTCACGAAGTGCTGCGACCCCACGCGGGCCAGGTCGATGCTGCGGGTGCGTGAGCCGACGACCACGTCGGCGGCAGCCTGCGGGTCGGACCGCGGCACGTCGAGGCAGCGCGCCACGTCGTTGCCGGTGCCGGCCGGGATGATCCCGAGGCTGGTCTCGCTGCCGGCGAGGGCCTGCACGGCCAGGTGCACCATGCCGTCGCCGCCGACCACGACCAGGCTCTCGACGCCCCCAGCGACGCTGCGCTGGGCCAGCTCGAGCGTCTCGTCCGCGTCGGTGCCGACGAGGCTGCGCACGTGGAAGCCGGCCTCCTTGAGCCGCGGGAGAACGATGGCGGCCGTCCGGTGTCCTCGCCCCTTGCCGGAGGTCGGGTTCGTGAGGAGCACGATCTCTCTGGCCACGTCGCGAGCCTACGCGGGCGGTGGATCACGGGGCGTCGCGACGCCCTGGCGCCGGGGCTCGGACTAGCGTGGCGGCCATGACGCTGACGGTCCCCACCCCTGACGGCCGGTCGCTCGAGGTGCTGGTCTCCGGCCCCGACGACGGCTTCCCCCTCGTCTCCCACCACGGCACCCCGCAGGGCGCGGTGCACGACGGTCTGATGGAGTCCGCCGCGACGCCCCGAGGGCTGCGGCTGATCCAGTACTCCCGGCCCGGATACGGCGCGTCGACCCCGCGCTCCGACGGCGCGACCACCGGCACCGTCGCGGACGACGCCGCCGACACGGCCACGATCCTGGACCACCTCGGGCTCGGCGAGTTCGTCACCATCGGCTGGTCCGGCGGCGGCCCTCGGGCACTGGCCTGCGCGGCGATGCTTCCCGGGCGCTGCCTCGCGGCGGTCTCGGGCGTCGGGCTGGTGCCGCCCGACGAGTACGACGCCGAGCTGACCGCGGGCATGGGCGAGGAGAACATCGCCGAGTTCGGGGCGGCCTTCGAAGGTCCCGAGGCCCTCACGAAGCTGCTCGAGGCGTTCTCCCCGGACGTCTTCGCCGCGACCGCCGCCGACGTGGCCGACTCCCTCGGGTCGCTGGCTCCGCCGGTCGACCGCGCGGCCCTGACCGGCGAGACCGCCGAGTGGATCGCGGCGACGTTCCGCCGTGCGGGTGCGCAGGGCGTCGTGGGCTGGCGCGACGACGACCTCACCATGATCCGGCCGTGGGGCTTCTCGGTCCGCCACATCACTGTGCCCGTCTCGGTCTGGCAGGGCACGCTCGACATGATGGTGCCGTTCACGCACGCCGAGTGGCTGGCCGCGAACGTCCCGGGGGCCCGGCTGCACCTGGTCGAGGGCGAGGGTCACATCTCGCTGACCACGCGGATGCCGGAGATCCTCGACGACCTGCTGACCCTGGCCGGTCGCTCGTGAGCCTCTTGGACGTGCCCTCGGGCGACGGTCGCACCCTCGAGGTCCTCGTCTCCGGTGCCCCGGTCGGACGCACGCTCTTCTTCCACGGGGGCCTGCCGTCCGCCGCCGTACCCTTCCCGCAGCTGGACCGGATCGCGACCGAGCGCGGCCTGCGGCTGGTGACCTGCTCCCGGCCGGGCTACGGCGGCTCGACGCCGCGGCGCGACGGATCCACCGACTACCGGGTCGCCGACGACGTGCCGGACACCGCTGCGGTCCTGGCGCACCTGCAGGTCGACGAGGTGGTCACCCTGGGTTGGTCGGGTGGCGGGCCGCGCTCGCTGGCGTGCGCCGCCCTGCTTCCGGCCTGCCGGGCCGCCACCAGCCTGGCCGGGATCGCTCCCGTCGGCGCGGGTGGCATGGACCAGGACGCCTGGCTCGCCGACATGGGGCCCGAGAACGCCCGCGACTTCCTGGCGTCCAGGGAGGGTGTGGACGCCCTCCAGCCGTCCGCCGACGAACAGGCGGCCGGGATGGCCGGACTGACCGGCGAGCAGGTGGCCGCTTCCTTCGGCGAGCTGCTCTCCGCGGTCGACGCTGCGGCGGTCACCGGCGAGTTCGCCGACGTCCTCGCCGCGTCCTCCTCCCGGGCTGCCGCCCAGGGCAGCGTCGGCCTGCGGGACGACTCGCTGGCGGTCGCCCGGCCGTGGGGGTTCGACCTGGCGGGCATCGAGGTGCCGGTCTCGGTCTGGCAGGGCCGGCACGACCGGATGGTCCCGTTCGGGCACGGCGTCTGGCTCGCCGACCACGTCCCGGGCGCCCGGCGGCACCTCTACGAGGACGAGGGGCACCTCACGCTCATCGCGCAGCTCGACCGCATCGTCGACGACCTGCTGGACCTGGCCGGCTGGGCCTGAGGCTCACGCGGGCGGTGTGACCCGCTTGGGCATGAACAGCTCCAGGACGCCGAGCGCGAGGGTCAGCACCAGGATGCCGACGAAGACCCGGTGCACGCCGGTCGCCAGCGTGGCGGCGGTCGGGTGGTCACCCACGACGGCGTTCACGACCGCACCGAAGATCGCGACGCCGACGGCCGCGCCGACCGAGCGCGAGAACATGTTGGTCGCAGTCGCCACTCCGCGCTCGCCCCAGGCCACGCTGGTCTGCGCGACCACCAGGGCGGGGGCCGCCACCCAGCCCATCCCGAAGCCGATGAGCAGACAGCCGAGCGCCACGTGCCACAGCGAGCCCGACGGGTCGGTCAGGGTGAGCACCAGAGCGCCACCGACGGCGAGCGAGACCCCGAGCAGCCCGGTGGCCCGGAAGCCGATGCTGAGGTAGAGCCGGCCCGAGAGCGCTGCCGACACCGGCCAGCCCAAGGTCAGGGCGGCCAGCGCGAACCCGCTCACGATCGCCGAGGCGCCGATCACGTCCTGACCGAGCGTCGGGACGTACGACGAGAGCCCGAGGATCAGCCCACCGACCAGGAACGAGATCGCGCTGGTGGTCCGCAGGATGCCGCTCGCGAACACCCACAGCGGCAGGATCGGCTGCTGCACGACCCGCTCGACGAGCACGAACGCCACCACGAGCAGCACCGCCGCCCCGAAGATGGCCAGCGTCTGCCAGGCGCCCCACGCCCAGGACTGGCCGCCCTCGAGCAGCCCGAGCACGACGAGGCTGGTGGCCAACGTGAGCAGCACCGCGCCGACGTAGTCGACCTTGACGTGGCCGCGGTCGACCTTCTCCGCGAACCGGCGCAGCATCCAGGCCGCCAGCAGGCAGAGCGGGATGTTCACCCAGAAGATGAACCGCCAGCTCAGCAACTGGCTGAAGACCCCGCCGAACGTGGGGCCGATGACCGACGAGATGCCCCACACGCTCGCGACGTACCCCTGGATCTTGGCCCGCTCGCGCAGCGAGTAGACGTCGCCGATGATCGTCATCCCGATCGGCTGGACGGCGCCGGCGCCGAGGCCCTGGAGGCCGCGGGCCACGATCAGCACCGGCATGCTCCAGGCCAGCCCGCACAGGATCGAGCCGAGCAGGAACATCGCGATGCCGTAGTACATCAGCGGCTTGCGGCCGAACTGGTCCGCGAGCTTGCCGTAGACCGGCACCGTCGCCGCCTGGGCGAGCAGGTAGACCGAGAACAGCCAGGGGAACTCCCGGAAGCCGCCGAGGTCGCGCACGATCGACGGGACCGCCGTCGAGACGATCGTCTGGTCGAGCGCGACGAGCGCGGTCGACAGCATCACCGCGATCAGCACCGGTCCCCGCTCGGAGCGCAGGCCGATGTCGCGGCGGTTGATCTGGGGCGCGGCGGTGTCGGTCACAGCAGGTTGCAGCAACCAAGCATGCTCCGGCATTCCCCGGAGGACGGGCGGTTCACAGCCGGAGCGTGACGTTGAAGCGGCCCGGACGCACGCCGACGGCCTTGGCCAGGCGGCTGACGGTCTCTAGGGCTCCGTCGGCGGAGTACGCCGTGCCGGGCACCGCGAGCGTCAGCCGGCCGTCGTACTCCACGAGGAGCACCTGGCCGTGCGTCCACGCCTGGTGGGCCTGCCGCCGCCATCGGTCGTCGAGCAGCGGCTCCGGGTAGGCCAGGTCGGCGGCGAGCAGGTCGCACGCCAGGCTCTCCCCCGCCCCCTCGAGCCGGCCCTCCACGTGGGACGCCCCACGCACGCCGCTGGCAGCGACCCAGCTCACCTCCGAGGTGCCCAGCCACTCGGGCAGGTCGAAGGGGTCGACGGCTTCGACCAGGTGGACCACCACCGCGTCAGTCCTCGTCCTCGGACAGTCCCGAGCGTCGGACGGTGCCGTCGGGGCCGTCGATGGTCGAGGCCTCGTCGTCGTCGAGCCCGGCGGTGACCGAGCGCTTGTGCCGGCGCTTGTCGACCACGCGGGCGATGACCTCGGAGATCATGAACAGCACCGTCATCGGGATGGCGAGCATCAGCATCGAGAACGGGTCCGTCGACGGGGTGGCCACGGCCGCGAACACGAACGTGCCGACGACGATCCAGGGCCGGTAGTTGCCCAGCGTCTTGCCGGACACGACGCCGGCCAGGTTCAGCAGCACCACGAACAAGGGGATCTCGAACGCGACCCCGAAGACCAGGAGCATCCGGGTCAGGAACGAGAAGTACTCGCCGAACTCGACCAGGTTCTGCAGGCCCGCGGGGGTGAACCCGATCAGCACCTGCAGGCCCTTGGGCAAGACGTAGTAGCCGACCGCGACCCCGACGAAGAACAGCGGCCCCGCGATCGCGGCGAACAGCCGGGTCCACCGCTTCTCGTGGGCGTGCAGGCCGGGGACGATGAAACCCCAGATCTGCAGCAGCCAGTAGGGGCTGGTCACGACGACGGCGGCCAGGCTGGACAGCTTGAGCTGCAGCAGCAGCGGGCCGCCGACGCCGCCGATGGTGGCGGTCGACTTGACCCCCGGCAGCCGGGCCATCGCGTCCCGGTAGGGGTTGAAGACGAACGCCAGCAGCTGGTCGTAGAAGAACAGCGCGACGATGATGGCGATGATCAGCACCAGCACGACCCGCATGAGCCGCGCGCGCAGCTCCCGCAGGTGGTCGACCAGGGCCATCCGCCCGTCGACGCCGCTACCGCCCCGCGGCGCGCGGAACAGCCCGATGACTCCTACGATCGACATGTCAGCTCAGGGCTGCCGTGACCGGCGCTCAGCGCTCGGTGTCGGGGCGCGTCTCGCCGCGCGGCTGCTCGACCGGCTGCTCGACCGGCGTCTCGAGGCGCTGGGCGGCCTCGGTGCGACGCTGGGCGTCCAGCTGACGCTGCGCCTCGGTCTTCTCGGAGTCCTTGACGTCGTCATCGTCGTCGTCGAGGAGGCCCTTGGTCTCGGCCTTGAAGATTCTCAGCGCGCGGCCGCTGCCGCGAGCGAGCTCGGGGAGCTTCTTGGCACCGAAGAGGAGCACGACCACCAAGATGATGAGGATGATCTCGGGCGGGCCGAGACCCAGGGCCAAGGGAAGGACCGGTGTCATGTCTACCTCTTTGCTTGTCGAGTGCACTCACCATCGTACGCGTGTGTGGTTCGTCCTCGTGGGACGCCCGGATGGCCGTCCTCAGCGGACACGATGTCAGGTGTAGTTGAGGAGAGCCTGAGTGGCCACCCGGCGAACACTGTCCGCCAGCTCGGGTGGGTCGACCAGCTCGGCCGTCGAGCCGAGGCGGAGCATCAACCGGGTCAGCCAGGCCGGGTCGCCCACGCGCATCCGCACGGTGAGCCCGCCGCCGCGCACCGGCTTGGCGTCCTCGACCGGGTAGTACTCCGAGACCCAGCGGGCCCCCGGTGAGAGCCGGATCGTGACCAGCAGGTCGTCGGTGGAGGGCTGGAAGATCCCGTCGGCGAGGTCCCGCGGCTCCAGGTCGGTGTGCTGCTCGACCGGCGTGTCCAGGACCTCGGCGGTGGAGATCCGGTCGAGCCGGAAGAGGCGCTGGTCCTCCGCCAGGTGGCAGTAGGCCTCCAGGTAGGTGTTCCCGTCCGCTGTGACCACCCGCAGCGGGTCCACCACCCGCTCCGTGGACTCGTCCCGGGCGGGCACGTAGTAGTCCAGGCGCACCTGGCGCCGCTCCTCGACGGCCCGCGCGAGGCTCTCCCGCAGCGCGGTGACCCGTCCGGCCTGCTGCGGCATCCGGATGTCGACGTGCGCCGCGACGGCCGCGGCCTCGCCGGCGGCCGCCTCGAGCTTGCCCAGGGTGCGGTCGACGATGGGGCGTACGTCGTCGTCGCCGCCCTCGCGCAGGGCCCGCAGCGCAACGATCAGCGCCGACGCCTCGGAGCTGTCGAGCCGCAGCGGACGGGAGAGGTACTCCGCGTTGGACAGCCGGATCACGCCCTCCCCCTCGAGGGCGTCCATGTCCACGTCGATCAGGTCGCCCATGCCGAGGCCCGGCATCCCGCAGAACCACAGCACGTTGAGGTCCTTGACGATCTGCGCCGGACTGACCCCGAAGTCGGCCGCGGCCTGGTCGAGCTCGACCTCGCGGCGGGACTGGATGTAGGGCACCAGGGCCAGCAGCCGGGCGACCTGGTCGCGGGCGCCGGAGCCTCCTGAGCGCGTCGACGGGCTCACGGGGTCGCTCCGTTCTCGCCGGCGGCTTCCCGTAGTCGGCGCACGACGGAGTCGCGGACGTCCGCCGGCGACAGGACGACGACGTCGGCGCCGTAACCGAGCACCTCGTCGGCGAACGAGTCCGTCGAGCCGTACGTCGCGTCCAGCCGCTCCCACCCGTCGGCAGCCTCGGCCTCCACGGGCTGGGCGTGCCGACGGAGGCCGTGGGCGGCGCCGGGTCGCACGAGCACCTCGGCGGTCCGGTCGGCCGGCTGCGGGGCCAGCGACCGGGTCACGGCGCGCAGGTCGGTGCCGGGCGGCACCTCGAAGGCACCGGGCTTGCCGTCCACCGAGACGGCGCCCTGGACCCTGGACAGCCGGAACACCCGCGGCTCGCCGCGGTCGGTGTCGTGCCCGGTGACGTACCAGCGGCCGCGGTAGGACACCACGCCCCAGGGCTCGAGGTGCCGGGTCGAGGGTCGCGGCGCCGACGACGTCAGGTAGTCGAAGCGCACCGCAGTGCGGGTGCGGGTCGCGTCCCAGAACGGCTCGAAGGCGGGCTCCTCGGCGCTCAGCGTGGGCTGGACGACGTCGAGGGCCGCCCGGTCGACGGTCACGCCGGCCGCCTTGAGCTTGACCAGGGCGTCGGACGTCGCGGCCGCCAGCCCGGCGTGCTGCCAGACCCGCGCGGCCAGCCCGATGACCGCCGCCTCCTCCGGCGCCAGGTCGATCTCGGGCAGCTCGAACGCCGAGCGCTCGACCCGGTAGCCCGGTTCGTCCTCGAACGCCCGGTCGACGTACCCGACCTCGATCGGGATGCCCAGGGACCGGAGCTCCTCCTTGTCCCGCTCGAACATCTTCTCGAAGGCGTCGTCGCCCGCCTCGCGGTAGGGCTCGACGACCTCGCGGAGCCGGTCCTTGGAGACGTACGTGCGGGACACCAGGAGCGTGATGAGCAGGTTGAGCAGGCGCTCACTCTTGCGAGCGGTCATGTCCTCCCTCGACTCCCGGTGCGGCGACATCAGAGCAGGAACCTACACCGCGACCTGCGAACCGATCAGGAGTCCACGCCCAGGACGTCGACGACGAAGGTCAGCGTGGAGTTCGCGGGGATGCCGCTCTGCGCCTGCTTGCCGTAGGCGTCGCCGGGCGGCGCGATGATCAGCACGCGGCTGCCCTGCTTGAGACCGGGGATGACCTTGTCCCAGGCTGGGATCAGGCCCTTCACGCCGACGCCGAACGGCACCGGGGCACCACGGCTGAACGAGGAGTCGAACGGCTTCTTCGAGCCGTAGACGGCGCCGTAGTAGTTGAAGGTGACCAGCCGGCCGGCCTTGGCCTCCGGGCCGTCGCCCTCCACGAGTGGGACGACCTGCAGCTTGGTCGGCGCCTTCTTGGCCGCCTTGGAGAAGTCGATGCCGGTGACCTTGCCGCCGCTCTCCTGGACCGTCGGGGAGTTCGGGGGGGCGGCGACGGTCTGGCCCTTCGGGGCGTCGAGCACGTCCTTGGGCTCCACGGACAACACGTCGATGACGAACAGCACGGTGTCGGTGGTCTTCAGCTTAAGCTGCGGCGCCCCGGCCGAGCCCCACACGTCCTTGACGGTGGCCGCGATCGCGACCCGCGAGCCCTGCGGCTTGCCCACCAGGCTGTCGATGATGACCTTGAAGAACTCCTTCTCGTTCATCGCGACCTGCGACGGAGTGCCCTGGTCGGAGCTGCTGTAGAGCTTCTTCCCGTCGGCGCCCTGGGCGAGGTAGATGTTGAACATCGCCTTCTTGTTCGCCACCACCGGGTTCCCGTCGCCCTCGGTGATGACCTGCGTCTCGGGCTTGTCGGCCTTGACGGCCGGCTTCACGGTCACCGTGGGCTCGGCCCCGAACGCACCGGAGACCGACAGCCCGGAGATCTTGCCCCCGGAGTCCTTGGCGGAGTCCGTGGCCTTCCCGGAGTCGCTTCCGCAGGCGGCGGTGGCGAGCAACATCACGGATGCCAGGAGCAGGGCGAGCAGGCGACGCACGAAAGAACACCTCATGTGGGACGGGGAAAGGCTGAGCCCCCCACGATAACCGGGGAACCTGAGAGACCCCGCCCCCAGCCCGCCGGCGGTGCTACATGCCCTCTATCAGCTTGGCCACCCGCTCGTCGTGCGCCCGGAACGGGTCCTTGCACAAGACGGTGCGCTGAGCCTGGTCGTTCAGCTTGAGGTGCACCCAGTCGACGGTGAAGTCCCGCCGGCGCTCCTGGGCCTTCTTGATGAACTCGCCGCGCAGCCGCGCCCGGGTCGTCTGGGGCGGCAACGACTTGGCCTCGAAGACCTGTAGGTCGGTGGTGACCCGGGTGACCGCACCCCGCTTCTCGAGCAGGTAGTAGAGACCGCGGTTCCGGTGGATGTCGTGGTAGGCCAGGTCGAGCTGGGCGATCCGGGGGTGGCTCAGCGGCAGGCCGTTCTGAAGGCGGTAGCGCTCGATCAGCTTCCACTTGATGACCCAGTCGATCTCGCGCTCGACCAGGCTGAAGTCCTCGGACTCCACGGCCTTGAGCGTGCGCTCCCAGAGGTCGAGGACGCGCGCGATGAGCGGGGTCTCGAGGTCGCGCCGGTCGACGAAGTCGCGGGCTCGGTCGAGGTACTCCTGCTGGATGTCGAGGGCGCTGGCCTCGCGGCCGTTGGCCAGCCGGACCTTGCGGCGCCCGGTCATGTCGTGCGAGATCTCGCGGATGGCCCGGATCGGGTTCTCCATCGTGAGGTCGCGCATCACCACGCCCTCCTCGATCATCCGCAGCACCAGGTCGCAGGTGGCGACCTTGAGCATCGTGGTCGTCTCGCTCATGTTCGAGTCGCCGACGATCACGTGCAGGCGGCGGTAGCGCTCGGCGTCGGCGTGCGGCTCGTCGCGCGTGTTGATGATCGGCCGGCTGCGGGTGGTGGCGCTGCTGACGCCCTCCCAGATGTGCTCGGCGCGCTGGCTCAGGCAGAACACCGCTCCCCGCGGGGTCTGGAGCACCTTGCCCGCACCGACGACGATCTGCCGGCTGACCAGGAACGGGATCAGGACGTCGGCGAGCTTGCTGAACTCCCCCGCACGACCGACGAGGTAGTTCTCGTGGCAGCCGTAGGAGTTGCCGGCCGAG
>JBDSMW010000122.1:0-49148 GCA_039915665.1 Nocardioidaceae bacterium
GGCGGTCCTTCTTGGTCTGCAGGTAGGTCGTGTAGTTGCCCTCGTAGGGGTGGGCCTTGCCACGGTCGAGCTCCAGGATCCAGCTGGCCACGTTGTCCAGGAAGTAGCGGTCGTGGGTAACGGCTAGGACGGCCCCTGGATAGGACGCCAGGTGACCCTCGAGCCACTGCACCGACTCGGCATCGAGGTGGTTGGTGGGCTCGTCGAGCAGGAGCAGCGCGGGCTGCTGCAGCAGGAGCTTGCAGAGTGCGACCCGACGTCGCTCTCCACCGGAGAGGTGATCGACCAGCTCGTCTGGGGGCGGACAGCGAAGGGCGTCCATGGCCTGGTCCAGCCGGCTGTCGAGGTCCCAGGCGTTGGAGTGGTCGAGATCAGTCTGCAGATCACCCATCTCGGCAAGAAGCGTGTCGTAGTCAGCGTCTGGGGCGCCGAGTTCCTCGGAGATCGCGTTGTAGCGGTCCAGTTTGCCCTTGATCTCGCCGACGGCCTCCTCGACGTTCTCCAGCACCGTCTTGCCCTCACTCAGCGGTGGTTCCTGCTGGAGCATCCCCACCGTCGCGCCGGGATCAAGGATGGCGTCACCGTTGTTGGCGTTCTCCAGCCCGGCCATGATCTTCAGCAGCGTCGACTTGCCAGTGCCGTTGGGCCCCACGACACCGATCTTGGCTCCGTGCAGGAAAGACAACGTGACGTTGTCGAGGACGACCTTGTCACCGTGGGCCTTGCGGACATTGCGGAGAGTGAAAACGTATTCAGCCATGATCCGCCAAGCCTACGGGGCCAACCCCCTGCGAGCCGATTCGGGCTTCGCTGAGCTCGAGACGACCCACCCAGCCTCAGGCGGCAGGCTGCACCGGGTCCCCGGCTCCGTCGAGTTGCGGACCATCCGCTTCGTAGGCGTGCAGCATCTCCCGTACTGCCTCGTCCTCGCGCGGGTCACGGGGAGTGGCCCGGGCAGTCTTCTCGAAGGTGCTGGTGCCTTTGTTGAGGTCGTGACCGACGAAGGTCGCATCGACGATCCAGCTCACTGAGCTGGGCTGGCCCTCGCGCTCCCAGACGTCGACGCGGACACGTCCGTGCACCACCACGGCATCGCCGCGTCGGATCGAGTCACCGACGTTCCTTCCCAGTCCTCGCCAGCAGTTGACCGTGAACCACGACGTCTGGCCGTCAACCCAGGTCCCGCCCTTGTTGTAGCGCGGCGTGGAACCGACGCGGAACGACGCGCAGTGGGTGTCCCCGACCTCACGCACGTCCACTTCTCCCCCGACCCACCCCTGCAACGTCACATACGACTCGTTCATCTTTACGACCTCCTCAGCGTTGGTGGCAGTAGTCCACCCGTGAACAAGGAGCTTCGATGACGTCGAGACGAGCCTTGTGGACCGAACGCCCGACCTGAGTACCTGTGCAGACGAGGTGGTCAGCGTCTGGCCTTGCGTAGGCCCTCCCAGGTCCTCCGATAGGCCACGAGCTCGAGCACAACCGGGGCGATCACGAGCTCCTCGGCAACGTCGGCAACGGCAGCCCGCAGTTGCGTCTCGGCCTTGCGCGCGTGCGACTTCGCAGCGATGGAGATCAGGACCCGCGAGAGTGCGGCCAGCGCGATCCCTGCGAACACGCCCAGCACCAGCATCAACGAGGGGACCGGAAAGCCCTGGTAGTCCGGCGTCCTCGGCGGGGGCAGCTGGAGGTACGCCGCTCCGGCCAGCACCCCCAGCCAGAGGGCTCCCACCAGCGCGCTCAGCAGCAGCATCCACTGCAGCACCCGCACGCCCCGACACCACAGGGGGGTCGCCGAGACGCCCAGGTCGGTGCTGGTCACGGCACGATCGAGCCGGTCGGTGACGTCGACGAAGCGTGAGGTCGAGGCATGTCGCACGGCCCTGACCCACGGCGGGGCGAGCCCGTCGGAGACTCCGTCGCACAGGTCGCGCACAGTCGTCTCCACTCGAGCCTGGTGGATGTGCATCGTCCGGGGCAACGAGGACCTGGCCGAGGCGATGGGGTCATTGCCGGCCTTGCCTCGGTCAAGGTGCAACCTGCGGAGCGGATCAGGCTTCAGGCGCGAGAGCCAGGCGGTCATCGGCCACCCGGTCGCGCGTCGGGCACGAACCGAGGAGGCCCGGCGTACGGCCTCCACGACGATGGGCACTCCCGCAGCGTCCGTGAGCGCTTCGACGAGCTCGACTCGGTCCTTGTTTGCGAGCTCCCGCGGTTTGGCGTCGCCGCTGTGCTCGTGCATGCGGGTCGCGGAGTCGGAGACGTCACCGCCCAGTCGCTTGCGGATCGTCGCCTTGTCCGCAACCCGCTTGGCGATCACGCCGCGCAGCTCGGGGATCCCCTCTCCCGTCTTGGCCGAGGTGCCCAGCACCGGAACACCGCCGAGGCCGTCGAGCTCCAGCAGCCTTCGGACATCATCGAGCATCGCGCCGCGGCCGCCCTGCGGCACCTCGTCGATGTGGTTGAGCACGACGATCATGACGTCCTTGTGGCTCGCGAGGGGACGCAGGAACCGGTCGTGGATCGCGGCGTCGGCGTACTTCTGCGGGTCGAGCACCCAGACCAGCAGGTCGGCCAGCTTCACCAGCCGGTCGACCTCGACGTGGTGGGCGACCTCGGTCGAGTCGTGGTCGGGCAGGTCGAGCAGGACCAGGCCGTTGAGCCCGCGGTCCTCGCGGGGCTCGTCGAGCATGCTGTCGCGCATCACCTGGTGCCGCTTCGGCACTCCGAGCCAGTCGAGCAGCTCGGGCGCCCCGTCTGCACCCCACGCGCACGCCATGGTCCAGGAGGTGGTGGGACGGCGTACGCCGATCGCGGCGAGCTCGAGACCGGTGACGGCGTTGAACGTCGAGGACTTGCCGGAACCGGTCGCGCCGGCGAGCGCCACGACGGTGTGTTCGCCGGAGAGCCGCAGCCGGTCGCCGGCCCGCTCCGCGACGGCGCTGGCCTCGTCCACAAGGGAGTCGTCGAGCCGTCCTCGCGCCGACCGGGCCGCCTCGGCGAGACCGTCGATGCGGTCGGTGACGTCGGAACCGCGGCCGACGAGCCGCTTGGCCCCTTCGACCAACGAGGTCACGTCGGCTCCCCGGCGCCGGTGGCGGGCGCCATGTCGGCGAAGCGCAGGTCGTCCACGCGCCGGGACACCTCACGCAGGCCGTCGACGTCGCCCTCATGGATGCCGAGGGCGTCGAGCACCTCGAGGAAGCGCCGACGCTCCTCCTCCATCAGGGCGGTGACGCGTTCGTTGAGGTCGGCCCGGGCGGCTTCCGCCAGTCGGCGCACGGCCTGGTCGCCGAAGACGGCCTCGAGCAGCTTCTGGCCGACGACCGCGCTGCCGCCGGCGATGCCGACCTCGGCGCCGGAGACACCGGCCGTGTGGGCGAACACGACCACCATCAGGGCCACCGACAGCCCGTTGACGCCGAACGCCAGGAAGCGGGCAGTGGACCGCTTGTCGGCCCCTTCGGACCGGACCATCTCCAGCACGCCGTGCTGCCAGTCCCGCACGGAGCGCTCGGCCCGCACCCGGAAGTCGCGGGAGGCCCGGCCCAGGTCGCGTCCGGCGTCCTCGGCCAGGTGCTGTCCCGCGCTGACCGACCGCCAGGACGCCTCGGCCCGCTCGGCGGCCGTCTCGGCGTGCTCCAGGATCAGCGTCTCGAGGCCAGACTCCACCGCGACGGTCACGCGCTCGGCCTGCATGGGCTTGCCGCGCACCCAGCCGACGACGCGGTCTCGCAGCCAGCCGACCTTGGTCTCGAGCGACCGGAGCAGCTCGCCGGTGCCGACGAACTCCTGCCAGCGGGCGAGCACCTCGCCGCGCAGCAGCGTGCCGTCCGCGGAGGCGTCGTCGATCTTGGTGATGGCCTCGTCGTAGGCCCGGTCCACGTCCTCGCGGAGCCGGTGGGCCATCGCCAGCTGTTCCCCGGCGGCGTCGGCGATGTCGTGCGTGCGGCGCGACACCGAGCGGACGGCCCCGTCGAGGGTCTGCTTCACGACCGCTGCCCGGGCATCGGCGTCCGACGCGAGGCTGTCGAGCCAGCTCCGGATCTCGTGCACGGACGCGGCCGGCAGCAGCCCGTCGTCGTCCACGGGTCCCTCGGTCACCGCGAACAGCGGGGAGTCGCGCAGGCCGCGGGAGGTGAGCATCCGGGCCAGGTGGCCGCTGACCTCGTCGACGGCGTCGGGCGGGGTCCGGTCGAGCACGACCGCGACCGCGGTGCTGCGCTCGGAGGCAGCCTTCAGGAAGTCCCAGGGGACCTGGTCGGCGTAGCGAGCCGCCGAGGTGACGAACAGCCAGAGGTCGGCAGCCGCGAGCAGCTCGGCGGCGAGCGTCCGGTTGCGCTCCTCCACCGAGTCGATGTCGGGAGCGTCGAGGATCGCGAGCCCCTCGGGCACCGTGTCGGCCGCGACGAGCTGGAGCGCGCCGGGGTCGCCGGTCGCCCCGGTGGTCCGGGCCAACCCGGGCAGGATGCGCTCCTTGTCGAACCAGTCCACGTCGGCCGGGTTGTGCACCAGCACGGGTGAACGGGTGGTCGGCCGCAGCACGCCCGGCTCGCTGACGCGCCGGCCGACCAGCGAGTTCACCAGCGTCGACTTGCCGGCACCGGTCGAACCGCCGACGACGGTGAGCAGCGGGGCCTCGATCTGGATCAGCCGGGGCAGCACGTAGTCCTCGAGCTGGTCGACCATCGCGCTGCGCATGACCCGGTGGTCCTCGGCCCCGGGGACGTCGAGCGGCAACGCCACCGTCGCCAGCGCCTCGCGCAGCCGGACCAGGGCGGTGATCATCTCGGTGCTGGTCGTGGCGCCCGCGGCGCTCATCGCCGTGCCTCGGTGCGCGCGTAGCCGGGCACGGCCTGACCCCGCGGCTGGGGGTACTGCACGTAGGGGCGCAGCGCGTGGAGCCGCTGCACCATCGCGGAGCCGCGCTCGGTGAAGTCGGACGGCGCGTTGCCGCGCAGGAAGCGGTCGTGCAGGAACGCGAGCTCGATGGCCTGCTGCTGGTACTCGCGCATCACCCGCTCTGCCACCGGACCGCCGTACCCCCGGGCGTAGCGACGACTCTCCCGGCGAGCCGACAGTCGGACCAGCCAGGGCACCTCGTAGGCGCCGATGAGCCCGCGCGCCGCGCAGTCGCTCAACGAGCGGGTCAGCATCCGGGCCTCGCGCCGGCGGGCCCAGACCGCGAAGCCCACGAGGAGCAGGAACGCCGGCACCATCGCGAAGACGTAGGTCAGCACGAAGGCCGATCCGCCGCCGAAGAAGGCGGACGCGTTCCAGGTCGCATGGGCGGTCACAGCGGCGAGGTACCCGAGAAGCGGCGCGAGGAACCTCCAGTGCTTCTTCTTGGCCACGACGGCGAAGCCGACCCCGAGCCCGATGAAGGACGTGAACAGCGGGTGCGCGAACGGACTGAAGATCCCGCGTACGACGAACAGGCCGGTCGCCGAGCCGAGGCCGCCCGGGCCGCCCGGGCCGCTGCCCATAAAGGCTCCAGCCAGGTAGAGGATGTTCTCGGTGAACGCGAAGCCGACCCCGACGATGCCGGCGTAGACGATCCCGTCGAGCACGCCGTCGATGACCCGGCGGCGGAACCACAGCAGCAGCAGGACGAAGAGGCCCTTGGCGCCCTCCTCGGTGATCGGCGCGACGATGGCCGCGGACCAGTCGTCCGGGGTGCCGAGCACGATCTGGTCGATGCTCTGGAGCACGAGCGCGGCGGCCGTGGCCACGACGGCACCCCAGAAGAACGCGAGCACGAGGAACCGCACCGGCTCCGGTTCGTAGCGGTCCAGCCAGAGGAACGAGGCGATGACGGGCCCCACGGGCAGCGCCGCGAGCACCACGCCGATGGCGAGGGCACCCGGCGCGTTGGACATCAGCAGCACCACGCACATGACTCCGGCGCCGAGGAGCAGCAGGACCGAGACGAGCACGGTGAACAGCACGCTGCCCCGCCGGCGGGGTCGAGCGAGGAGCCCGGGAGGCACTGCGACGGCCGGCGCCCAGGCCCCGGGAGAGGTCACCGGGAAGTCGTCGGGCGTGGCGGCAGGCGAGAGCGCGGACGGGCTCGGAGCTCCGAGCCGTCCCTCGCCATGTCGCCCTGCCCCGCTCACGCGCGCCAGCCTATCGGGGCCGCGCACCTGGCCCGTGCCACGCGCCCCTCCCGTCGTACAGTGACCACGTGAGCGAGCCCACCCCTGACCGACCGTCCGACGCCACCGAGCGACCCTCGATCCTGGCCACGGAGTCGCACGACCAGCCCGTCCCGGAGGCCTACGCAGCGTTCATGCGGCAGGGCTGGGGAGAGCGCGAGCTCGACCTGCCCCGACACTCGGTCGCCGACTGGTCCGCCCCCCGTCGCACCCGTCTCGCCGAGATGTTCCCGGGCGAGCGGCTCGTGGTGCCCGCCGGCAAGTTCAAGGTGCGGTCCAACGACACCGACTTCCGCTTCCGCGCCGACACCGCCCACGTCCATCTCACCGGCAACGTCACCAGCGACGCCGTGCTGGTGGTCGAGGACGGCGAGTCGGTGCTCTACGCCCGCCCGCGCTCGTCCCGGCAGACCGACGAGTTCTTCCGAGACCGCCGGTACGGCGAGCTGTGGGCCGGACGCCGCCCGTCGCTGCGCGAGATCTCCGACTCCCTCGGGATGGAGGTCCGGCACCTCGGCGAGCTCGAGGAGCGTCTCGACCACGGCGCCAAGACACGAGTGCTCCGCGGCGTCGACCCGTACGTCGACCAGGTGATCGCCGAGGACGGGGCCCGCGACCACGACTTCGCCCGAGTGCTCTCCGAGCTGCGGCTGGTCAAGGACACGTGGGAGCTCGAGCAGCTCCAGGACGCCTGCGACGTCACGACCCTCGGCTTCTGCGACAGCGTCCGCGAGTGGGACAACGTGCTGAAGTACGGCGAGCGGTGGCTCGAGGGCACGTTCTTCCGCCGGGCCCGGGCCATGGGCAACGACCTCGGCTACGACTCGATCGTGGCCGGCGGCTCGCACGCGACGACGCTGCACTGGACCGAGAACAGCGGCCCCGTCACACCGGGTCAGCTGCTGCTGCTCGACATGGGGGTGGAGAACAGCAACCTCTACACCGCTGACGTGACGCGCACGCTGCCCGTCGACGGCACGTTCACCCCGCTGCAGCGCGACCTCTACTCGATCGTGCTGCAGGCGCAGCAGGCCGGCATCGACGCGATCCGTCCCGGCGCCGACTTCTCGGAGCCGCACGACGCCGCCATGCACGTCATCGCCCACGCACTGGAGGACCTCGGCCTGCTGCCGGTGTCGGCCGAGGAGGCGCTGTCCCCGGACAGCAAGGTCTACACGCGCTGGACCCTGCACTCGACCAGCCACATGCTCGGCCTCGACGTGCACGACTGCGCCGCGGCCTCCAGCGAGACCTACAAGAACGGCCCGCTCCAGGCGGGCATGGTGCTCACGGTCGAGCCGGGGCTGTACTTCCAGGAGGACGACCTGCTCGTCCCCGAGGAGCTGCGCGGCATCGGCATCCGCATCGAGGACGACATCGTGGTCACCGCCGACGGGTCGACGAACCTGTCGCAGGCACTCCCCCGCGAGCCCGGCGCCATCGAGGAGTGGATGGCGGGCCTGAGTGCTGACCTCCATCCCCTCAGTTGACGCTGATCGAGAAGTCGTCGACCTGGTAGCAGAGTGCGCCGGCCGGTGTCGAGCCTCGGAGCACGTTGAGGTCGAGCGTGGTGCCAGTGGCAGTCGGCGTGTAGGTCAGCACGACCTGCTGCCAGCCGGTGCTGAGGATGATCGCTGACTCCTTGGACCCGAGGTTGGTGCCGGCAGCGTCGTACTCACGGAAGCGGAGACGCACGGTGGACCCGGCACCGGCTGTGTCCCCCTGCACCCACGCGCTGGCGGTGTACGTGCCGGCCGTCGTGCTGGTGACCCAGTTGGGTGAGTCGTTGAGCTGGCAGGTGATGGACGCGGTGCCCGTGTTCGTCATCGCTGCGGACCAGGCGCCCGAGTGCGGCGTGGCCACCCGCGTCAACGCCCCCGTCGAGGCCTTCCAGCCAGTCGCGGCGGTCTCGAAGCCGGCGTTGCCGACCAGGTTTGCGCCACCACCGCCGTCGGATGCGTTCACCGTGACGGTCACGTCGTCGGCCGAGGCGAGCGCCGAGTCGTTGCCGGTCAGACGCAGCACGTAGGTGCCTACAGCGCTGAAGGTCGCTGTGGTGTCCGCCTTCGACGCGTCGGCGAAGGTGACCGTGCCGGGACCGCTCACCCTGGACCAGGCGACCGTGGTGGTGCCGGGCGGGTTGGGCAGGCCGTCGTCGGTGACGGTGCCCCTCAGCGAGGCGGCCCCCGGCTGTGTGATCGTCAGGTCGGCGCCGGCGCTCACTGCGGGTGCGGTGTTCTGCACCCCTCCACCGGACGCGTCCACCGTGACGGTCACGTCGTCGGCCGAGGCGAGCGCCGAGTCGCTGCCGGTCAGACGCAGCACGTAGGTGCCCGCAGCGCTGAAGGTCGCTGTCGTGTCCGCCTTCGACGCGTCGGCGAAGGTGACCGTGCCGGCACCGCTCACCATCTCCCACCTCGCCGTTGTCGCTCCAGGCGGGTTGGGCAGGCCGTCGTCGGCGACCGTGCCGTGCAGCGCCGCGGCGGACGGCTGGGTCACGGTGAGGTCCGACCCGGCGTTCACCACCGGCGCTGAGTTGGTCTGGGGACCGGTCGGGTCGAGGTAGGGGGCGGACAGCTCGTACATCGCCCCGTCGTTCTCGGTCGGGCTCTTGTTGTTGTCGACGCCACGGACGGTGACGTAGAGGCTGGTGCGCGCCGCGTTGTTCGTGGCCGGCGCGATGGTGATCGCAGCGGGCTTGTTCATGCCGATGCTGGTGACGTCGATCGTCTGCACCAACGCACCGGTCTTGGTGACCTCGACGATCTTCTTGTAGTTCCGGTCGGCCAAGAAGAGCGAATCGCGCGTCTCGCTGTAGCCGATGCCCTCCAGGTCGGTGATGCCGTACACCCCGACGTCGAAGTGGGTGACAACGTCGTCGCCGGTCGGGGCGACGCCGTCGAAGCGGCCGTTCGGCCCGGCCGCCACTCGCCACACCTCCAGGCCAACGCCATCGGACAGGAACAGGTCGCCCGACTTGTCGTCGAAGGTCACGTCCTCGGCGTCCTGGTCACCCAACGCCGATGCTGAGATGGACGATGGCACGGGATCGTCAGCCGTGCCGAAGAGCCCGTCGTTGCCGGCGGTGAGGGAGAAGACCTTCTTCTTGTCGTCGTCGCTGATGAACAGTCTCTTGGTTTTCGGGTCGTAGCCGACACCCGTGGGCTCCTTGGAGAACCTCAGCGTGTTGCCGGTGCTAAAGGTTGTCGACCCGTTGGGGGAGAGCTGCCACATGTTGACGTTCTTGTAGATCGTCATCTCGTCCACCTCGGAGTCCACTACGAACATCCGCTGGGAGTCCTTCATGTACACGATGCCCGAGGTGTCCGGCGACGGCGGATTGAGCCCTGACAACGCAGTCTTCTTGACCAGGCTGGCCGTCGAGGTGAGCGGTGCGGCAGCGGCAGCCTGGCCGAGGGGGGTGAGGGACACCTCGGCCACCTGACCGAACGTCGACGCACTCCCCGCGTCCGTCGCATAGAGGCTGGTCGCGCGGGAGGTGTCGGTCGGGTCGGCGGTGGCACCGAAGGCGAGCGAGCGCAGGCTCTCGGTTGGCACGCCGCTGATGTCGATCGCCGGTGCGACCTGCTGCCCCGTGATGGAGACCGGAATCAGCTGGTCCGCCACCGGGTCGGCGACGTACACGCGGCGGGTGGCCGGGTCGTAGGCCACGCCGACTGGGGTGTGGCCGCCCAGTCCCGCGACCCGGCCCGTCGCTACGGCGCGAACGCCTCCGGCGTGCACACGCATGGACACCAGCCGACTTCGCGCGGCGTCGAGGCCGAGCCACGAACGGGTCCGCGGATCGTAGGTGAGGGCCCGTACCCCGGCCACGCTCGCGCCGGTGATCGGACGACGCGAGACGGTAACCGCCCCGCGAGCGTCAGCCGGCCAGCTGACAAATGTCTGGCCCTCGAGGCCGGCGAGGCGGCCGCGTCCGTTGTCCGCGAGGGTGCCCGGGGTAAGCCGGGCAGTGAGGGTGACCCGGCCCACCAACTCGTCACTGCGTGGGTCGAGCATGCGGATGGCGGTCGCGTGGGGCCGAGTCTCGGCGACCGCCAGCAGCCGTGACCGGTCCACGAACGTCGCGCCCGTCGGATGAGCGAGGCCGACGCCATGTGTGTACAGCGAGCGCTTCTCGAACGCCTTCACCGAGCCATCTCCACCCCGGGACGCCGCTGCGCCAGCGCCGGTGACAACCGTGTCACCCGTGGCCACCGCGACTGGTGCTACGAGAAGAGCGGCGCCAAGCACCAGTCCGCCGCTGACGGCTCGGGTTCGGTGGAAGTGGGTATGCAGCATGACAGGCCTCCGGAATCGGCACTGACTACCCATCCACGCACGATCGGCGACACAGAACCTCGTAAAGAGGACGTAGTTCTGCTACGCCGGTGCGCAGTCTCGAGGCATCAGCCACGGTAGTTCGTCCTGTTTTGCGATCGAGTCGCGCTGATCCCTTTCCGGCGACGGCCACACCCGAGCTGGGCGACGGGCGCAGGTCGAAGGCGTTTGCGATCCTCGGCTGGTTATCGTGGTGCCGCTGCACACGCCCTCGTAGCTCAGCTGGATAGAGCGTCGGACTTCTAATCCGGTGGTCGCAGGTTCGAGTCCTGCCGGGGGCGCTCCACCTGCTCGCCCGTCACACCGGCGCGGGCACGTCCAGAGCGTTCCGCATCCTCACGAGGCCGTCGCGGATCCGGGTCTTCACGGCCGCCGGTCCGGCGTGCACGAGGTCGGCCACTTCTACGGAGGTGTAGCCACCGTAGTAGGCCAGCGCGATCGAGGTCCGCTGCAGAGAGGTCAACGTCGCGAGACCGCCGAGCAGCTCGTCGTGCACGGCCACCGCGTCGGCAAGGTCCGCGCCCGGGGCGGACGGCTCGGACGCGCTGCGCCGTCGCCAGGCCGCTTCGTGCCGCACGGAGTCGACGGCTCGGTGGTGGGCGATCGTCAGGATCCAGGACGTGGCCGATCCACGGGCCGCCTCGTAGGACGCAGCCTGGGTCCAGACGACCAGGAACACGTCCTGGGCGACCTCCTCTGCGAGCTCCCGGTTGCGGGTCACCCGCAGCACGCGGCCGAAGACCCGCGCGAAGAGCGTGCCGTAGAGCTCGACGAAGGCGCCGTGGTCGGTCTGCCCCACCCGTCGTAGGAGGTCCTCGACGTCCGTACGGTCGTCCAACACGCTGCACTCCACCCGTCGAGCACTCGCTGCGCTTCGCCGGGGTCAGGGGCAGCCCCGCGAGAAGGCGGGACAGCGTGCTCGCCCAGCCTAGGCACGAACCCGAAGGCGGGAATCCCCCGTTCGGCTAGTTGCCGGGCCCTGCGGCGTAGGTGTCGATCTCGGCCTCGAGCGCAGTCCGCTCGGTCTCGGGCAGGAACGAGGCGCGTACGGCGTTCTTGGCCAGCCGGACGATGCCCGCCTCGTCGAGGTCCAGCAGGTCCGCGGCGATCTCGTACTCCCGGTTCAGGGTGGTGCCGAACATCGGCGGGTCGTCGCTGTTCACGGTGACGAGGACCCCGGCGTCGTGCAGCTCGCGGATCGGGTGGTTCGCGAGCACGTCGACCGCCCGGGTGGCGATGTTCGAGGTCGGGCAGACCTCCAGCGGGATCTGCTCCTCGACGAGGTGGGCGACGAGCTCGGGGTCCCGCACCGAGGAGGTGCCGTGACCGATGCGTTCCGCACCGAGGTCGCGCAGCGCGTCCCACACGGTCTGGGGGCCCGTCGTCTCGCCGGCGTGCGGCACGCTGCGCAGACCGGCGGCCCGGGCCTGCTCGAACACGTCCTTGAACTGCGGCCGGTCCACGCCGACCTCCGGCCCGCCCAGCCCGAAGCCGATCAACGTCTCGGGGGCCTTGCGGTGCAGCGCGTAGGTCAGCGTGTCCACTGCGGCCGGCAGCCCGGACTCCCCCGGGATGTCGTAGATCCAGCGCAGCTTCACGCCCACGTCCCGCTCGGCGGCGACCCGCGCGTCCTCGACGGCCTCGACGTAGGCCTCGATCGGCACCCCGGCCTGCACGGAGGTCCAGGGGGTGAGCGTCAGCTCGGCGTAGCGGATGTTCTGGGCGGCCATGTCGGCGGCGACCTCGTAGGTCAGAAGTCGGATGTCCTCGGGCTCGCGGAGCAGGTCGACGACGGCGAGGTAGACCTCGATGAAGTGCCCGAAGTCGCGGAACGTGTAGAAGTCGCGCAGCGTGTCGAGGTCGGCCGGCACGGTGCCCGGGTGGCGGGCCGCGAGCTCCGAGACGATCCGGGGCGAGGCGGACCCGACGTGGTGGACGTGAATCTCGGCCTTGGGGAGCCCGGCGATGAAACCGGCGTACGGAGAGGTGCTGGTCGACATGCGCGTCAGTCTGGCACCGGTCCGGACCGGGCGCGCGACGGGGTTTCGGCGGCCTCGGTGGTGGCAACCACCATGGACAGGAAGCGACGGCGCGGCACGCTGGGCGTGTCGGTCCCCGGTTCGCACGCGCGTCCGGGATACAAAGGTCGAGGCCCCGCAAAGTATGAGTTTGCGGGGCCTCGGTTTTGAACCGTCCTTGACGCTTCGGTTCTCACGGTCGACCCGTTGATCCCAGGCCCCGTCACGGGCCGTCCAGCAGATCGCTCCGCCGGCCTGGATCTCGGTTTCCGTCCGATCCCGCCTCCGGGTTGCCCCGTCGGCGTTCTGCAGTTCTATCCCCGGAAACCCTGACGTGGCAAGGGATTCAGGGGAACTTCTCCCGGCAGCTTCCGGGCGCTCGGCGTGTCGGAGCGGAATCGCCGCGGTGCCCGTCTTGGTCCCCAGGTTTGTCCCCAGGCAGGCCCACCCTGGGGACAGCGGTCAGCCGGCCGCGACCGCCTTCTCGACCTGTGCGACCAGCGAGTCCATGGACCCGCTCAGCAACTTGCCGTCCACGAAGACGGTCGGCGTCTGGTTGACCTTGTCCTTGGACGCCTGGTCGCCGACGTTCTTGACCCACTGCTCGAACGTGCGGTCCGCGATTCCCCCCTGTACGTCGGCCTTCGTCGCCCCGGCCTCCACGGCGTAGCCGACGAGCTGTCCGTCGGTGAGACCCGCACTGTTCTCCGCCGGCTGGTGGGCGAAGAGCAGGTCGTGGAACTTCTTGGCCACGTCGGGTCCGGCCTGGTCGAGCACCACGGCGAGCGCGTTCGCGGCGCGGCTGGAGTACTCCGTGCTGGTGCTGCGGTCCAGGAACGTGAGCACGTGGTAGCGGATCTGCACCTTGCCCGCGGTGAGGTCGTCCTCGAGCGCCTTCGAGCTGGCCTGCTCGAACTGCCCGCAGAACGGGCAGAGGAAGTCCTCATAGACCGTCACCCTGACCGGTGCCGAGGACGGTCCGGCCGGCACGGCGTACCCGATCGCCCCGGTGGGGGCGGAACCGGCGGCCGCGGTGGTGTCACGCTTCCCGTTGGCGATGGTGAAGAGCACCAGCACGATCGCAAGAACCGCTACACCGACGCCAGTCACCACCAACGTGTTCCGTCGGCGCTCCTTGCGCTCCTGCGCGGCTCGGATCTCCGCGGCTCGCGCCGAGGCGGCCTGTGACTCGGCCCGACGGGTGGCGGTGGACTTCTTCTTCGACATACGTGACTCGTCTCTCGGTGGTGCGGTCAGGCCGGCAGGAGCCGGTTGTCGGCGGCCAGCGGCGTGCGGGGGCGCCACACCAGCCAGCCGCTCAGCAGCAGGAGACCCACGTCGCGCGCGAGCTCCCAGGGGTACTTCGCCCGGGCGTTCTCGACTGCGCCTGCTCCCCCGCCGAAGCAGCCGCAGTCGATGGACAGGCCACGGGCCCAGGCCGAGGAGATCCCGATGACGAACGCCACCAGGAGGAGGGCGGACAGCAGGGCGGCGATGCGGGTCAGCAGACCGACCAGCAGGCAGACGCCGACCATGATCTCCAGCACCGGCAGCCCATGACCCACGACGGTCACCAGCGACTCCGGCAGGAGCTGATAGGCCCGCACCGCCCGGACGTTCTCGTTGGGGGCGGGCAGCTTGAGCACCCCGGCCACGACCCACACCGCACCGACGAGGACACGGGCCAGCACGCCTGCGGCGACCCCGAAGCGACCCATGACCCCACTCTAGGAAGAATCTCTGAGAGCAGACTGAGTAGGGTTCAGGCGTGAACGACCGACTCGTGTGGATCGACTGTGAGATGACCGGGCTCGACCTGGGCGCCGACGCACTCATCGAGGTCGCGGCCCTGGTGACCGACTTCGAGCTCAACGTGCTCGGCGAGGGCGTGGACGTCATCGTCAAGCCGCCCGCCGCCGCGCTCGAGCAGATGGACGACTTCGTGCGCACCATGCACACCTCGTCCGGGCTGCTCGAGGAGCTGGACGGCGGCCTGAGCATGGCCGAGGCCGAGGAGAAGGTGCTGGCCTACATCAACGAGCACTGCCCCGACGGCAGCCGACCGCCGCTGGCCGGCAACACCGTCGCGACCGACCGCTCCTTCCTGGCCCGCGACATGCCCGGTCTGGAGTCGTTCCTGCACTACCGGATCGTCGACGTCTCCTCGATCAAGGAGCTGTCCCGGCGTTGGTTCCCGCGGGCCTACTTCAGCGCGCCGGCCAAGTCGGGCAACCACCGGGCCCTGGCCGACATCCAGGAGAGCATCGAGGAGCTCCGCTACTACCGTGCGGCGGTCTTCGTGCCCTCCCCCGGACCCGACTCGGAGACGGCCAAGGGCATCGCGGCCGAGCACGGCGGCTCGCTGACCGGAGGCGGCAACCCCGGTCCGAAGCCGGCCTGAGATCGCGTACACTTTTCTCTGCTTCGGCTTCTCCCGGCCCCGTCCGGTGAGGGGCCGACACGCATGGTGGGCGTAGCTCAGCTGGTAGAGCGCCGCGTTGTGGTCGCGGATGTCGCGGGTTCAAGTCCCGTCGTTCACCCCACCTGAAGCGCCCCGGGTCCTCGACCCGGGGCGCTTCGTCGTCCACACGCGATGCGTCGGTCAGCGCCCCAGCAGCCGGCCGAGCCAACCTCCCGTGCGGGCTTCGCCGGCAGGTCCGGGGCACCAGTCCTCGACCGCAACGGCCGCCTTGACCTCGGCGACGTGCTGGCCACAGCCGGCCCAGGTCGTCCTGCCACAGCTGCGACACCTCGTCGGTCGACACACGATGCGCGCTCCTCCTCGGCCCGAACGGGCTTGGCCTGAATACCCCCTGGGGTATTGTTGCCTCACGCTAGCACCACAGACCTGTCCAGAAGGAGACCTCCATGGCCTACACGCTGACCACCACCGTCACTCGGTCGTACGACGAGACCGTGGCCGCCGTACGCATCGCCTTGGACGAGCAGGGCTTCGGGGTGCTCACCGAGATCGACCTGGCCGCCACCCTCAAGGCCAAGCTCGACGTGGACGTGGCACCCCAGGTCATCCTCGGCGCCTGCCGCCCGACCTTGGCCCACCAAGCGCTCGAGGCCGACCCCTCGGTGGCCACGATGCTGCCCTGCAACGTCGTCGTGCGCGCCGTGGATCCCGGGACCTGCGTGGTCGAGGCCTTCGACCCCGCCGCGATGACGGCCTTCTCCCCTAGCGAGGCCCTCCGGCCCGTCGCGGCGGAGGCCCAGCAGCGGCTGACCGCGGTGCTCGCGGCCCTGTCCACCTCGGACCAGGAGCGCTGAGACGTGGTAGACCTCGACGCCGACGAGATGACCCCCGTCGTCAACCGGCTCAAGCGTGCGCAGGGCCAGCTCGCCGGCGTGCTCCGCATGCTGGAGGATGGACGGCACTGCGAGGACGTCGTCACGCAGCTCGCAGCCGTCTCCAAGGCTCTGGACCGGGCCGGCTTCGCGATCGTGGCCTCCGGGCTGCAGACCTGTCTGGCCGCCGGGGACGGCCTCGACGGGGTGGACACGAAGAAGATGGAGAAGCTCTTCCTCGCCCTGGCCTGACCCACCCTCAGCGGAAGGCGCGCTCCCGCACCTTCACGACCTGACCGACGTGACGAAGACCCAGGAAGCTCCCGATGCTCCACGCCGAGGCGTAGAGGTCACCGTTCTTGAGGTCCAGCCCGGTCGGCATGGTGACCTGCGCCTCCGTGCGCCGGCTGCCGTCGATCCGGGTGATCTGGCCGACCGTCGACGGGTCGAACCCGGGGCCGGGCTGGCCCGGAGGGGCACCCTCCAGCACCTGGGACACGTAGATGGTGCCGTCGTGCCGGACCGCGACGCCGGTCGGCGAGGTGAGACCCTTCCAGACCCGCAGCACCTGGCCCTTCCGGTTCAGCTTGTAGACCCGGCCCGCTCCGGGGGCCTCGGCCCCGAGGGTGCTGACGTAGACCTTGCCCCGCACGACGTCCACGCCGGTCGGGACCGGGTCGCAGCCGACCGTGCCCGGGTTGGCGTTGGCGTCGGGTCCCTGGCAGGCCTTGACGTCCTTGACCGTGGGCGGCGCGAAGAACGTCGACACCCGACCGGTGCGCGGGTTGACCTTGAGCACGTCGTTGGCCCCGCCGTCGGCGACGAGCAGCCCCCACGGGCTCATCGTCATGCTGAACGGGTTGGACAGCGCGTCGACCGGCTTCCCGTCGACCAGCTGCACCTGGCCGTCGGGGTTGTTCGCCAGCTCGTACTTCAGCAGGTCCGCGATGACCTTGGTGTGCTTGCCCTCGTAGTCGGTGCGCACCACGGCGCTGGGCCCGAAGGCACCCGCCGGCGGTGCGCCCTCCTCGTTCGGTCCACCCAGGACGGCGTACACGTGGTGGGAGTCGGTGGCCACGCCGGCCACCCCGGGCGCGCCGTTCACGATGGCGCGCTTGCGGCCGTCCTTGAACACCCGGGTCACCTGTCCCGACTCGTTCTCGGCCACCACGAACCCGCGGTGACCCACCGCCTTCTGCAGCCCGAACGGTCCGTCGAGCTTCTTGGTCACCACCGTGGCGCTCGGCGCCGCCCGCTCAGCCGACTGGGCCGGGACCGTGGTGACCGCACCGGTCACGCCCAGGGCCGTCACCAGCGACACCAGGCCAGCAGCCGTTCTCCGTGAGTCCATCCGCACAACGCTCCTCATCAGTTCCCCCGGCCCGCTCGCCGGCACTCTGCCGACGCTAGGAAGGTGGGGCGAGGTCGGCATGACGAGTCCGGGTGGTTCTCGGCCACCCGGACGGGTGGCTGCGCCCGATATGTTGCGAAACATGACACTCGAGCAGGACCGCATCGACTCCTACGCAGGCCTCGTCGTCCACGTGGGCGCCAACGTGCAACGCGGTCAGGAGGTGCTGCTGTCGGCCGACGTCGCGCACGCCCCATCGCGCGGGCGATCGCCGAGCAGGCGTACGCCGCGGGTGCCTCTCGGGTCCGGGTGGAGTACTCCGATCCCTACGTACGGCGTTCCGCCGTGCATCACGCGACGGTGGACGCGCTCACCTC
This sequence comes from Nocardioidaceae bacterium, assembly GCA_039915665.1. Taxonomy (GTDB): domain Bacteria; phylum Actinomycetota; class Actinomycetes; order Propionibacteriales; family Nocardioidaceae; genus Nocardioides_B. The sequence continues at coordinate 17,540 of JBDSMW010000122.1, forward strand.
GCACTCCACCTGGGAGCTCGACCGTCTCGAGGAGTGGACGAGGACCGGCTCGGCGGCCGCGCTCAGGCCCTCACCGGTCTCGGGCTCAACGCCGTGCGCCACCACGGCGAGGGCACCGACCTGACGGCCGGACTCATCCCGGACTGCGTGTGGACCGGCGGCGGCCTGACCACCACGGCCGGCGTGGCCTACATGCCCAACCTGCCGACCGAGGAGGTCTTCACCAGCCCCGACCGGGAGCGCGCCGCCGGCGTGACCTTCCACGACACCCTGTTCGACGAGAACACCGGCTGCCACGTGGCGTGGGGCACGGGCTTCCGTTCTCCGTGCGCGACGGGCTCACCAGGACGGCCGACGAGCTCCGGGCCGCCGGCCCGAACTCCTCGTCGGTGCACACCGACGTGGTCATCGGCGGTCCCCGATGACGGAGCACACGGCGTCACCGAAGGTGACCGAGTGTCCGATTTGAACCCCTCGAGGTCACGAAAGGGGGACGCCCTCAGCCCTCGACGACGTCGTTCGAGAGGCCGTGCACCGCGGGCACCTGCCCCATCCGGCCCTTCTGGAAGTCCTCGAAGGCCTGCATCACCTCGGCCTTGGTGTTCATCACGAACGGGCCGCCCCAGGCGACGGGCTCGCGGATCGGGCGGCCGCCGAGCACCAGCACCTCAAGCGTCTGGGTGTGCGAGTCCTGCTTCTCGGATGCGGCCAGGGTCACGAAGTCGCCGCGGCCGAGCACGGCGAGCTGGCCCGCCTGGACCGGCGTGCCGTCGAGGCCGACCGTGCCGGAGCCGGCGAGCACGTAGACGAGCGCGTTGAACTCGGCCGTCCAGGGCAGGTCGAGACGGGCGCCGGGAGCCAGGGAGCCGTGCACCATCGCCATCGGCGTGTGCGTCGAGCCGGGGCCGGCGTGGCCGCCGACGTCACCGGCGATGACCCGGACGAGCGCGCCGGCGTCGGCGGTGGTGACCAGGCCGAGCTGGCTGGAGCGGAGGTCCTGGTAGCGGGGGGTGGCCCACTTCTGGGCGCGCGGCAGGTTCACCCACAGCTGCACGCCGTGGAACAGGCCGCCGGACCTCACCAGCCACTCCGGCGGGGTCTCGATGTGCAGCATCCCCGAGCCGGCGGTCATCCACTGGGTGTCGCCGTTGGTGATGGAGCCGCCACCACCCTGGCTGTCCTGGTGGTCCATGACGCCGTCGATCATGTAGGTGACCGTCTCGAAGCCGCGGTGCGGGTGCCACGGCGTGCCCTTGGGCTCACCGGGTGCGTACTCCACCTCGCCCATCTGGTCCATGTGCACGAACGGGTCGAGGAGGCTGAGGTCGACGCCGGCGAACGCACGGCGGACCGGGAAGCCCTCGCCCTCGAAGCCCCGGGGCCCGGTGGTCACGCTGACCACAGGACGCACGGTGTCGCCGAGACCGGGAGCGTGCAGTCGGGGCAGGGCGGTAAGGTCGTCAACGGTCACGGCGGGCATGGGTGCCTCCTCGGTAGGGCGTGGTGCCCGGTCCAACGGTAGTTGAACGCTAAACATTCCGCTAGTCCGACTGGGGGTGCGGCGCGGTACCGGTAGCGTTCCACCGTGACCTCCCAGAGCCTGCAGGACAAGTACGACGTCGTCATCGTCGGCGGTGGCCACAACGGCCTCGTGGCCGCGACGTACCTCGCGCAGGCGGACCTCTCGGTGCTGGTCCTCGAGCGGCTCGACACGACCGGTGGTGCCGCCGTCAGCGCGCGCCCCTTCGCCGGACTGCCGGCGCGGCTCTCGCGCTACTCCTACCTCGTGAGCGTGCTGCCCGACCAGATCGTCTCCGACCTCGACCTCGACCTCGACCTGCGCTCACGCTCCGTCGCGTCGTACACCCCGGTCTACCGCGACAGCCGGCACTCTGGCCTGTTCGTGGAGCGCAACGAGGGCGCAGCGACCGCCGAGTCGTTCCGCAAGCTGACCGGCTCGGGCCGCGAGTACGACGCCTGGCGCACGTTCTACGGCGAGGTTCGCGACTTCACCGAGGCGCTGGCCCCCACCCTCCTCGAGCCCTTGCGTACGGCGCGCGAGGCCCGCGACCTGGTGGACGCGAAGACCTGGGACTACCTCGTCGACCAGCCGCTCGGCCAGGTCGTCGAGGAGCGGTTCTCCGACGACACGGTGCGCGGCGTCGTGGCGACCGACGCCCTGATCGGCACGTTCGCCGACATGAACGACGAGTCGCGCGTGCAGAACCGCTGCTTCCTCTACCACCTGATCGGCAACGGCTCGGGCGAGTGGCGGGTCCCGGTCGGCGGGATGGGCGCCGTCACCGACGCGCTGGCCGTCGCGGCCCGCAACGCCGGCGCCACGATCGTGACGGGCGCCGGGGTCAGCGGCATCGAGTCCGACGGCACCGAGGCGACCGTCACCTGGCACGACGGCGAGACCTGGCGGGCCGCGTCCTGCGACTGGGTGCTGTCCAACGTCGCGCCCTGGGTGCTCCAGGTGCTGCTCGGCGAGGAGCCCGGCGATCGTCCGGAGGGATCGCAGCTCAAGGTGAACCTGCTGCTCGACCGGCTGCCGCGGCTGCGCTCGGGCGAGCCGCCGAAGAACGCCTTCGCCGGAACGTTCCACGTCGCCGAGGACTACAGCCAGCTCCAGCGGGCCTACACCGAGGCGGCCGCCGGCGACCTGCCCAGCACCCAGCCCGGCGAGCTCTACTGCCACTCGCTGACCGACCCCTCGATCCTCGGGCCGCTGGCCGCTCAGGGCATGCACACGCTGACCTACTTCGGGGTGCACACCCCGGCCCGCGCGTTCGCCGACAACGTCGGGGCCCAGCGGGACGTCGCGGTGGAGCGGGCCCTCGACGCCATCAACGAGGTGCTCGAGGAGCCGATCGAGTCGCTGATCGCCACCGACAAGCACGGCGCACCGTGCCTGGAGGCCAAGGCGCCGCAGGACGTCGACGAGGCGCTCGCGATGCCGGGGGGGCACATCTTCCACGGCGACCTGGCCTGGCCCTGGGCACCCAACCGGGCCCGGCTCGACTCCCCTGCCCAACGGTGGGGCGTCGCCACTGACCTGCCCAACGTGCTGCTGTGCGGGTCAGGGGCCCGACGCGGAGGTGCGGTCAGTGGCCTCGGCGGTCACAACGCGGCTCAGGCCGTGCTCGACACTCGCCGGGACCGCTGACTACGTTTCCCGCAACACCCCCCGGTGCTGGTCTCTCAGACGCTCTGCGGGTCGAGCGTGACGATGGGGGGTGTGGTGGGGTGGACGGACTCGCCGTCCGGCTCGATGGTGATCGCGACGGTCGTGCCCTCACTCGGCAGTGCCATCACTTTGCCGGCCGCGAGATTCTCCACGACGCCCTGCGACGTCGACGTGCCGGAATGGATGGTCCACATCTGGTAGACGCGCCTGCCGGTCAGCGGTTGCAGGCCGTTCGTCCTCACGGCGACCTGGCCGAGAGTCGGCGAGATGGCGACCACCAGCCGACCGCGGTCGGTGGGCACCGTCCGGGTGCGGGCGTCGGACGCCTTGAACACCTGGCTCACGGTGGCGGCCACGACGTTCGAGTCGTCGCCCTGCGACTGCAGGGCCACGAAGCCTCCGGTGAGCACGAGCACGACCGCGGCCGCCGCGGCCACCAGCCGGGAGGTCCAGCGGCGAGACGGGGCCGCGCTGATCGAGGTCACCCGGGGCGGCAGCTGCGCCTCGCGGTCGGCGGCCGCCAGGATCCGGGCCCGCAGGGCAGCCGGCGGGGCGACGGACTCGCTGGCTCCCATCCGCGCGGCGGCGTCCTGGAGCTCACGGACCTCGTCGCGGCAGGCCTGGCAGCCCTCCAGGTGGGTGTCGAAGAGCCTGGCTTCGTCCGCGCTGAGCGCGTTGACGGCGTAGGCACCCGAGAGCGTGTGCAGGTCGGTGCTCATCGTTGTCCCTCCAGGCAGTCTCGGAGACGGATCAGGCCGTCCCGCATTCTCGTCTTGATGGTCGGTAGCGGTTTCTCGAGCAACGTGGCCACCTCGCTGTAGGTGTATCCGTTGAAGTAGGCCAGCCGCACGGACTCGAGCTGCAGGTCGGTCAGGGTCTCCATGCACTCCCGCACCGCACCGTGCTCCTCGGACGCGATGACCCGGTCAGCCGGTTCGTCGTGGCTGACGTCGTCCATCGCGGCCTTGGTGTCCTGACGCTTCTGCGACTCGCTCCGTCGTACGGCGTCCACGGCACGTCGGTGGGCGATGGTCATCACCCACGTCTTGGCCTTGCCCAACGCACTGTCGAAACGGGCCGCCTTGCGCCACACCTCGAGGAAGACCTCCTGCGTGACGTCCTCGGCGCGGGCCGGGTCCCGCACCACACGGCGCGCGAGCCCGAACACTGCCGACGACAACTCGTCGTAGAGGGCCTCGAAAGCGCTTGCGTCACCTCGTGCCACTCGGCCGACCAAGGCATCCACATCGGCTCCGCCGTGCGCAGACACCAGCCTGAGACCGGGTTCCGACATACGAGCGCCTCCTTGTGCAAACCCCGGATCGACCGTCGTTCAGGGGTAGTTCGCCACCTCGTCGAGGGCGGATGGGTCAGCCCAAGAACTTCCTGAGAAACTTGTCGGCCTGGGGCCTGGGCTCCCGGACCGACACGTCCCCCGGTAGGTCCCACTGTGCAGGATCCCCGGTCGGAGCGGGGTGCGAAACCTCACTCCGCATGCGGGTCTCGTCGATTTCATCCCCGGCCGGGTGCGCTGCTAGGGTTTCAATCGCTTCGCGCGCCATTAGCTCAATTGGCAGAGCAGCTGACTCTTAATCAGCGGGTTCGGGGTTCAAGTCCCTGATGGCGCACCACTTCTGACCTGGCCCTTCACCTTCGCAGTGAGGGGCCATCGTCGTCTCCGGGCGCCGCCGACGTGCTGTTTGTGTCGTAGAGCCTTCTTACATAGCCCCTCTGGCGCCGCCTGCTCAGTGAATTGGTCCGCGTCGGTCATGCGGCCGCCGCAGGTGGACCCAGCGTGGATCGCGCTCGGAGATGGGTGCGGGTTGACGCCATGGCGCACGACCAGGCAGGGGAGGTGCGCGGCTCCGGAAGTCCTCTTCTCGGCTGGCCGCCTCGCCTCGGCGGCCGGCCGGTGAACCGGCGGGGCGGCCGGGCCCGGACCCGTCAGTCCCTAGAGTGAGCAGGGTGAACGTGCTGGCCGTGACCCTGGCGCTGCTGAGCGCAGCGACGTTCGCGATCTCGTCCTCGGTCCAGCACCAGGCCGCCGAGAAGGCGCCGGAGTCCGCAGAGACCGTGTTCGCGCTGCTCGGCTACCTCATCAGGCGGCCGCTGTGGCTGTTCGGCCAGCTCCTGGCCACCTGCGCCTTCGCGTTCCACGCGAGCGCCCTGCACGCCGGCCCCATCGCGGTGGTGCAGCCGATCGTGGTCAGCGGCATCGTGTGGGCGGTGCCCGCACGGGCCGCCATCGCCCGACGGATGCCGTCGCGGATCGAGCTGCGCGCCGTGCTGATCGCGGCCGTCGGCCTGGCGGCGTTCCTGGTCGCGTCCGACCCCACGGTCGGGACGCCGGCCGGGCTGGGCGCCGGGACCGTGACGCTCGGCGTCGTCGGGGTGCTGGTGGCGCTCGCCGCCAACGTGGTCGCCGGGCGCATCCACGAGGACCCGCGTCGCAAGGCGTTCCTCCTCGGCGTGGTCGGCGGCGTGCTCTTCGGGATGGTCGCCGGCTTCCTCAAGATCGCGCTCCAGGAGCTCAACGACGGTGGCCTCGACGCGATGCTGCGGGCCTGGCCGACGTACGCCCTGTTCCTCGCCGGCTTCGGGGGCGTGCTGACCAACCAGCGGGCCTACCGGACAGCCGGCCTGTCGGCGTCGATGCCGGCGCTCAACGTGGTCAACGGCCTGACGTCGCTGATGATCGGGTTCACCATCTTCTCCGAGGTGCCACGGCACTCGCCGCTGTTCCTGCTCATCGAGGCCGGTGCGCTCGGCTGCATGGCCGTCGGGCTCTGGATGCTGATCCGCTTCGAGGAAGCCCACCAGCAGGCGGCCGAGCCGGAGCTGTCGACGGCGACCGAAGGCGACTGACGACAGGTCAGCTGTCGTCGGCCCCGTCGGGCCGCTGCTTGTCGCGGTACTTCCGCCGCTGCTCCTCGGCGCGCTCGCGGACCTGTCGCAAGAAGGCCTCGTCGTCGTCGGGGTTGCTCGCGGCGAAGCGGCCGGGACGCTCGTACTCGGGGAAGGTCCTGGTGCCCGTGTTGCCGCGGTAGGGCAGTCCGCGGCCCTGCGCGGCGCCCTGCCACGGGCGACCGGCGACCAGCCAGAGGACGGCGCCGACGTCGAACAGCAGCACGACGATGAGCACTCACCACATCTTGCAGGTTGCGGGTCGACGACGCGTCGGTGGTGATCACGTCGATCAGGCAGAACACCCACAGCAAGAAGAGCGCCAGGCCCAGCGCGCCGTCGAAGTACAACATCGGAAACCCCCCGTCGTCCCAGGTCAACGCCGCATCCTTGCACGCCATGACCGATGATGGGGCGGTCCTGCCCTACGCACCTGGAGGAGCCGTGCCCCGCCCCGAGAGCGCCATCGCGCCGCTGCGATGGCTCCGTGCGCTGCCCCTCGCGACCGTGGCCCTGCTGGCCGGGAAGCGTCGCGCACCTGACGGCCGGTGGCCTGCTGCCCGGGCCGGTGGGGATGGCCGCGCTCCTCGCCGTGGTTACGACGGCCGCGGCCCCGCTGCTGCACACGCCCGCGTCGACGCTCCCGCCCCGCGTCGTACCTCTCGACACGACGCGGCTGCCCGGCACCACCGTCTTCACGGTCGTCCTGGGCCGCCGCGGACCGCCCGCGCCGCGCGCCTCCTGACCAGTTCCGTACGACACGAAGGACAACGGATGCGAAGAACGCTGACCATCGCGACCACCGTGCTGGTGGCCGCCCTCTCCCTCACCGCCTGCTCGGACGACACCTCCTCCGGGAGCTCCCGCGGCTCGGGTATGACGATCGACATCACCATCAAGGACGGCAAGGTCACGCCCAACGGCGACCGGGTCACGGCCGAGGTGGGCCGGCCCGTCACGCTCAAGATCGACGCGGACGTCGCGGGTGAGATCCACGTCCACTCCTCCCCTGAGCAGGAGTTCGAGTTCGACCAAGGCACCAGCACCAAGAAGCTGACGATCGAGAAGCCGGGCATCGTGGACGTCGAGGACCACGAGCTCGACCAGGTGATCGTCCAGCTCCAGGTGAGCTGAGCGATCACGCACGAGGTGGGGTGACCGGCGATCCGGTCACCCCCACTGCGCTTGACTGGTGACATGAGCGACATGACCTACCGCCCCCTCGGCAGCAGCGGCCTGATGGTCTCGACCGTGGGACTCGGCACCAACGCCTTCGGCGCCCGGATCGACGCGGCCCAGACCCAGCGGGTGGTCGACGCGGCCATTGACGCCGGCATCACGCTGTTCGACACCTCGGACACCTACGGCGTCGGCGCCAGCGAGGAGCTGCTCGGCCAGGCCCTGGGCAGTCGGCGCGACGACGTCGTGGTGGCGACCAAGTTCGGCATGGACATGGGCGGGGCCAACGGTCCCGACTGGGGTGCCCGGGCCTCGCGCCGCTACGTCTGGCGGGCGGTCGAGGCCAGCCTGCGGCGGCTCGGAACCGACCACATCGACCTCTACCAGCTGCACCAGCCCGACCTGGTGACGCCGATCGCCGAGACCCTCGAGGCGCTGACCGAGCTGGTGACCGAGGGCAAGGTCCGGTACGTCGGCTGCAGCAACTTCACGGCCTGGCAGGTCGTCGACGCGCACTGGACCGCCGCCACCGAGGGGCTTCGCCCGTTCGTGTCGGCGCAGAACGAGTACTCCCTCTACAACCGCGCCGCGGAGGAGGAGCTGGTCCCCGCACTGGAGCACCTCGGCGTCAGCCTGATCGCCTACTTCCCGCTCGCCTACGGCCTGCTGACCGGCAAGTACCGCCGCGGGGAGCAGGCGCCGGCCGGCACCCGGCTCGGGGCCGACAACCAGGCGCACCGGCTCGGGAACGCCGACTGGGACCGCATCGAGACGCTGGAGGCGTTCGCCGCCGAGCGGGGGGTCGGCATCCTCGACGTCGCCATCGGCGGCCTCGCGGCCCTGCCAACGGTCGGCAGCGTGATCGCCGGCGCGACCCGGCCCGAGCAGGTCGAGGCCAACGTGCGCGCCGGTCTCTGGATGCCGACGGCCGAGGACCTCGACGCCCTCGAGGGGGTCAACACGGACCGTGGAGCAGGCATGACGCACGCCTCGTTCACCCGCCGCTGACCCCGGCTGCTGGACGGGTCCGCTGCGGACTAGACCCCGGTTTCATGGTCGGGTGCCCGGGTAAACCGGAGAACATCTCGGAGGAGCACCAGGTACGGAACCCCCTCACCGTCCTAGCCCCCGACGGAGGTGGAGAGCATGGTCACTACTCCGATCGAGCTCGTGATGCGGCAGCGCACCCCTCTCGACGACCTCGACGACGAGCGAGAGCTGATCGCCGGCGTCACGCCCGCGAACCGCACCCGGGTCAGCGCTGAGCTTCTGCGGCGAGCCGCCCGCGAGAGCGACCCCCTGGAGCGCAAGCGGCTCCAGGACGAGGTCGTCGTGCTGCACATGGGCCTCGCCCGCGCCATCGCGGCCCGCTACCGGGGCCGCGGCATCGCCGAGGACGACCTGACCCAGGCCGCCTCGATGGCACTGATCAAGGCGGCCCGCAACTTCGACCCCGACCGGGGCGTGGAGTTCCTGTCCTACGCCGTCGTCACGATGAAGGGCGAGGTCAAGCGCCAGTTCCGGGACTTCGGCTGGATGGTGCGCCCCCCGCGGCCGGTCCAGAAGCTGCAGGCCGACCTCAGCCGGGCCGACGGCGAGCTCACCCACCGGCTGGGGCGCTCCCCCACCGTGAGCGAGGTGGCCGAGCACCTCGGGGTCGCCGAGGACGACGTCGTCGAGGCGCTCTCCGCGGACGGCTGCTTCACCCCGACCTCGCTCGACGCCCCTGTCGGCAGCGAGGGGTCCGGCGTGCTCGGCGAGCTGCTCGCCGGCGACGACTCCGCGATGAACGAGGCCGAGGCGCGGGTGATGCTGACCCCCGCGGTGCGCGCCCTCCCCGAGCGGGACCGCGAGATCCTCTACCTGCGCTTCTTCAAGCAGCAGACCCAGTCCCAGATCGGCGACGAGATCGGTGTCACCCAGATGCAGATCTCGCGCATCCTCGCGCGGGTCCTCATCCAGCTGCGCGGGCAGCTCGCCTGACCGCCTCGCGCACGACGCAGGTCAGCAGCGCGTCGCGCCGTACCGGCCGGGCGGCGATAGGCGCACGAGGTGAGGTTCGACGTACGTCCCGGGAGCGGGCGATCCCACCCCTGACTGAGCAGAAGTAGAACAAGTTACGGTTCGCCGTTTGTGGGGGGCCGCGCCGGGTACGACTCCGGGACCGAAACGAGAGGGAGTCTCATGCCGTCCTGGGTCATCTGGGTCATCGTCGCGATCGTGGTCGTGGCTGTCATCGCCGCCATCGTGGCCGCGTCCAACAAGAAGAAGCAGGAGCGCAACCGCACCCGCGCCGGAGAGCTGCGCGAGGAGGCGGCCGAGAAGGCCACCACCGTCCAGCAGCGCGAGGCGCGCGCGAAGGAGACCGAGGCGCAGGCCGCGGCGTCCCGCGCCGAGGCGGACCGCAAGCAGGCCGAGGCCGAGCGTCTCGAGGCCGAGGCGACCGAGCGTCAGCGCACCGCCGCGGACCACCGCCAGGAGCACCAGGACCACCTGCGCCGGGCAGACGAGCTCGACCCCGACGTGGACACCAAGCACGACGACTACGTCGCTCCGGGCAGCGAGGGTGCGACGCCCGGCGACGGCACGGATCATGCCGCCGAGACCCAGCAGAGCACCGGCCCGCGCACGGCCGGCGACCTGGCTGGGGACACGCAGCACCAGCACACCACCGATTCCGGCACCCACGAGCACTCGCACGAGTCGGGCACCGACGATTCGACGTCCTACGACTCCGGCAACGACCGAGTGCACGACCGGCTCGGTGGCCAGGACGGGACGTCCGAGGACGGCTCGTCGAGCACCTCGACGGTTACGCACCCCGACGGGACCACCGAGACCGTCAACGATCCGGCCGCCGAGGCCCGGAACGACGGCGGCACGCACCGCGCCTGACCTCCCGCACCCCGCAGGACGAGGCCCCGGCCGTGACGGTCGGGGCCTCGTGCTGCGTCCGGTGACGTGACGGTTGTCGCGTGGAGCTGGACGCCTAGAGGTAGAGCCCGGTCTGGCTGTCGCCGAGACGCTCGGTAGCCACCGCGTGGATGTCGCGCTCACGCATCAGCACGTAGGTCTCGGCGTTCACCTCGACCTCGGCCTTGTCCTCCGGGTCGAAGAGCACCTTGTCGCCGACCTCGACCGTCCGGACGTGCGGGCCGATCGCCGCCACCCGGGACCAGGACAGCCGACGGCCGCCCATCGCGGCGGTCGCCGGGATGACGATGCCGCCGCTCGAGCGGCGCTCCCCCTCCGTGTCCACCGAGACGAGCACGCGGTCGTGCAGCATCCGGATCGGGGTCTTGTCGGGCACGCCTATCGGGTGACCCGTCGCATCACGACGACGAACACCACGAAGCCGACGGCGCCACCGGCAACCTTGAGGATGTTGTCGGTGCGCGGGTTGCCCTGGGCGTCGACGAAGTGCGCCTTGAAGCCGTTGACCTCGCGCCGGACGATCGTCTTCGGGCTGGCGCGGTAGGCCAGCTGGTCGATGGTCGCGGCCAGCCGCTCGCGGGTCGCCTCGATCTCGCCCTCGAGCGTGCTCGGCTTGGCATCCGATGGCGCCACGGTGGTTCTCCTCGGGTCGGGTCCTGCCCGCGCAGGGCTCGGCGGGGTCGAGGCAGAACGTTACCCGGCGTCGGCGGTCCGCACCGTGCGGGGATCGAAGCCGAAGGGCAGCTCGAGCCGGTGGGCGCCCATCAGCGCGTCGTCGGTCAGCACGTCGTACGTCGCCCCGTCCGCGACGATCACGCCGTCGGAGAGGATCACGGACCGCGGGCAGAGCTGGAGCGCGTAGGGCAGGTCGTGGGTGACCATCAGGACGGTCACGTCGAGCGAGGTGAGGATCTCGGCCAGCTCCCGGCGCGAGGCGGGGTCGAGGTTGGACGACGGCTCGTCGAGCACCAGCACCTCCGGCTCCATCGCGAGCACGGTGGCGACCGCGACCCGGCGACGCTGGCCGAAGCTGAGGTGGTGCGGCGGCCGGTCGGCGAAGTCGGCCATCCCGACCCGGTCGAGGGCCTCGCGGACCCGGCGTTCGAGCGCCTCGCCACGCAGGCCGAGGTTGGCCGGCCCGAACGCGACGTCGTCGTGGACGCTGGCCATGAACAGCTGGTCGTCGGGGTCCTGGAAGACGACGCCGACACGACGGCGGATCTCCTGGAAGTTCTCCTTGGTGACCGGCAGGCCGGACACCGAGACCGTGCCCGAACCGGCGACCAGGATACCGTTGAGGTGCAGCACCAAGGTGGTCTTGCCGGCACCGTTCGGGCCGAGCAGCGCGACCCGCTCGCCCTCGTGGACGTGCAGGTCGACGCCGTACAACGCCTGATGCCCGTCGGGATAGGCGTAGGCCAGCCCCCGCACGTCGAGGACCGGGATCATCGGTGCGTCTCGCTGCGGACGTCGGGCATCGTGCCGGTGTAGCCGCGGGCCAGCATCGCGAGGTGCACCCGCTCGCCACGTTCGTAGGAACGGATGAACAGCGCGCCGGACGAGCGGGCCAGGATGGGCCAGTGCCGGACGTTGCGCGCCGTGAAGCCGCGGGACTCGCGGGCCACCCGCATCCTGCCCATCTCGTCGGTGACGACGTCGAGGTAGCGGATCATGAAGCCCATGATCTGCACGAGCAGCTGCGGCACGTGCAGCCGCTCGAGCCCGGCCAGCAGGTGCCGCGGCTCCGTCGTAGCAGCCAGCGTGAGACTGGCGAGGACGCCGAGGGTGCCCTTGACCAGCAGCGTCGCGGCGGCCAGCAGCCCGGAGCGACTGAGCCCCACACCGAGCACCTCGACCTGCGGACCGGTGGCGATGAACGGCATCAGCACCGCGAAGACCACGAACGGCACCTCGACGACCATCCGCTTGAGGATGTACGCCGGAGGCACGGTGCTGGCCAGGACCACGCCGACCAGGACCAGCAGGTAGCCGATGTAGGCCGGCCACCACGACGGCGGCGTGGCCACCACGAGCAGCATGAAGGCGACGAGCGCCACGATCTTCAGGTGGGCCGGCGCCCGGTGCACCCGGGAGTGCCCGTGGAAGTGCAGCTTGTGGCCGTGTCCGGCGCCCACGCTCAGCTGCCGCCGTGGGAGACGGTCTGTGACTCGTCGCGGGCGCCCCGGCGCCGGACCAGGAAGGTCAGGCCGCCGGCCAGCGCGAGCACGACGACGCAGCCGACCACGCCGGCGACGCCCTTGGAGAGCCGTCCGTCGGACACCCCCGAGGTGCCGTAGCCGGCGAACGGGCTGTCGTCGGAGGCGTGCTTCGTCTGGGTGCTGGAGAAGCCCTTGTCCTCGGCGACCCGGTTGAGGCCGTCGGGGCTGGCGGAGGCGTAGAAGCTCACCACGCCCGCGAGCAGCAGCGCCAGCAGCAGGCCGGTCACCAGGAGCACCCGGGTGCTGACCCTGCTCATGCGGTCGCCCCCTTGGGCTGGCGGACCTCGAGCGTGCGTCGGGCGAGGACCGGTCTCGCGCCGTGCACCAGGTCGGGGCGTACGGCGACGATGCTGGCGACCGCGAGCCCGGTGATCGCCGCCTCGCCGATCCCGATCAGGACGTGCCAGCCGACCATGGCGGTGGCCAGAGCCCCGAGTGGGATGTCGGCCTGCCCGCCCACGGCGTACAGCCCGACGAAGCAGAGCGCCGCCGTCGGCACCGAGACCAGCGCGCTGAACGCCGCCGCCGGGGCCACGAACGAGAGCCGTTTCGGCAGCACGGCCTGGAGCACCCGGAACACCAGGAAGCCGACCGCCACGGTCACCAGGCCCATCAGGTCGATGTTGGTGCCCAGCGCGGTGATCCCCCCGTCGGCGAACAGCAGGCACTGGACCAGGAACACCACGCTCATGCAGAGCAGCCCGGTGAACGGGCCGACCAGGACCGCGGCCAGCGCCCCACCGAGCAGGTGGCCGCTCGTGCCGGCGCCGACCGGGAAGTTCAGCATCTGGGTGGCGAAGACGAACGTGGCGACCAGACCCGCGAGCGGCGCGGTCTTGTCGTCGAGCTCGTGCCGCGCGCCGCGCAGGGCCACGCCGATCGCGACCACCGCCACCGCACCGGTGGCGATCGACGTCGGAGCGTCGAGGAAACCGTCGGGGACGTGCATGTCGCGCTCCTGACGTGGGTCGGTACGTTGAGGTGCGCCGACTTGGGCGCGTGATGCCTACCATAGGTTATTGCGCACGATGTGCAATAGCCCCCAACCGTTCGGCCAGGAAGGACCTGATCGTGAGCGACACCCGCCTCTCCCCCGGCGACCCCGCCCCCGACTTCACGCTGATCTCGGACACCGGCGAGGAGGTCTCGCTGTCCGGGCTGCGCGGTCGCAAGGTGATCGTCTACTTCTACCCGGCCGCGATGACCCCGGGCTGCACCAAGCAGGCCTGCGACTTCTCCGACTCGCTCGACTCCCTGCAGGGCGCGGGATACGAGGTGCTCGGCATCTCCCCCGACAAGCCGGAGAAGCTCGCGAAGTTCCGGGAGCGCGACGGCCTGACGCTCACGCTGCTGGCCGACCCCGGCAAGGAGACGCTGGAGGCGTACGGCGCGTTCGGCGAGAAGTTGCTCTACGGCAAGGTCGTCCGGGGCGTGATCCGCTCGACGTTCGTCGTCGACGAGCAGGGCGCGGTCGAGCTCGCGCAGTACAACGTCAAGGCCACCGGCCACGTCGCCAAGCTGCGTCGGGACCTGGCCCTGGACGCGTCCTAGACTCCTCTGTGCGCGCCCGTAGCCCAATGGCAGAGGCAGTCGGTTTAGGTCCGGCCCAGTGTGAGTTCGAATCTCATCGGGCGCACGTGAGCACGCCATGACGGGCGTGGAGATCGTCCCCTTCCAGGACCGGCAGGGCGAGGGCGGCCTGCACGGCACCCGGACTACCCGGGAGCCTGACCGCGCGGACCGGTCGTCGTGAACGTCTCGGTCAGCGTGGCGCCCAGCCAGTCCCGGTAGCCGTCGGCGTCCTGCCCGAGCTCGTGCCGGAGCAGGTGCCAGGTCTCTGGACCGAGCGTCACGTAGAGCACGGACAGGGCCCAGTCGACGTCCCTGCCCTCGGGGAGCAGGCCGTCCCGGGCGCAGCTCTCGGCGAGCCGCGACATGTCGGCCCGGTGTCCCTGCTTGCCGAACGACCACAGCGCCGCGGCGTCCGGGTCGACGGAGGCGGCCCCGCGGGCGATCGCGAAGACGGAGCCGGTGCGCTCGTGCAGAGCAGCGGTCGCGTCGGCCAGGAGCGCCAGCTTGCGGGTCGGGTCGGGCTCCGCCACGACGGCGCGGAACCACTCCCGGTCCGCCGCCGCGACGGCGTCGTCGTCGCCCACGATGGCGGTCTCCACGACGTCCTTGAGCAGCGCCAGCTTGGCGTCGTACTGCAGGTAGACGGTCTTCTCGGCCACGCCGGCCTCCCGGGCCACGGCACGCACCGAGGTCGCGGCGTACCCGTCGGCCAGGAACAGCCGGCGCGCGGCCTCCCGGATGCGGCGACGGGTGTCCCGGGCCGCGGCCTCCCGCTGCGGGGACCGGTAGGCGCGGCGCGCGCCCTCCTCGGATGTTGCACTCATGGTCTTGACCACCTATTGACGACAGAGCCACTGTAGTGGTTCATTTGACAACAGCAGCACAGTACCCAACCGAGGAGAGATCTCCATGAGTGCCCTGCCGCAGCTCCAGCTCCTGTCGGTGAAGATCCCGGTGGCCGACCTGACCGCGAGCCGGAGGTGGTACGCCGAGGTCCTCGGGCTCCGCGAGGCCATGGAGTGGCCGGAGGAGGACGGCGTGGTCCGGGGGATCGCGTTCGAACCCCTGGGCACCGTGACGCTGGCCCTGCGGGAGCACCCCGCGGCCGCGGTCGCCACCCGGGACTTCGGGTTCGTGAACGTCCGGGTGCCGGCCGAGTCGGACCTCGCTGCCTGTGCTGCGCACCTCGACTCGCTCGGGGTGTGGCACACCGAGGTGATCAGCGGCGCCCAGGGCCGGCTGATCGGGTTCCACGACCTCGACGGGCACGAGCTGTCGTTCTACGCGGCGACCACCACCGGCGTGCGGGCGGACGCGGTGCACGCCGTGCGGGCCTCCGGGTCCTCATGACGACCGCCGCGGCGCATCCGCTGGCCGAGCCCCTCGCGATCGCTGTGGCGATGGTGGTGCTGGTCCTGGTCGTGGCTACCTTCCTGCTGTCGACCGCGGCCGTCGACGGATTCCCGGACGGCCCTCCGACGCCGTCGCTCGCGCCGGGGCCGGTCACAGTCCCGTGAGCACGTCCGCGACGACAGGGGCGATCTCGCGCAGCGCCTTGCCGCGGTGGGAGATCGCGTCCTTCTCGGCCACCGAGAGCTCGGCCGAGGTGCGGCCGTCGGCGGTCTCGTCGGCCACGAACAGCACGTCGTAGCCGAAGCCGCCGCTCCCCCGCACCTCACGGATGATCCGACCCGGCATCCCGCCGTGCACGACGTGCTCCGCGACCCCAGCAGCCCCGACGGGGTAGGCGAACGCCACGGCGCAGGCGAAGTGCCCGGCGCGGCGCTCGTCGGGGACGTCGGCCAGCTGCTCGAGCAGCAGCCGGTTGTTCGAGCGGTCGTCCTTGGCCACCCCGGCCCAGCGCGCGGAGAGCACACCGGGCATCCCGTTGAGCTCGTCGACGCACAGCCCGCTGTCGTCCGCCAGGGACGGCAGCCCGGTCGCCTCGACGGCGGCGTGGGCCTTGAGCAGGGCGTTGCCTGCGAACGTGTTCTCGGTCTCCGCCGGCTCGTCGTACGGCGCGACGTCGTCGAGGCCCAGCACCTCCACGTCGGGGGCGAAGTCGACGAGAATCCTCCGCATCTCCACGAGCTTCTTGGCGTTGCGGGACGCCAGGAAGACCTGCGGGCTCATCCCGCCAGCGCCGTGAGCTGCATCGCAGTCAGGTCGGTGCAGCCCTTCTCGGCCAGGGAGAGCAGGCTGTCGAGCATCGCCCGGTCGAACGGCGCACCCTCGGCGGTGCCCTGCACCTCGACGAAGGCGCCGTCGCCGGTCATCACGACATTCATGTCGGTCTGGGCGCGGACGTCCTCCTCGTAGGGCAGGTCGAGCCGCGGCTCCCCGTCGATGATGCCGACCGAGATCGCGGCCACCGAGCCGGTGAGCGGGTCGCCCGTGAGGGCACCGATGCCACGCAGGTGCGTGACCGCGTCGGCCAGGGCGACGTACGCACCCGTGATCGCCGCCGTCCGGGTGCCGCCGTCGGCCTGCAGCACGTCGCAGTCGAGCACGATGGTGTTCTCGCCCAGCGCCTTGTAGTCGATGATCGCGCGCAGCGACCGACCGACCAGCCGGGAGATCTCGTGGGTCCGGCCGCCGATCCGGCCCTTCACCGACTCGCGGTCGGAGCGGGTGTTCGTGGAGGCGGGGAGCATGGCGTACTCCGCGGTCACCCAGCCCAAGCCGGAGCCCTTGCGCCAGCGCGGCACACCCTCGTTGGCGCTCGCGGCGCACAGCACGCGGGTCTTCCCGAACTCGACCAGCACAGAGCCGGCCGCGTGGTCCAGCCAGTTGCGGGTGATGGTCACGGGGCGGAGCTCGTCGTTGGTTCGTCCGTCTGCTCGGGTCATGACCCGACCCTATCGAGCGACGCGGTGACTAGGTCGCTCTGGTCATGGGCCGCCAAAACATCCGCGGACAACCGGCCGTCCGGAGCTCCGATCGCCCCGAGACCGAGGCGTCCCATCGGACGTCCTCCAGAAAGAGAGTCAGATTCAGGTGGATCCGATCCCGCTGGATCCCCTGTGCGGACTGGTGTTCTGACCCGAACCGGCCGTGGGAAACCCCGCCTACCGCGGCGATGGTCGTGCCCAGCAGCGGTCACGGGGGCGGCTGCACACATCGAGAAACGGGGAACCATCGTGGTTCTTGCCAGGAACATCTCAGCTCGCGCTGTTGCGGCGGTGATCAGCTCAGCCGCGTTCGTGCTCATCTCGGCCGGTCAGGCGCACACCGTCACTGACACGGACGGCGGCTTCACCTCCACGACCGGCGTGGCCACCACCCAGACCGTGCGAAGCTCGGACCCGGTCTGCACGGCGGCGTTGAGCGCCGCCGGGAGACCGGGACCTGCGCCGCCGACCTCACGACAACGGTCGGGGCCTCTGCGGTCGCGTCGGCCGCGCTGCTGTCCAAGGACACCAACATGACTGCCGCCGACGGGACGACGCTCGCCACCGCATCCGCTCTCGGCTACACCATGTGGACTGGCACCTGGTCGCAGACCCAGCACGGGCTCTACTACGTGAACTGGTGGGAGAAGCACATCGGGCGGATCTTCTTCGACAAGCACGGGCAGGTGTGGTCGACCACCAAGACCTGCGGCTACCAGGGCTACCACAACTGCGGACTCGGCGGCGGCATCGGCTACAGCGTCGTGGTCAAGAACTGCAAGACCGAGCGCCGCTACGACCTCAGCGGCCCGCCCATCTTCAAGTGGGACTCCTACCAGGTGCACGTGATCTACAAGGGGATCCCGATCTACGCCAGCCACAACATGCACGTCAACGCGTATCCTCCAGGTGCCATCTACGGTCACTGAGGAGACCATCATGAGCAGCTTCACAGCACACACGCATCCCATCACCAAGGCCGAAGTCGTCTGGTGGGCCGTCGCCGTCGTCGTGACCGGCGTCGTCCTCCCCGGCCTAGGTCTGCTTCTGGCCGTGGGTCTGTGCTTCACTCGACTGCGGACCACACCGGCATCGACTCGATGGGGGCTGGTAGCCCTCGGCGTGGCCGTCCTGGTGATCCAGGTGGTGGGTCTGCTCGCCGGCTCCGGACCCGACCTGCACGTCAGCCCGATCGTGCCCGCCGGCTAGTCCAGGCGCAGAAGGATGCGCCGTCCGCCTTCGAGCGGGCGGCGCATCGGCCTGCTCGAAGCGGGTCACTTTCGGGTGACGACCCAACAGGATCCATCGGTGCGCCGGGGTCGTGGGAGCCCGGTGAACAGGACCCGGGTCAACGGTGGACGAGGCCCGGGTCAACGCAGGGTGTACGTCGCGCCGGTGACCGCTGCCTCGAGCGGGCCGTCGAACGCCTCGCGGGCCTCCGCCAGCGGGACGTCGGGGTCGTGCCAGGGCGGGATGTGGGTGAGCACCAGCCGACGCACACCGGCCTCGGCCGCGGCCGCACCGGCCTGCTTGCCGGTCAGGTGCAGGTCGCCCGGGTTGTCGCCGCTCTCCACGAACGCGGACTCGCAGAGCAGCAGGTCGGCCCCCGTGGCGAGGTCGACGAGCTCCTGGCTGGGGCCGGTGTCGCCGGAGTAGGCCAGGACGCGCCCGTCGGCCTCGACGCGCAGGCCGTAGGCGGTGATGGGGTGCACGACCCGGTGCGGGTGGATCGTGAACGGGCCGAGCCGGACCGGCCCGTCGTCGTACTCGTGGAAGTCGAACTCGGCGGTCATGCCGCTGGTCGGGTCGAGGCCGTAGGCGCGCGCGCACTGGGCCGCGACGCCCTTCGGTCCCCAGACCGGGATCGGCGGGCGGGCACCGTCGGGGTGGTACTTCCACATGACGTAGAGGCCGCTGATGTCGAAGTAGTGGTCGGGATGCAGGTGGCTGACCAGCACCGCGTCAACGGTGAGCGGGTCGACGAAGCGGTGCAGGCTGCCGAGCGCGCCGCTGCCGAGGTCGAGCAGCACCCGCCACGTGCGGCCGTCCTGCTCGCCCTCGAGGAGGTAGCAGGACGCGGCGGAGTCCGGACCTGCGAAGGAGCCGGAGCAGCCGATGACGGTCAGCCTCATCGGGGTCCCCGCGGGAGCGAGAGCGAAGCGAGCGGTTTCGTGGGGCGGAGAGTCATACGGTCACCCAGGAGGTGGCCTGCGCGAGCTGGTGGACCGACTCCAGCTCCGGGCCGAGGAACCGCCGGCCGATCGCCGCGAACTCCGAGGGCTGCCCGGTGGTCAGGAACCGGTGCACCGGTGCGGGCAGGGACCGGTCGCGCTCCAGGTCGTGCTGGACCAGCAGCCGGTAGACGTCCTTTGCGGTCTCCTCCGCACTGGACACCAGCGTCACCTGGTCGCCCATCACGTAGGACACGATGCCGGTCAGCAGCGGGTAGTGCGTGCAGCCGAGGATCAGGGTGTCGATGCCGACGGAGGTCAGCGGGTCTAGGTACTCGTGGGCGACGGCCATCAGCTCCGGCCCGCCGGTGACACCCGCCTCCACGAACTCGACGAACCGCGGGCAGGCCTGGGTGTGCAGCAGGACGTGCGGGGCGGCCGTGAACGCGTCGTCGTAGGCCATCGAGTCGGCCGTCGCCCGGGTGCAGATCACGCCGATGCGACCGGTGCGGCTGGCGGCCACGGCGCGACGGGTTGCCGGGTGGATGACCTCGACGACCGGCACCGGGTAGCGCTCGCGGGCGTCGCGGAGGACCGCGGCGCTGGCGGAGTTGCAGGCGATGACCAGCGCCTTGACGCCCTGGTCGACGAGGTGGTCGAGACACTCGAGGGCGTACTCCCGGACCTCGCCGATCGGCTTCTGGCCGTAGGGCTGGCGGGCGGTGTCGCCGAGGTAGAGCACCGGTTCGTGCGGCAGCTGGTCGAGCACCGACCGGGCCACGGTGAGTCCACCGAAGCCTGAGTCGAAGATGCCGATCGGAGCGTCTGCCACCCGGACAGGCTAGTGCCCGGGCACCCCCGGAAAGCGGCTACGCGACGGAGGTCACTCCGTGACCTGCGCCGCGGTCCGGCTCAGGCCTCGGCCGACCGCTCGTTGTAGACGCCGGCGAACGGCTGGCCCGAGAGCTTCTGGATCTCGCTCATCACCACGTCGGTGACCTCGCGGCGGGCGCGGCCGGCCGGCACCCCGTCGTACCGGCCCTCGAAGCGGAGCGGCTCACCGAACCGCAGGATGACCTCGGCGCGGCGGGGGAAGCGCGTGCCGACGGGCTGGATGTTCTCGGTGCCGATGACCCCGACGGGTACGACGGGCGCGCCGGACGTCAGGGCGAGGTGCGCGACGCCGGTCCGGCCGCGGTAGAGCCGGCCGTCGCGCGACCGCGTGCCCTCGGGGTAGATGCCGAACGCGTCACCGCGGCCGAGCACCGCCAGGGCGATGTCGAGGGAGGCCAGCGCGGCCTTGGTGTCGTCGCGGTCGACGGGGACCATGCCGATGCCCTCGAACCAGCCGCGGATCAGTGCACCCTTGACGCCGGTGCCGGTGAAGTAGTCCTCCTTGGCGAGGAAGACCACCTTCCGCTTGACGAAGAACGGGATGACCATGCTGTCGGCGAAGGACCGGTGGTTGCTGGCCATGATCACGGGGCCGGTCGCCGGGATGTTCTCGATCCCCTCGATCTGGGGTCGCCAGTAGAGCTTGGCGAGCGGTGGCAGCACCGCGTGCACGACCTCGTACAGCATTGTCAGCAGCCTTCCAGGGCTCAGGCGTCGAAGGGCAGCTTGGGCTGGGGCGGGCCCAGCGACGGGTCCACCCCGTCGAACAGGCTGCTGACCGACTCGCCCGCGTGCACGCGCGAGATCGCCTCGGCGAACAGCTCGGCGACGGATCGGACCTTGAGCTCGGGCCAGTGCGACGGAGCCGGCACGGTGTCGGTGGTGACCACCTCGCGGATCATCGGGTGGTCGCGCAGCCGCTCGACCGCCTTGCCTACGAACAGGCCGTGCGTGCAGGCGACGGAGGCTCCGGTGCAGCCGAGCTCGGCCAGCTTGTCGAGCAGCTCCACGATCGACCCGCCGGTCGCGATCTCGTCGTCGAGGACGATCGCGTGCTTGCCCTCCACGTCACCGACGATCGCGTCGATCACGACCCGGTCGTCGGCCAGCCGCTGCTTGCTGCCCGCCGCCACGGGCAGGCCGAGGAGCCGCGAGAAGTGCGTCGCGGTCTTGGCGGTGCCGAGGTCCGGGGACACTACGACGGCGTTCGTCAGGTCCTGGTCGCGGTAGTGCTCGGCCAGCACACCGAGCGCGGTCAGGTGGTCGACCGGCACCGAGAAGAACCCGTGCACCTGGGGGGCGTGCAGCGTCATCGTCAGCACCCGGCTCACGCCCGCGGTCGTCAGCAGGTCCGCGACCAGCCGACCGCCCAGCGAGATGCGGGAGGCGTCCTTCTTGTCCGAGCGGGCGTAGGCGTAGTGCGGGATCACCGCGGTGATCTGGGCCGCGCTCGCGCCCCTGGCCGCATCGACCATCAGCAGCAGCTCCATCAGGTGCTCCTGCGTGGGCGGCACCAGCGGCTGGACGATGTAGACGTCGCGCTGGCGGCAGTTGGCCTGCAGCTGCGCCTGGAGGCAGTCGTTGCTGAACCGGCTGATCTCGACGGAGGACAGCCGCACCCCGAGCGAGTCGCAGATGGCGGTGGCCAGGGGCCGGTGGGCGCTTCCGGAGAAGACGACGATCTCACGCACGCGGCGCTCCCGGGTCTCGGCGTGGGGTGGCGCGCTCACGATAGCCCGCCTGGTCCGTCCCGCGGGCGGCCGCCCACAGGTGGCCCCTCCCGCAGACCTGCTCGGTTGTGGCCGATCCGCGCAGCGACACGCCGA
Source organism: Nocardioidaceae bacterium (assembly GCA_039915665.1). Taxonomy (GTDB): domain Bacteria; phylum Actinomycetota; class Actinomycetes; order Propionibacteriales; family Nocardioidaceae; genus Nocardioides_B. The sequence continues at coordinate 39,320 of JBDSMW010000122.1, forward strand.
ACGAGCGTGCCAGGGTCGACCACAACCCGCCAGGTGAGCAGGGATCGGCCACAAGCAGGCCGACGCGAGAGCCTGGCTAGGCCCAGAGCTGGCCCTCGAGGCGGTCCTCGGCCTCGTCGACGGTGCCCTCGTAGGCGCCGGTGGAGAGATACTTCCAGCCGCCGTCGCAGACCACGAAGGCGATGTCGGCCCGCTCGCCGGCCTGGACGGACTTCGCGGCCTGGCCGAGCGCCGCGTGCAGGATCGCGCCGGTGGAGATGCCCGCGAAGATGCCCTCGCACTCGAGCAGCTCCCGGACCCGGCGTACGGCGTCACGGGGACCGACCGAGAAGCGGGCATCGATCAGCGACGCGTCGTACAGCTCGGGGACGAAGCCCTCGTCCAGGTTGCGCAGGCCGTAGACCAGCTCGCCGTAGCGCGGCTCTGCCGCCACGATCCGGACCTCGGGCTTGTGCTCGCGGAAGAACCTGCCGACGCCCATCAGGGTGCCGGTGGTGCCGAGTCCGGCGACGAAGTGGGTCACGTCGGGCAGGTCGGACAGGACCTCGGGGCCGGTGCCCTCGTAGTGCGCGAGGGAGTTGGCCGGGTTGCCGTACTGGTAGAGCATCACCCAGTCGGGGTGCTCCTCGGCGACCTGCTTGGCCACCCGGACCGCCTCGTTGGAACCGCCGGCCGCGGGCGAGGAGATGATCTCCGCGCCCCACATCCGGAGCAGCTGACGGCGCTCCTCGGAGGTGTTCTCCGGCATCACGCAGACCAGCCGGTAGCCCTTGAGCTTGGCCGCCATCGCCAGCGAGATGCCGGTGTTGCCCGACGTGGGCTCGAGGATCGTGCAGCCGGGGCGCAGCGTGCCGTCCTTCTCCGCCACCTCGACCATCTTCAGCGCCGCCCGGTCCTTGATGGAGCCGGTCGGGTTGCGGTCCTCGAGCTTGGCCCAGAGGCGCACGTCGGGCGACGGCGACAACCGCGGGAGGCAGACGAGCGGCGTCCCCCCCACGGAGTCGAGGGTCGAGTCGAAGCGCACCTAGATCCGGCCCGCCGGCTCCGCCTGACCGCCGGCCACGGCGGGCAGCACGACGACCTGGTCGCCGTCCTTGACCGACGTGCCCAGCCCGCCGGTGAAGCGGACGTCCTCGTCGTTGACGTAGACGTTCACGAAGCGACGGAGGTCACCCTCGTCGATCAGGCGTTCCTTGAGGCCGGGGTGGTTGTTCTCGAGGTGGTCGATGACCTCCGAGAGCGTGGCGCCCTCACCGGGCACGGCCTTCTCGCCGCCGGTGTACGTGCGCAGGATCGTGGGGATGCGGACCTCGACTGCCATCAGTCCTGGCTCCTCAGCTGTTCGTGGGGGTCGACGACGTCGACCTCTTCCTCGGTGACGTCGCCGTCGATGATTCTGTAAGACCTGAACTCCACCGGGCCGTCACTATTCCCGTGCTCCCGGGTGCTGACGAGCACGTAGTGCGCGTTGGGCTCCATCGCGAGACCGGTGTCGGTGCGCGACGGGTAGGCCTCGGTCGCGGTGTGCGAGTGGTAGACCACCACCGGCTCCTCCTCGCGGTCGTCCATGTGGCGGTAGAGCTTGAGCAGCTCGGTCGAGTCGAACTCGTAGAACGTCGGCGAGCTTGCCGCGTTGACCATCGGGACGAACCGCTCGGGGCGGTCGGAGCCCTCGGGTCCCGCGACCACACCGCACGCCTCGTCCGGGTGGTCCCGCTTGGCGTGCGCGATGATCGCGTCGTAGGTCTCCCGGTCGATCTTCAGCACATCGGCCAGCGTAGAGAGCACCCGGGCGGCACCTCGCCGTACCCCGGCCGGGTCCGCATCCTGAGACTCGGCGCAGGACCGGTCGCTCAGCGCGAGAGCGCGTCGACCAGTGTCTCCTGGAGGTAGCCGACCCACTGGTAGATGTCGAACACGTGCGCCCGGGGGTCCTCGTCTGGTAGTCCGAGCCAGTAGTCCTCGTCGCCCTCCTCCACCCCGAGCCGGGTGGCCAGCGCGAGCCGGATGTCGGTGAACGACTTCATCCAGGTGACCGCGCCTCCCCGGTCGAGCTCGACGTCGACCATGAGGCCGTCCTCGCCGAGCTCCGCCGGCAGCCCGGCCTCCTCGAGCGTGTCGATGACGGCCACGGCGGCGGCCGCCTTGTGGTCGCGCAGCCCGCCCTCGGTGAACCGCCGGAACTCACCGGCGGCCTCCTCGTCGTCCGGGTACGCCGTGGGGAAGAGCCGGGCCAGGACCGGGTCCTCGGGCGCCGTCGTGGGGCCGGAGAAGTCCAGGAGCTGCTCGAGCGGGTCGTCGGAGAGGTTCGGGGCGGCCACCTCGTTGCGCAGCAGCTCGACCAGCTGGGAGGCCAGCGACCGGACCAGGTCGGCCTCGAACCCGGTGAACGTGGCCACCGCTCCCCCGCCGCGCCGGCGCTGGAACCCGTCACTCACGTCTGCTTCTCCATCGTCGCCCACAGGCCGTACTCGTGCATGGCCTGGACGTCGCGCTCCATCTCCTCGCGGGACCCTGTGGACACCGCGGACTTGCCGTCGTTGTGCACCTCGAGCATCAGCTTCTCCGCCTTCTTGCGGGAGTAGCCGAAGTGCGTCTGGAACACGAAGGAGACGTAGCTCATCAGGTTGACCGGGTCGTTCCAGACCAGGGTGACCCACGGTTTGTCCAGGGCCGTGACGTGGTCGGTGAGCTCATCGGCTTGAGGCTCTTCGACTTCGATGGGCGATGGAGCGGACACGGCGCACATCCTAGGCTGTGGAGGTGACGACCCAGTCGACGGCACTGCTGACCGACCACTACGAGCTCACCATGCTCCAGGCCGCGCTCGCGGCGGGCACCGCGGACAGGCGGGCGGTGTTCGAGCTGTTCCCCCGTCGGTTGCCCGAGGGACGGCGGTACGGCGTGGTGGCCGGCGTCGGACGGGCCCTCGACGCGATCGAGCGGTTCCGGTTCGACGACGAGGTGGTCGCCGTGCTCCGCGAGCACCAGGTCGTCGACGACGCGACGCTCGACTGGCTGGCGGACTACCGCTTCGGTGGAGACGTCTGGGGCTACGCCGAGGGCGAGACCTACTTCCCCTACTCGCCGCTGATGGTGGTCGAGTCGACGTTCGCCGAGGCGGTGCTCCTCGAGACGCTGCTGCTCTCGATCCTCAACCACGACTCGGCGATCGCGTCGGCCGCGTCCCGCATGACGTGGGCCGCCGGCAGCCGGCCGTGCATCGAGATGGGGTCGCGCCGGACCCACGAGGAGGCGGCGGTGGCGGCCGCCCGCGCGGCGTACATCTCCGGCTTCGCCACCTCCTCCAACCTCGCCGCCCGGCAGAGGTACGGCGTGCCGACGGCCGGCACGAGCGCGCACAGCTTCACGCTCCTGCACGACACCGAGAAGGACGCGTTCACCGCCCAGGTGACCTCGCTCGGGAAGGGCACGACGCTGCTGGTCGACACCTACGACGTCGCTGAGGCGGTGCGGCTCGGGGTCGAGGTCGCCGGCCCGGGGCTCGGGGCGGTCCGGCTCGACAGCGGCGACCTCGGGGTGCTCGCGCAGCAGGTCCGCCAGGAGCTCGACGGCCTCGGTGCCTTCGACACGCGCATCGTGGTCACCTCCGACCTCGACGAGTTCGCGATCGCCGCGCTGGCGGCTGCCCCCGTCGACGGCTACGGCGTCGGGACGTCCCTGGTCACCGGCAGCGGCCACCCGACGTGCGGGTTCGTCTACAAGCTGGTGTCCCGCGAGGGCGACGACGGGGTGATGGTCGACGTCGCCAAGAAGAGCAAGGACAAGATCTCCATCGGCGGCCGGAAGTACGCCCTACGTCGGCTCACCGCGCGCGGAGTCGCGGAGGTCGAGGTTGTCGGCATCGGCGAGCCGCCGGTCGACGACGGCAATGATCGGTCGCTGCTGGTCCCGCTGGTCAGGGACGGCGCGGTCGTCGGCCGCGAGGGCCTGGAGACGATCCGGGCCCGGCACAGGGCGTCCCGCGACGAGCTGCCGCTCAAGGCCCGCCAGCTCTCTCGGGGCGAACCTGTCATCCCGACCGAGCACGTCGGGGGCTGAGCGATGGCCCTGGTGCGCGTGGACTTCTTCTCCGAGGTGCTCGAGGTCGGCACGTCGATGACCGTGCTGCTGCCGCAGGCGAGCGAGGAGCAGATCGGGATGGGCGGCACGGCGACGACCACCGACTTCCCGGTTCTCTACCTGCTGCACGGCCTCTCCGACGACAGCACCGCGTGGCTGCGCTACACGAGCATCGAGAGGTACGCCGCCCCGCTCGGCCTCGCGGTCGTGATGCCCCAGGTGCAGCGGTCGTTCTACGCCGACGAGGCGCACGGCGAACGCTTCTTCACCTTCCTGTCCGAAGAGCTGCCCGAGGTCGTGGCCCGCTTCTTCCGGGTGTCGCAGCGGCGCGAGGACACGTTCGTCGCGGGCCTGTCGATGGGCGGGTACGGCGCGCTGAAGTGGGCGCTGCACCAGCCGGAGCGGTTCGCCGCAGCCGCCAGCCTGTCCGGCGCGCTCGACGTGGTGGCGCTGAGTCGGCTCGACGAGCGTGCTCCGCTGTTCGAGCGGGTGCACGGCGGGCGGATCGGCCCCGGGGACGACCTGTTCGTCCTGCTCGACGCCGCGGACGTGGACACGCTGCCGTCGGTGTTCGTGGGCTGCGGCACCGAGGACCACCTCTACGACGGCAGCGTGCGGTTCCTCGACGCCGCGACCGCCGCCGGGCTCGACGTGCACGTCGACTTCCGACCCGGCGAGCACGAGTGGGGCATCTGGGACGCGATGATCTCCGACGTGCTCGCCTGGCTGCCGCTGTCTCGCTAGGGTCGCGACATGTTGCGCGCGCTGATCGTGGTCGACGTCCAGAACGACTTCTGCGAGGGCGGCAGCCTGGCGGTCGACGGCGGGGCCGAGGTGGCCTTCCGGATCGGTGAGCTGCTGCACCACTGGAGCAAGCACGACCAGAAGGCGCCGAGCTACGCGGCCGCCGTCGCCACCCGCGACCACCACGTCGACCCCGGCGACCACTTCAGCGACTCCCCCGACTTCGACCGCTCCTGGCCGGCGCACTGCGTGGTCGGCACCGACGGCGAGGCGTTCCACCCCAACCTCGACCCGCAGCCGTTCGATGCGGTGTTCCTCAAGGGCGAGCACGCGGCGGCCTACTCCGGCTTCGAGGGACGTGCGGCCGACGGGTCGACGCTGGCCGACTGGCTTCGCGCGCACGAGATCGAGCAGGTCGACGTCTGCGGCATCGCCACCGACTACTGCGTGCGCGCGACCGCCCTGGACGCCGTACGCCACGGGTTCTCGACGCACCTGCTGGAGACGCTGTGCGCCGGGGTCGCCCCCGGCTCCACGCAGTCGGCGCTCACCGAGATGCGCGACGCGGGCGTGACGATCCGATGACGAGCCAGACTCCGCCGCTCGCGACGATGTTCACCGAGCTCGCGGTCAGCCGCCGGGACCACCCGGCCCTGGTCGGCGTGACCCGCACCGTGACCTACGGCGAGCTCGAGGAGCGTGGACGCCGGGTCGCGAACGCGCTGCTCGGCGAGGGCGTCGGCGAGGGCGAGCGGATCGCCTACCTCGACCTGAACAACCCGGAGTTCTTCGAGGTGATGGTCGGCGCGGCCAAGATCGGCGCCGCGATCGCGCCGCTGAACTACCGGCTGACGCCGACGGAGATGGGTCGCATCGTGCACGACGCCGCGGCCACCGTGCTCGTCGTCGGGCCGGCGTTCGAGGCCGCCCTGCCCGTCGTCGCGGCCGAGGCGCCCGGGCTGCGCCGGGTCGTGCGGACCGGTGCGGACTTCGAGTCCTGGATCGCCGCCGCGAGCGCCGAGGACCCGGGCCGCGAGTCGACGTACGACGACGTGGTGCTGCAGCTCTACACGTCCGGCACGACCGGGATGCCCAAGGGCGTTCAGCTGACCAACGGCAACTGCTCCGGCCTGATGGACGTCGCGAACGCGTGGGACGTGGACGAGTCGTCGGTGTCGCTGGTCGCGATGCCGCTGTTCCACATCGGTGGCTCCGGGTGGGCCAACGTCGCGCTGGCTCGCGGCGGCACCGACGTGCTGGTCCCGATGATCGACCCGGGCGGGCTGATCGACACCATCGAGACGGCCCGGATCACCAACGCGTTCCTGGTACCGGCCGTGCTGCAGATGATGTGCGCGGTGCCGGGCGCCGACGACCGGGACTACTCGAGCCTGCGCTCCATCGCGTACGGCGCCTCGCCGATCACCACCGCGGCACTGAAGCGGTCGCTCGAGGTGTTCAAGGCGCCGCTGTTCCAGGTCTACGGGCTCACCGAGACGACCGGCGCGATCACCGAGCTGGCCTCGACCGACCACGACCCGGGCGGCCCGCGCCAGCACCTGCTGCGCTCGGCGGGCAAGCCCTACCCGTGGGTGGAGATGAAGGCCGTCAACCCCGTCACCGGGTCTGACTGCGGCCCGGGCGAGGTCGGCGAGATCTGGACCCGGTCGCGGCAGAACTCCCCCGGCTACTGGAACAAGCCCGCCGACACGGCCGCGTCGTTCGACGCCGACGGCTGGCTGCACACCGGTGACGCGGGCTACCTCGACGACGAGGGCTTCGTGTTCCTGACCGACCGGATCAAGGACATGATCGTGACCGGCGCGGAGAACGTGTACCCGATCGAGGTCGAGTCGGCGCTGTCCGAGCACCCCGACGTCGCCGACGTTGCCGTGATCGGCGTGCCCGACGACAAGTGGGGCGAGACGGTCAAGGCCGTCGTCGTGCGCCGGCCCGGGTCGACGCTCACCGAGGACGAGCTGGTCGCCTGGGCCCGCGAGCGGATGGCGGGCTTCAAGCGACCGCGGTCCGTCGACTTCGCCGACGAGCTGCCGCGCAACCCGTCCGGCAAGCTGCTCAAGCGGGTGCTCCGCGCGCCGTACTGGTCGGACGCCGAGGGGCGCCACATCGGCTGACCCGTTTACCAGGGGATGTCGAAGAACTTCCCCCTCCCATGGTGATTTCCCCATGGGGAGCGGCAGATTCTCGACATCACCTGGTAAACATCCGACGAGGTCACGCGCCGCGGAAGGTCGGCCGCCGCTTCTCGCCGAACGCCCGCATGCCCTCGGCGACGTCGGCGGTGCGGAGCAGCACGGTCTGGCCGGACCGCTCGCGCTCCAGCGCGTCGTGCAGGTGGCCGAGGGTGGCGGCGTTGACGGCCTTCTTGGTGGCCGCGTAGGACAGCGGCGGGCCGGCCGACAGGCGCGCGACCACCCTCGCGACGGTCTCCTCGAACGCGTCGTCGGTCGCAAGGTGGCTGACCAGACCGGCGTCGTAGGCGTCGCGGGCCGGCAGCCCCTCGCCCAGGAGCGCCATCCGCATCGCCCGCGCCCGTCCGACGGAGGCGGCCACCGTGGCGGTCGCGCCGCCGTCGGGCATCAGCCCGATCCGCGCGAAGGCCAGCAGGAAGGACGCTGACTCGGACGCGACGACCAGGTCGCAGGCGAGCGCGGCCGAGCAGCCCACGCCGGCGGCGATCCCACCGACCGCGGCCACCACCGGCCGGTCCAGCGTCACGATCGCGCGGATGATCCGGTTGGCCCGGTCGAGGCTGGTGACGTCGAACCTCTCGTGCGCGTCCGCACCGGACAGGTCGGCGCCGGAGCTGAACGAGCCGCCGGCGCCCGCCAGCAGCACCACGCGTACGTCGTCCCGGGCGGCCGCCCCCTCGAGCTCGTAGGCGATCCGGTCCGACATCACCGGCGTCATCGCGTTCAGCTGCGCGGGGCGGTCCATCGTGATCCGGAGCACCCCGTCGTCGTACGCGATCTCGAGGCCGTCGGTCTGCTCAGCGTCCATGTCGCGACCCTAGTGTGGTTGACCTGTGGACAGCCGGCCCTCCGACAACGGTGACGAAAGGTGACCCATGGGTCACTGAGAACGCAGCGATGTCGGAGGAACCCGGGGGAGGCGATGTTCAGGTGATCGTGACCGGCTGGCCGTTCGCCACGAGCCTCCAGTCGACCGAGGCGAAGGTGGCCGGATCGATGGTGCCCTGCGCGGTGACGTAGTCGATCAGCAGCTGCCGGATCTCGACCTGCGCGTTGTAGACGACCGGCGCGGTCGAGACCCCTGGGAAGCCGCCACCGCCCGACTGCCGGTAGTTGTTGATCGCCATCACGAACACCTGGGCCAGGTCGATCGACGCCCCGGCGTAGGTCAGGTTCTTGATCCGACCGCCCACGGGCTGCGCGATGTCGATGTCGTAGGAAAGCGGCGCGGACAGCCCGGCGACGATGTCGTAGTTGTAGTCCGGCGTGCCGTTCGGGGCGGGCGCGTTGGCGGTCACCGCGTTGGTGACCTGGTCGGAGGTGAAGGTCGTCCCGCTCGTCTGCTGCTTGTAGTAGCGCGCGCTGAACTCGAGGTAGTCGAGCACCTGCTGGCCGGTGACCTTGATGCCCAGCAGCGTGTTGTCGTAGATGTAGAGAGCCGCGACGTCGCGCAGCGAGACCTGTCCCTGTGGGATGGCGGCGGCCCGGTTGAAAGGTGCCGCGATGCTCAGCGTGGCGAGACTCGCGTCGGCCGTGCCCGCCAGCGCCCGCTGCACGGCGTCGGCCTGCACGTAGTTGATGAAGTCGATGGCCGGCACGTCCTCGACGACCGCGCGCTGCGCGGACATCGCCTGCGTGGAGGTGCCGATGGGCGAGTTCACGTAGGTGACGACCTTGTCGTGCTGCGCGCGCACGACGCCGGCCACCGCCGGGTCCTCGTCGACCGTGTTGGAGTTGAGGACCTGCGACGTCGCCTGCACGACCTTCCAGCCGCTTCCCTGCTGCTCGAGCTCGAGGTCCATCACGGTGACCCGCATGCCCCAGTAGAGCGGTTCGGACAGCAGCACGTCGCGGCCGGTCGAGGTGTTCGCGACGTACCTCTGGGGGATCTCGACGTGGGCGTGGCCGACCAGGATCGCGTCGATGCCGGGCACGTCGGAGGCCAGCAGCGAGGAGGCGTTCTCCGGGTAGGGCAGCGCGTCACCGTACGACGAGCCGGTGGTCGCCCCGGAGTGGGCGGCGACGACGATCACGTCGCAGCCGGCCTTCTTCATCCGCGGCACGAACACCTTGGCCTGCTCGACGAGGCCGGGGAACCGGAGCTTGCCGGAGACGTTGGCCTTGTCCCAGATGGCGATGCCCGGGTTGGTGAGGCCGAGGATGCCCACCGTGATCTTCGGGCCGTTCTTCGGCTTGAAGGTCTTGACCACGTAGGGCGGGAAGGCCGGCATCCCGGACGCGTCGTCGACGGCGTTCGCCCCGAGCAGCGGGTGGTGCACCTGCTTCTGGAACTCGCGCAGGGTGTCCAGGCCGTAGTTGAACTCGTGGTTGCCGAGCGCAGCCGCGTCGTAGCCGATGGCGTTCATCGCCGCGGCCATCGGGTGCGTCGAGCCGCCGGTGATCGGGTCGACCTTGGCGTAGTAGTAGGCCAGCGGGGTGCCCTGGATGGTGTCGCCGGCGTCGAGGGTGAGCAGCGGCTCACCCGCACGCTCGGCCCGGACGGCCTTGATCAGGGTGGCGGCCTTGGCCACGCCGATGTCGTTGTGCGTCTTGTCGTCGTACTCCGCGTTCTTGAAGTAGTCCCAGTTGAAGACGTTGCCGTGCAGGTCCGTGGTGCCGAGAACCGTCAGCCGCGTGTGGGGCCGACCAGGGCGGTGACGAAACCCGCCGTCGTCAGGGCGGCGGCGCCGGTGAGCACCGAGCGGCGGGGGGCCGGCGTCTGGCTGAGCGTCATTGAATCCTCCGAGAGAGAGACGATCTGGACAACCCGTCCTTTCTACCCCTTGCCC
>JBDSMW010000126.1:0-32124 GCA_039915665.1 Nocardioidaceae bacterium
CGGAGAAGAGCGTCAGTGGCAGCACTCCGAGCCGGAAGAGGACACCGAAGCCCTCCTCGGACTTCAGACGCGCGGAGTAGCCGAAGGTCAGCAGCGCGAAGGCCGTGCCGACGAGCACCTGGGCCAGCCAGGCGAGGACCGGTCCCCACCAGCTCTCGAAGACGCCGAACGGCGCGAGCACGAGCATGAAGACCGCACAGGCCGAGGCGACGCGGAACATCACGAAGCAGAGGAACGCATTGACCAGGTCTCGCACCGCCAGAGGCGTCGCGAGCTGGGCGTAGAACGTCCGGTGCCACTTGATGGCACCCATGACCGGATAGGTCGTCTCGCTGACCGCCAACGTCATGGCGTGCGCCGCGACGAGTCCGGGTACGACGAAGGCGAGGTAGGACGTGGCGCCCTCGAGCCGGTCGGGGTCGACGTCGACGAAGCCCCCGAGCAGTACGCCCATCGCGACGACGTAGAACAGCGGGGTGGCGAACGAGCTGACGACTCCCCCGCGCCAGGTGCGCTGATAGACGGTCGCCCAGTAGTCGTACTGGCGCACGATGCCCTCGACGACCGAGAGCGAGCCGTCCTGTCGGGTCGCGGGTCGCTTCGTCGGCGCAGTCGTGTCTGCGGTCATCAGTCGGCCAGGCTTCGACCGGTGAGGCGCAGGAAGACGTCCTCGAGGGTGGAGCGGCGCACGAGCGTGGCGATCGGGTGCAGCCCGCGTTCGAGCACGCCCGACACGACCTCCTCGCCGTCATCGCTGTAGACGAGCAACCGGTCGGGCAGCACCTCGACGCGCTGGCCCAGGTCAGCGACCTTCTCGGCCAGCGCCTCGTGCTCCCCGACGCCGAAGCGCAGCTCGGCGACCTCACGCGTCGAGTGGGCGTCGATCAGCTCGCGGGGAGACCCCTCTGCCGCGATCAGCCCCTTGTCCATCACGACGAGCCGGTCGCAGAGCTGCTCGGCCTCGTCCATGTAGTGGGTGGTGATCACCAGGGTCACACCGCGCTGCTTGAGCCGGAACAGCCGGTCCCAGAGCAGGTGCCGGGCCTGCGGGTCCAGGCCGGTGGTGGGCTCGTCGAGCAGCAGCAGGTCGGGGTCGTTGATCAGTGAGCGGGCGATCGTGAGCCGGCGCTTCATGCCGCCCGAGAGGTCGACGACCTTGGACCGCGCCTTCTCGGTGAGCTGCACGAACTCGAGCAGCTCGTCGGCGCGCTCCCGTCCCTCGGCCTTGCGGATGCCGAAGTAGGACGCGTAGACCACGAGGTTCTCGCGCACGTTGAGCTCGAGGTCGAGGGTGTCCTCCTGCGGGCAGACCCCGATGCGCGCGCGGATGTCCGGCCCGTGCGAGACGGGGTCCAGTCCGAGGATCGACAGGTCGCCGGCCGAGGGTGCCGAGACGGCCGCGATCATGCGCATCGTGGAGGACTTGCCGGCGCCGTTGGGGCCGAGGAACCCGAAGGACTCTCCCGCCCGCACGTCGAGGTCGATGCCCTTCACAGCCTCGAAGTCGCCGTAGCTCTTGCGCAGTCCGCGGGCCCGGATCATCGCGCCGTCGGGGTGGGGGGTGGAGGACACTCGCCCGACCCTACTGAGCGCCACCCCCGCATAGCATCCGGTTATGAGCCAGACCGAGAGCGCACCCCGTCCCGTCGTCCTGGTCACCGGTGTGGGCCGCACCGTCGGCATCGGCGCGGCGATCGCGCTGCGGCTGGCCGAGGACGGCTGGGACGTCGCGACCACGCAGTGGACGGCGTACGACGACCGGATGCCCTGGGGTCGCAACGACGACGACCCGGCGGTAGTCGCGGCCGGCCTCGCGCAGCGCGGCGCGCGGACGATGGCCGTGCAGGCCGACCTGTCCGACGTACGCTCCCCCGCCGAGGTGTTCGACGCCGTCATCACCGGTCTCGGCCCGGTCACCGCCCTGGTGATGTGTCACTGCGAGTCGGTCGACTCGAGCATCCTGGACACGACGGTGGAGAGCTTCGACCGGCACTACGCGGTCAACGTGCGGGCCACCTGGCTGCTCATCAAGGAGTACGCCGAGAGGTTCTCGTTGTCGCAGACCGGGAAGGGCCGGATCGTGGCGCTCACCAGCGACCACACCGTGCACAACCTGCCCTACGGGTCGACCAAGGCCGCCCTGGACCGGCTGGTGGTCGCCGCCGCCCGGGAGCTGCAGGACCTGCGGCTGACCGCCAACGTGGTCAACCCCGGTCCCGTCGACACCGGGTGGATGGACGACGCGCTGCGCGCCCAGATCCTCTCGGAGACGCCGCTGGGACGCGGTGGCCGGCCCCAGGACACCGCGTCCCTCGTGTCGTTCCTGCTGTCGGAGGACGGCGGCTGGCTCAACGGCCAGGTGCTGTGCTCCGACGGCGGCCTGCACGCGTGACCGTCAGGGCCTCGCCTCGTAGACCAGGTTGAACGGCGTGGCGGCCACGCGGCGGAACCGGGTGAACCCGGCGTCCGTCACGACCTGCCGCACCGCCGCCTCGCCGGCCTGTGCCCCCAGGGCGTAGCCGCCCGGCTGCGACATCGCGTTCGGCACGCACAGGAACGTCGAGAAACCGTAGTACAGCCGGCCCACCGGGTTGAGGTTCGACTCGACCGTGTCCCCTGCGGCCGGCTCGACGATCATCCAGGTGCCGTCGGGTGCGAGGCTCGCGCGGATCCGGGCGGCCGCCCCCAGCGGGTCGCCCATGTCGTGCAGGCAGTCGAACGTGGTGACCAGGTCGAGGTCGCGGGCGTCCAGCGACTGCGCGCCCGACACCTCGAAGGTGACCCGGTCCGTCAGCCCCGTCTCCACCGCGCGCTCGCGGGCGGCCTCGATCGAGCCGTCGTGGTAGTCCGAGCCGGTGAACCGGCTCTGCGGGAACGCCTCGGCCATCAGCAGCGTGCTCGCGCCGTGCCCGCACCCGAGGTCGGCGACGGCCGCGCCCGCCTCGAGCTTGCCCTGCACGCCCTCCAGCGCCGGGATCCACTCGGCGAGCAGGTGCATCAGGTAGCCGGGACGGAAGAACCGCTCGCACCCGGTGAACACCTCGCTGTCGTGCTCGTGCCAGCCGACGCCCGTGCCGTCGCGGAACGCCTGCTCGATCCGGGGCTCGGCCTTGAGTGCCCCGAGAGCGAGCTCGAACGCACCGGGCAGGAACACCGGGCCGGTCGGGTCGGTGAGCGCGAAGGCCTGCTCCGGGGTCATGGAGTACGTCGCGCTCGTGGCGTCGTACTCCACGTAGCCGCCGGCTGCCTGGCCCCGCAGCCACTCCTCGACGTAGCGCGGGTCGGTGCCCGTGCTCCGCGCGAGGGTGCCGGCGTCGGACGGCTGCTGGGCCAGCGCGCGGTAGAGCCCGAGGCGTTCGCCGACGAGCACGTTGCCGGCGCCGATGGTGGCCCCGAGGTCGCCGACGAACTTGCCGACGAACTCCATGAGCAGGTCCATGTCCATGGGCCGGGTGGTCTGGGTGGTGGTCATAACGGGTCTCCCTGGTTCGTCGCATCCGACGGATGCTAGGGCAGCAACGTTTCTCGGCCCGCTTGCAGCGCGGTTGCAACGCCGCTGCAACGAGGTTCAGGTGAGGTGAGGGACGACAGGAGCGGACGAGGGAGCGGACATGCGGGCACGGGAAGCCGAGCAGCACGGGTACGTCGACCGGGACGGCGTGAAGATCGCCTACGACGTCTACGGGGACGGCGACACGACGGTGGTGTTCGTGCCGATCGACACGATCGTCGACCCACGGGCCTGGAAGGGGCAGGTGCCTTACCTGGCCCGGCACCACCGGGTGGTCACGATCGACCCGCGCGGCAACGGCGCGTCCGACCGGCCCACCGACCCGGCGGTGCTGGGCGACCTGGACTTCGTCGGCGACACCCTCGCGGTGATGGACGAGCTCGGCGTCGAGCGGGCCGTGCTGGTCGGCATCTGCGGCAGCGCCTGGCAGGCCCTGATCTGCGCCGCGCTGCACCCCGACCGGGTGCAGGGCGTCGTCACGGTCGCGCCGTGGGTGATGGACCGCACGCCCCCGCTGCCCGAGCGCGCCGAGTCGGGCGCCCGGTTCCGCGACGTCCTGCCGTCGTACGACGGCTGGTTCCGGTTCAACGAGAACTACTGGCGCGAGGACTTCCCGGACTTCGCGCGGTTCTTCTTCGACCAGATCTGCTGCGAGCCGCACTCCTCGAAGCTGTTCGAGGACGTGGTGTCCTACGCGGAGGGCACGACCGGCGAGGTGATGGTGGCGATCGCGGACGCGGCGAGGTACCCCGACACCGTCGAGCAGGCCGAGGAGATGCTGCGCGGCATCACCTGCCCCGTGCTGGTGATCGGGGGCACCGAGGACCGCTGCCAGCCGTCGGCCCGCTTCGACCACGTCGCCCTGCTCACGAACGCAGAGCGGATCGTCCTCGAGGGGTCCGGCCACCTGGTGATGGGCCGCGACCCGGTCGTGGTGAACAAGGCGATCAAGAGCTTCCTCGACCGCGTGACCGGGGCGCCGCCCCCACTGCGGACCTGGTCGCGGGGGCCGCTGCGGCCGCCGCGGGTGCTCTACCTGAGCTCGCCGATCGGGCTGGGTCACGTGCGCCGCGACCTGGCTATCGCCCGCGCGCTGCGCGAGGAGCGTCCCGACGTGCAGGTCGAGTGGCTGACGCAGTCACCGGTCGCGGAGTTCCTCGTCGCACAGGGCGAGACGCTGCACCCGGCGTCGCAGTTCCTGGTCAGCGAGTCCACGCACTTCGAGTCCGAGTCCGGCGAGCACGACCTGCACGCCTTCCAGGCCGTGCGCCGGATGGACGAGGTGCTGGTCAACAACTTCATGGTCTTCGACGACCTGGTGTCGCGCGAGCACTTCGACCTGTGGGTCGGCGACGAGGCGTGGGACCTCGACCACTTCCTGCACGAGAACCCCGAGCTCAAGCGGGCGCCGTTCGTCTGGATGACCGATTTCGTGGGCTGGATGCCGATGCCGGACGGCGGTGAGCGCGAGGCGTTCCTGACCTCGGACTACAACGCCGAGATGGTCGAGCACGTGGCCCGCTACCCGGCCCTGCGGGACCGGTCGGTGTTCGTGGGCGACCCGGCCGACGTGGTCGACGTACCTCTCGGGCCGGACCTGCCGACCGCCCGGGAGTGGACCGAGGCGCACTTCGACTTCGCGGGCTACGTGATGGGCGACCGACCGGCGAGCGAGGACCGGCCGGCGCTGCGCAAGCGCTTGGGGTACGGCGAGTCCGACGTCGTGTGCCTGGTCAGCGTCGGCGGCTCGGGGGTCGGGGGGCACCTGCTGCGCCGGGTCGCGCAGGCGTTCCCGGAGGCCCGCAGGCGGGTCCCGGGGCTGCGGATGGTCGTCGTGTGCGGTCCGCGGATCGACCCGGCCTCGCTCGACGCGCCGGCCGGCGTCGAGGTGCACGGCTTCCTGCCCGACCTCGACCTGCGCCACGCCGCGTGCGACGTCGCCGTCGTGCAGGGCGGGCTGAGCACCACGATGGAGCTGGTCGCGAACGGTCGCCCGTTCCTGTACTTCCCGCTCGGCCACCACTTCGAGCAGCAGGTGCACGTCCGGCACCGGCTGGAGCGGCACGGTGCGGGCCGGGCGATGGACTACCGCGACGCGGACCCGGCCCGGATCGCCGACGCGCTCGTCGAGGAGCTCGGGCGGCGGACGGCGTACCTCCCGGTGCCGACCGACGGCGCCAAGGTCGCGGCTCAGCTGGTGGCCGAGCTGATCTGAGCCAGCAGGGCGTCGACCTGGCGACGCACCGGGGCCCAGCCGGACCGGGTGGCGTCGGCGAGCGGCGCCAGCCACCGGGACGCGGCGTCCGCGTCCCCTCGGGCGAGACTGGCGCGGGCGACCAGGAGGTAGCAGTCCGCGCCGCCGACCCAGGCCCCGCCCGGCGGGCAGCCCACCCCGGCGAGCACCTCCACCGCTGCGGCGAGGTCGTCCGCGGTGCCGGTGGCGGCCGCGAGCGGCGCGAGGCAGCGAAGCCGCCAGGCCTCCGGGGTGTCCGGGGTCGTGGTGGCGAGCCCCCTGCGCGCGACCTCGGCGGCCTCCTCGGTGCGGCCGACGTCGACCAGGGTGGCGGCGAGCAAGCCCGCCGCGGCGGCGAACCACCAGGGGTGGTCGACGGGCGAAGTCTGCGCCAGTGCCCGGCGTCCCTGTCGCAGCGCGGCGTCCAGGTCGCCGTCGAGCCGGTCGAACCAGCCGAGGTGCGCGGTGAAGTAGCCGGTGTAGGCGGGGTAGCCGCTCCTTCGGTTCACCCCCACCGCCTCCTCGACCCGGGCCCGGGCCGCCGGCCAGTCCCCCCGGGAGGCCGGCACGAACGCCGAGTCGAACACGGCCCACTGCAGGAACCAGGTGTGCCCGCGGCGTCGCAGCTCGGGCTCCAGCTCGGCGACCACGTCCGCGAGCCGGTCGACGTTGCCGAGGTAGCCGTTGACGGTCTTGACGCCGTCGAGCGCGATCATCCGGGCCTCCGGTGACGCGGACGACCGGGCCCGGGCGAGGCCGGCCTCCGACCGGACCAGCGCGTCGGCCAGCCGCAGGCGGGTGCACTCCAGCACGGTGAGCCGGGTGGTGAAGTTGGCCTCGGAACGACGGTCGCCCAACCCGGAGGCCAGCGCCAGGCCGGCCTCCAGGTGCGCCGCGATCTCCGCAGACGGCCGCCGCAGGGCCACCGGCACGTCCCCGCCCCGGGCCCGCAGCGCCGCCATCTCCAGACGCCGGTCGGACCCGCTCCGCGCCAGCCGCAGGGCCTCGTCGATGTCGGGAAGGGCCAGCTCGAAGGTGATGCCGGCCTCGCGCGCCCGGGCCCGCTCCAGGAGCAGCCGGGCCCGGAGCTCGGGAGCCTCGGCGGCGTCCAGGCCACGGCCGAAGAGCACGATCGCGTCGTCGACGGCCGCCCGCTGCATGGCCGCCTCGCCGGCGAGCAGCCAGCCGCGGGCGGCCCGCTCCAGGTCGCCGGACGCGAACGCGTGCGCCGCCATCGTCTCCGGACGGTCGCTGGTCAGGTCGGCCGCGCGCCGGTGGTAGGCCGCGGCCAGCGCCGGGGGCAGGTGGGCGTGCACGGCCTCCTGGACCAGGTCGTTGACGAACTCGTAGCCCAGGTCGCTGCGCACCAGCAGCCGGACCCGGGCCAGCTCCTCGCAGTGGCGTACGACGGACAGCTCGTCCGACCCCGAGAGGGAGGCGAGCCGTCGGGGGTCCAGACGGCGCCCGAGGACCGACCCGGCGCCGAGCACCTCGGCGACCTCGGGGTCCAGCCGGGCCAGCCGGGCCAGCACGGCTTCAGTCAGCGTCGCGGGCACACCGGTGTCACCGGAGGCCAGCGCCCGCAGGCACTCCACCACGCTCAGCGGGTGGCCCGCCGTGCGCTCCATGACCGTCGCGCTGTGGCTGCCGAGCCCGGCCGCCGCTGCGAGGGCGTCCACCGCCGAACGGGGCAGGGAGCCGAGGCGGACGACGGTGGCCCGGTCGGCGAGCCCGGAGACGAGTCCGACGTCCTCGGACCGGACCGCCCCGACGAGCAGCACGCGGGTGTCGCGGAGCCGCTCGGCCAGGTAGCCCAGCAGGTCCACGGTTGCGGCGCCGCCGTCCTGCAGGTCGTCGACGACGAGCACGACCGGACCGCCGTGCGAAAGCCGGCGCAGGACGGCCGCCACGCCGTCGTACGCACGGCGGCGCTGGAGGTCGGGCGAGCGCGTCGGCCGACCTTCGGGAGCCACGAGCGGGTCGAGCTCCGGCAGCAGCCCGACCCAGGCGTCGGTGTGGCCGCGCAGCAGTCGTTGCGCCGCGGCCGGGGTGGCCTCGACCAGCACCGGGCGCAGCGCGTCGACGTAGGGCTGCAGGAACAGCGACCGCTCCGTGGGATGGCAGCGGGCCCGGAGCACGCGGCCGCCGGAGCGTCCGGTGAGCTCGACGAGGGCCTCCAGCAGCCGGGTCTTGCCGATGCCCGCCTCACCCTCGACCAGCAGCAGCCGCCCGGTCCTCGCGCCGGCGTCGGTCCAGGCCCGGTCGAGCACCGCGACCTCCGCCTCCCGTCCGATGAGAGCCGGCGCCGCCGTCGGCCTGGGACGCTGCTCCGGGACGGTCGAGGTCTCCCGCAGCACGGCTACGTGCAGCTCGGTGGTGGCCCGGTCCGGGTCGGTGCCGAGCTCGTCGCGCAGCCGTCGGGCCAGCCGGTCGTACGTCGACAGGGCCGCCGTCGTGCGCCCCGCCGCGACCTGTGCGCGCATCAGCGACCGGATCGCCTGCTCGTCGAACGGGTCGGTCTCGACGGCGTCCGCGGCCACCTCGACCGCCTCGGCCGGCTCTACCACGGTCAGCGCCGTGGCCAGGAGCTGCCGGCCCCGGTTGCGCAGGGCGTCCGCCTCGCGCCGTACCGACTGCACCCAGGGGGCGTCCGGCTCGTCGAGCAGCGCGGGCTGCGCACCGACCAGCTCGAGGGCTCGGCGGGACGCCACGGCCGCGAGGCCGTGGTCCCCCGCGACCAGCCGGTCGTCAGCCTCGTCGAGAAGGGCGTCGGCCTCGTCGAGGTCCACCGACCAGCTGCCGTCCCCCACCAGTCCGTAGGCCCGACCGGGAGCACTGGTCAGGGCGTCCCCGAGCAGCCGGCGGGTGCGACTGACCAGCGTCGAGACGTTGGCGGCCGGGTCGGCGGGCGGGTCATCGGGCCAGAGCACGTCGACGATCCGGTCTACCGGCACCAACCGCCCGCGCTCGGCGGCCAGCAGGGCCAGCAGCGTGCGGGCCTTGCGGCTGCCGAGCTCGCGGCCGGACAGGGTGCCGTCGGGCGCGTCGACGGCGAGCGTGGCGGCGAGGCGGATGCGGACTGCGTCGGCAGCCATCCGGACCCTCCTTCCCACACCCCCCGGGCAGTATCACCCCGGCCGAGCACGGCCGCCAGTGCACGCACGGGCCTGTCGGTGCCGTCCGGCAGGATGGGGAGGTGGCGCGACGACAGACCGGGGCGGAGCAGGTGCTTGCCTCCTTCAGCGCGCCCACCCGCACCTGGTTCGAGGCCGCCTTCGCCGCCCCGACCCCCGCGCAGGTCGGTGCCTGGCAGGCGATCTCGGCCGGCCGCAACGCCCTGGTCGTGGCCCCGACCGGCTCCGGCAAGACGCTCTCGGCGTTCCTGTGGTCGATCGACCGGCTCGCGGCGTCCCCGCCGCCCGAGAAGAAGCAGCGCTGCCGGGTGCTCTACGTCTCCCCGCTCAAGGCGCTCGCCGTCGACGTCGAGCGCAACCTCCGAGCGCCCCTGACCGGCATCCGGCACACCTCGGACCGGCTCGGCGTCCCGGCCCCGGACATCACCGTCGGGCTTCGGTCCGGTGACACCAGCGCCGCGGACCGGCGCCGGCTGGGCAGCACTCCCCCGGACATCCTCATCACCACGCCCGAGTCGCTGTTCCTGATGCTGACCTCGCAGGCCCGCGAGTCCCTGCGCGGGGTGGAGACGGTCATCCTCGACGAGGTGCACGCGGTCGCCGGCACCAAGCGCGGCGCTCACCTCGCGCTCTCCCTCGAGCGCCTCGACGAGCTGCTCGAGCAGCCCGCCCAGCGGATCGGGCTCTCCGCGACCGTGCGGCCGGTGGAGGAGGTCGCCCGGTTCCTCGGCGGCTCCCGTCCCGTCGAGGTGGTCGCACCCGCGTCCACCAAGGAGTGGGACCTCAAGGTCGTCGTGCCCGTGGAGGACATGACCGAGCTGGCGCTGGCCGCGAACGTCGACGAGGTGCCGGAAGGGTCCGCGGCGAGCGGTGCCGAGCGACGGGGATCGATCTGGCCGCACGTCGAAGAACGGGTCGTCGACCTCATCGAGCAGCACACGTCGACGATCGTCTTCGCCAACTCGCGCCGGCTGGCCGAGCGGCTCACCGCCCGGTTCAACGAGATCGCGGCCGAGCGGGCCGCGGTCCGGGCGGGTGAGCCGGAGGCCGGCACCCGCGTCCCGGCCGCCCTGATGGGCCAGAGCGGTGTCTCCGAGGGCGCGGACCCGGTCATCGCGCGCGCGCACCACGGCTCGGTCTCCAAGGAGCAGCGGGCATTGATCGAGGACGACCTCAAGCGTGGTCGGCTGCCTTGCGTGGTGGCCACCTCGAGCCTGGAGCTCGGCATCGACATGGGCGCGGTCGACCTCGTCGTGCAGATCGAGTCGCCGCCCTCGGTGGCCTCCGGCCTGCAGCGGGTGGGCCGCGCCGGGCACCAGGTCGGCGAGGTCTCCCGCGGGGTGCTGCTGCCCAAGCACCGGGGCGACCTGGTGCAGACCGCCGTCGCCGTCGAGCGGATGCGCACGGGTGCCATCGAGGCCCTGCACGTGCCCACCAACCCTCTCGACGTGCTGGCCCAGCACGTGGTCGCCGCCACCGCCGTGGACGAGTGGGACGTCGACACCCTGTTCGCGCTGGTCCGTCGGTCGGCCCCCTTCGCGACGCTGCCCCGCTCGGCGTACGACGCGACGCTGGACCTGCTCAGCGGTCGCTACCCCTCTGATGAGTTCCGCGAGCTGCGGCCCCGCGTCGTGTGGGACCGGGTCGCGGGCACGCTGACCGCGCGACCGGGCGCCCAGCGGCTGGCCGTCACCAGCGGCGGCACCATTCCCGACCGAGGCCTGTTCGGCGTCTTCCTGGTGGGCGCTGAGTCACGAGCCGGCTCCGCCGGTGGGCAGAGCCGCGTCGGTGAGCTCGACGAGGAGATGGTCTACGAGTCCCGCGTCGGCGACGTGTTCGCGCTCGGGGCGACCTCGTGGCGGATCGAGGACATCACCCACGACCGGGTGCTGGTCTCTCCCGCTCCGGGCCAGCCCGGGCGGTTGCCGTTCTGGAAGGGCGACCAGCTCGGCCGCCCCGCGGAGCTCGGCGCCGCGATCGGTGCCTTCACCCGCGAGCTGACCGCGCTGAGCACCGAGCAGGCCAAGCAGCGCTGCCGCGACGCCGGGCTGGACGCGTGGGCAGCCGACAACCTGGTCGCCTTCCTCGACGAGCAGCGCGAGGCCACCAGCACGATGCCGACCGACCGGACGATCCTGGTGGAGCGGTTCCGCGACGAGCTCGGCGACTGGCGCATCGTGATCCACTCGCCCTACGGCGCCCAGGTGCACGCGCCGTGGGCGCTGGCGATCGGCGTCCGGCTGCGGGAGCGCTACGGCATCGACGCCCAGGCACTCCCGGGTGACGACGGCATCGTGCTGCGGGTGCCCGAGACCGACCAGGACCCGCCGGGCGGCGACGTGGTGGTCTTCGACGCCGACGAGATCGAGGACATCGTCACCACCGAGGTCGGCGGCTCGGCGCTGTTCGCCTCCCGGTTCCGCGAGTGCGCCGCTCGCGCCCTGCTGCTGCCGCGTCGGGATCCCGGCCGCCGCTCGCCCCTGTGGCAGCAGCGGCAGCGCAGTGCGCAGCTGCTCGAGGTCGCCGTGAAGTACCCTTCCTTCCCGATCGTCCTCGAAGCCGTCCGTGAGTGCCTGCAGGACGTCTACGACGTGCCGGCGCTGCTGCAGATGATGAGGGACCTGTCGTCCCGCAAGATCCGCGTGGTCGAGGTGTCCACCACGCAGCCGTCGCCCTTCGCCCGCTCGTTGCTGTTCGGCTACGTCGCCGCCTTCATGTACGAAGGCGACTCCCCCGTCGCCGAGCGCCGAGCCGCCGCTCTCTCCCTGGACCAGGGGCTCCTCGCCGAGCTGCTGGGCCGCGCCGAGCTGCGCGAGCTGCTCGACCCCGAGGTGCTGGCCGAGCTCGAGCTCGAGCTGCAGCGGCTCACCCCCGACCGGCAGGCCAAGAACGCCGAGGGCGTCGCCGACCTGCTGCGGCTGCTGGGCCCGCTCTCCACCGACGAGGTGGCCGCCCGCTGCGTCGAGGGCGACGGGGCCGCTTCGTGGCTGTCTCTGCTCGCCGGGTCCCGGCGCGTGGTCGAGGTCCGGATGGGCGGCGAGGCCCGCTGGACCGCTGTCGAGGACGTCGCCCGGCTCCGCGACGCGCTCGGCGTGCCCGTGCCGCCCGGCACCCCTGAGGTGTTCACCGAGTCCGTGGAGGACCCGCTGGCCGACCTGGTCGCCCGGTTCGCCCGCACGCACGGGCCGTTCACGCCGACCGACGTCGCGCAGCGGCTCGGCCTCGGTGTCGCGGTGGCGGCGCAGACCCTGGCCCGGCTGGCCGCGCAGGGCCGGGTGCTGGAGGGCGAGTTCCGGCCGTCCGGGGCCGGCGCCGAGTGGTGCGACGCCGAGGTGCTGCGCCGGCTGCGTCGCCGCTCGCTGGCGGCGTTGCGCAAGGAGGTCGAGCCGGTCGAGATCGAGACCCTGGGCCGCTTCCTCCCCGTCTGGCAGAACGTCGGCGGCCGCCTGCGCGGGGTCGACGGCGTGCTCACCGTGGTCGACCAGCTCGCCGGGTGCGCGGTGCCCGCCTCCGCCCTGGAGCCACTGGTGCTCGGCAGCCGCGTCGTGGACTACCAGCCCTCGATGCTGGACGAGCTGACCGCCAGCGGTGAGGTGCTCTGGGCCGGGCACGGCACGCTGCCCGGCACCGACGGCTGGATGTCCCTGCACCTGGCGGACACGGCACACCTCACGCTGCCCGACCGGCCCGACCTGGACTCGTCCCCGCTGCACGACGCCGTCGTCGAGGCGCTGGCTGGGGGCGGCGCCTACTTCTTCCGCCAGCTCGCCACCACCGTCGGGTCCACGGACGACAAGGCCCTCGAGGCTGCGATCTGGGACCTGGTCTGGGGCGGCCGGCTCAGCAACGACACCCTCGCCCCGGCGCGGGCGCTGACCTCGGGTGGCCGCACCGCCCACCGGTCCCGGCGGCCCCCACCGCGGGCCCGCTCGTCCTCGTCCCGTCCGCGGCGCCCCGACCTGCCGACCCGCACCGGTCCGCCGACCACGGCCGGTCGTTGGTCCCTGCTGCCCGACCTCGAGACCGACTCCACGCGCCGCGCGCACGCCAGCGCCGAGGGACTCCTGGAGCGGCACGGCGTGGTCACCCGCGGTGCGGTGATGAGCGAGCGGGTGCCCGGAGGCTTCGCCGGCGTCTACAAGGTGCTGTCCGCCTTCGAGGACTCCGGACGGTGCCGCCGGGGCTACTTCGTGAACTCCCTGGGCGCCGCCCAGTTCGGTGGACCCGGCGCCGTCGACCGGCTCCGCTCGTTCTCCCGCGAGCTGGGAGACGCCCCCGACGACGAGAAGGTGCGCTCGGTCGCGCTGGCCGCCACCGACCCTGCGAACCCCTACGGCGCCGCCCTGCCCTGGCCCGAGCGGGTCGCCGCCGACGAGGAGACCGGCACGGGCCACCGCCCCGGTCGCAAGGCCGGCGCGCTCGTGGTGCTGGTCGACGGCGCGCTCAGCGTCTACGTCGAGCGCGGCGGCCGCACCCTTCTCACCTTCACCGACGACGTCGACGCCCTCGCCCCGGCCATGGGCGCGCTCGCCACCGCCGTCCGGCAGGGCGCCCTGGGCCGGCTCACCGTGGAGAAGGCCGACGGCCACACCATCCTGGGCACCGGCGAGCGGTCCAGCGCGCTGCGGCAGGCCCTGGAGGCGGCCGGCTTCGTCGCCACCCCCCGCGGTCTTAGGCTGCGGGGATGAGCGAGCTCCTGCACCACGAGAAAGCGGGCTCCGGTCCGACGGTCGTCCTGCTGCACGCCGGCGTCGCCGACCTCCGCATGTGGGACGTCCAGGTCGACCTGCTCCTGGGCCACGGGTTCCGCACCGTGCGCTGCGACCTACGCGGGTTCGGGGAGTCGGGGCTCGAGCCCGGTTCGTCGTACTCCGACGCGGAGGACGTGCTGGCCCTGCTCGACGACCTGGGGGTCACCGACTTCGCCCTGGTCGGCTCGTCCTTCGGCGGCTTCGTCGCACTCCAGGTCGCCACCGCCGCACCGGACCGGGTGACCCGGCTGGTGCTGCTCGCGACCGCGGCCGAGGTGGCCGAGCCCGACGACGACCTGCGGGCCCTGTGGCGGGAGGAAGGAGCGTTGATGGACGCCGGCGACCTCGACGCCGCCACCGCTCTCAACGTCCGCTCCTGGATCGGACCGGACGCGGACGACGACGCGCGCGACCTCCTGGCCCGGATGCAACGCCGGGCCCTCGACGTCCAGGTCGCCGCCGGTGACGACGTCGACGCCCGCGAGCTGACCGTCACGCCCACCGCGCTGACCATGCCGACCACCGTCGTCGCGGGCGGCCACGACTTCGCGTTCTTCCGGGCGACCGCCCGGACCCTGGCCGCCCTGATCCCGCACGGCACGCTCGTCGAGCTGCCCTGGGCCGGTCACCTGCCGTCCCTCGAGCGGCCCGACGAGACCGCCGCACTGGTCCTCGACGCCGTGCGGAACCACTGACCCGATGCCCGAGGGCGACACCGTGTGGCGCACCGCACTGCACCTGGACAAGGCGCTGACGGGTGCACTGCTGCTCGAGACCGACTTCCGGGTGCCGGCGCACGCCACCCTCGACCTGTCCGGCCAGCGCGTCGAGGCGACCGTGGCCCGCGGCAAGCACCTGCTCACCCGCATCGGCCCGGCAGACGGCCCGGCAGACGGCACGGGCCACACCCTGCACACCCACCTGAAGATGGAGGGCTCCTGGCACCTCTACAAGCCGGGCACCCGTTGGCGCCGCCCGGCGCACGAGGCGCGGGTGGTGCTGCGCACCACTGACTGGACCGCGGTCGGCTTCGCCCTCGGCGTCGTCGAGGTCGTCGCCCGCGACGCGGAGGACACCGTCGTCGGGCACCTCGGACCCGACCTGCTCGGCCCGGACTGGGACGAGGCCGAGGCGTTGCGCCGGCTGCTGGCGGACCCGTCCCGCCCGGTGGCCGACGCGATCCTGGACCAGCGCAACCTGGCCGGCATCGGCAACCTCTACAAGAACGAGCTGTGCTATCTGGCCGGCGCGCACCCGCGGCTGCCGGTCGGCGACGTGCCCGACCTGCCCCGTCTCGTGCGCCGCGCCCGCTCGGCCCTGGACGCCAACAAGGAACGCGTCGAGCAGACCCTCACCGGCGACACCCGCCGCGGGCAGACCACCTGGGTCTACCGCCGCGACAAGCAGCCCTGCCGTCGCTGCGGCACCCGGATCCGCGTCGACCAGCAGGGACCGGAGCTGCAGCAGCGGGCGACGTACTGGTGCCCGTCCTGCCAGCCCGATCCCGGCTGACGCATCACCGATGTCCTTGCGAGCCCTCGCGGCGAAGTGGCCGATGGCTGCACCGTCCTACGGCATGTCGATGCAGGGCGAGGCCACAATCCTGGCTAGCGCAGCTCGTGCGGGAGCACCCGGCTCAGGCGGCGGAGGCGACGACGTCGCCGGCGCGGGGACCGGAGCCGGACCGCGCGGCTCGCAGGCTGGTGGTGTCGACCCGGACGTCCTCGAGCTGCATCGCGAGCGCGGCTTCCTCGAGCGCCACGGCGTCGCTGACCTCGGAAAGAATCTCCGAGAGCGGGACGTCGAGGGCGGCGCAGATCGAGGCGAGGAGCTCCGAGGACGCTTCCTTCTGGCCGCGCTCGATCTCGGAGATGTAGCCGAGGCTGACGCGCGCGTCCGCGGAGACCTGGCGAAGGGTGCGGCCCTGGCGCATGCGCTGGCCGCGGAGGACCTCACCGAGCAGGCGGCGGAAGATCACCACGGGCTGCTCCTTCCTGCGGTTCGCGGGCGTTGCCTGGTGTCCAACGCTACCGGTTCGAGAAAACTTCCCGCAGGCGACATCGGCAAATTGTCTCCGCTGTGAGCGAACCTAGTCCCCGGCACCGACGTCGCTCCCCAGCACGTGGTCGAGCACGCGGTCGAGCAGCGCGGCCAGCGCGGCCTGCTCCGTGCCGGACCGCACGCTGTCGCGGTCGCCCTCGAGCTCCAGCGCGATGCTCCGCACGCCGTCGGGGCCGGCCACGCCGACGTGCACGGTCCCGGCAGGCTTGCCCTCCTGGAGCGTCGGCCCGGCCACACCGGTCGTGCTGACCGCCCAGTCGCAGCGGAGCAGCGCCCGGACCCCGACGGCCATCTGCTCCGCGCAGGCGGCGGACACGACCCCGTGCGTCGCGACGAGCTCCTCGCTGACCCCGAGCAGCGACACCTTGACGTCGGTGGCGTAGGACACCACGCCCCCGCGGTATGTCGCGCTGGAGCCCGCGACCGACGACAGCAGGCGGCCGACTCCCCCGCCGGTCAGCGACTCGGCGGTCGCCACCGTCGCCACCCGTGCGAGCAGAGCCTCGTGCACCTGCGCCGCCAGCGTGCTGTCCTCCACCCGACGCATGGTAGCCACGGCTACGGTGACGGCATGGCCCTACCGATCGAGGACTACGCCGTGCTCGGCGACACCGGCACCGCGGCCCTGGTCGGCCAGGACGGCTCGGTCGACTGGCTGTGCCTGCCCCGCTTCGACTCGCCCGCCTGCTTCGCCGCGCTGCTGGGCACGCCCGAGCACGGCCGCTGGCTGCTGGGTCCGGTCGACGGCAAGTCCGCCTGCACCCGTCGGTACGTCGGGGACAGCGCCGTCCTGGAGACCACCTGGACCACCGACACCGGCGCCGTCACGATCCTGGACCTGATGCCCATCGGGGACGGTCGCGCCGACATCGTGCGTCGCGTCATCGGCGTCGAGGGCACGGTGACGATCCGGCACGAGTGGGTGGTCCGCTTCGGCTACGGCAAGATCCGGCCCTGGGTGCGCCGCGAGGACATGCACGGCGCCCCGGTCATCACCGCCGTCGCCGGACCGGACCGGCTGATCCTGCGCGGCCCCCGGCTGCCGCACGCCGTCGACGGCAAGCATGTCGACGAGTTCGAGGTGCACGCCGGCGAGGAGCTGACCTTCTCGACCACGTGGGTTCCCTCGCACCACCAGCTGCCGCAGCCGCTGGAGTTCGAGAAGCGCATCGAGGACACCGTCCGGACCTCGCAGGGCTGGGCGGACATGTGCACCTACGACGGCCCCTACCGCGAGGCCGTCGTCCGGTCGCTGATCACGCTGCGCCTGCTCACGCACGGCGGCACGGGCGGGATCGTCGCGGCCGTGACGACCTCGCTGCCCGAGGAGATCGGCGGCGAGCGCAACTGGGACTACCGCTTCTGCTGGCTCCGGGACGCCTCCCTCACCCTGGAGGCGCTGCTCGAGTCCGGCTACGCCGACGAGGCCCGGCTGTGGCGCAGCTGGCTGCTGCGCGCGGCCGCCGGCGACCCGCAGGACCTGCAGATCATGTACGCCGTGGACGGTGGACGCGACCTGCTGGAGCGCACCCTGGACCACCTGCCGGGCTACGCCGGCTCGACCCCGGTGCGCATCGGCAACGGCGCCGTCCTGCAGCGCCAGACCGACGTGCTCGGCGAGGTGATGATCGCCCTGGAGATGGCCCGTGACGTCGGCCTCGACGAGAGCGACGACTCGTGGTCGCTGCAGCGCAACCTGGTCGAGGAGCTCGCCCGGCACTGGGACGAGCCGGACAACGGGCTCTGGGAGATCCGCGGCCCGCTGCGCCGGTTCACGCACTCGCGAGTGATGGTCTGGGTCGCGTTCGACCGCGCCATCGAGGCCGTCGAGAAGCACGGGCTCGAGGGCCCCGTCGAGGAGTGGCGGGCACTGCGCGACAAGGTGCGCGAGGAGGTGCTCGAGCACGGGTACGACGCAAAGCGGAACACCTTCACCCAGCACTACGAGACCGACGAGGTCGACGCGTCGCTGCTGGTGATGTCCGACGTCGGGTTCATCGCCGGGGACGACCCACGGATGCTCGGCACCATCGCCGCGATCGAGGAGGACCTGATGCGCGACGGGTTCCTGCTGCGCTACCGCACCGAGTCCGGGGTCGACGGCCTCACGGGCGACGAGCACCCGTTCCTGGCCTGCTCGTTCTGGCTGGTCGAGGCCTACGCGCTCGCCGGGCGGCTCGACGACGCGCACGCCCTGATGCAGCGACTGCTGGAGCTGCCCAACGACGTCGGCCTGCTCGCGGAGGAGTACGACCCACAGCAACGGCGCTTCATCGGCAACTTCCCGCAGGCGTTCTCGCACCTCACGCTCGTCGGTGCCGCCAACCAGCTGGCCCGAGCCGAGCAGCCTGACTAGGCCTCAGCCGCTGCGGCGGACCTCGCCGGCCGACGTACGCAGGAACTCCAGGGCCTGCGTCTCGGGCAGCGGGCGGCCCATCAGGAAGCCCTGTCCGTAGCGGCAGCCGAGGCCGAGCAGCGCCTCCCGCTGGGCGGGCGTCTCGATGCCCTCCGCGACCACGGTCAGGTCGAGGCTCGACGCCAGGTTGAGCACGGTCGCGGCGACGGCGAGCGCCCCCGGGTTGTCAAGATCGAGCACGAAGCTCCGGTCGATCTTCAAGGTGCTGACCGGCAGCCGGGTGAGGTAGCTCAGCGAGGAGAACCCGGTCCCGAAGTCGTCGATCGCGAGCGAGGCCCCGGAGGAAACCAGGTCCTCGATGAGGCCGCGCGTCGACACGGTGTCCTCCATCAGGGTCGACTCCGTCAGCTCCAGTCCGAGGGACCACGGGGCCATCCGGGCCATGGCCGTCCGGACAGCAGGCAGCAGGTGCGGGGAACCGAGCTGCCGGCCCGAGACGTTGACCGCCAGGGTGCCGCGGAACCACGGGAACCTCTCGCTCCACCGGGCGGCGGACGTCGCTACGGTTCCGAGCACCCACTCCCCGAGGTCCACGATGAGTCCGGTCTCCTCGGCCAGCTCGATGAAGCTCGCCGGTCCCAGCAGCCCCCGCGTGGGGTGTTGCCAACGCAGCAGGGCCTCGAAGCCGACGAGCGCGTCGTGGTCGGTCAGGTCAACCACCGGCTGGTAGAAGACCCGGAACTCACCCGCGGCCAGACCGTGTCGGACCTGCTCCTCCAGCTCGAGCCGGTCGAACGCGCGCCGTCGCATGTCGTCGGTGAAGAACGCGTAACGGGAACCACCGCCGTGCTTGGCCCGGTACATCGCGATGTCGGCGTCCCGGAGCACCTCGGTCGCGCTCTGGCCACGGGCGGCGATGACGACCCCGGCACTCGCCGACGGGGTGAAGGACCGACCGGCCAGGAGCACCGGTTCGGCTACCGCGGCCAGGACGCGCTCGACGAGGAGACCAGCGTCGTCCGCCCCCTCGAGCCGGTCGACCAGGATGACGAACTCGTCGCCACCGAACCGGGCCACGATCGCGCCCTCGGGCGCCGCGTCGGCCACCCGTCCGGCGATCCGGACCAGCAGCTCGTCGCCCACGTCGTGGCCGAGCGAGTCGTTGACGATCTTGAGCCGATCCAGGTCCAGGAACACGACACCAGGCCCGGACGTCCCGTCTTCGGCGGCCAGGAGCCGGTCGGACAGCCGGGCGAGCAACGTCATGCGGTTCGGCAGTCCGGTCAGGTCGTCGTGGTGCGCCTGGTAAGCCAGCCGTCCGAGCAGCACCTGCCGCTCCAGGGTGATCGCCGCCAGACGACTGGCCCGCGCGACGATGGCCGTTGTGCGGTCGTCCGGCAGGCCGGGATCGCGCGTGTACAGGGCGAACGTGCCGAGCAGGTCGCCGCTGTTCGGGGACAGCACGGGAAACGACCAGCAGCCGCGGACGTCGCAGGAGGTGGCGAGCTCACGCATCGTCGCGAATCGTTCGTCGGTCATGATGTCGGCGACGAGGACCGGAGTGCGGCTGCGCAACGCCAGCCCGCACGGCGAGGGATCCCCTGCGATGGATCGTCCCTCGAGCTCCCGCGCGTAGCCACTGGGC
The DNA here is from genome assembly GCA_039915665.1 of Nocardioidaceae bacterium. Lineage (GTDB taxonomy): Bacteria > Actinomycetota > Actinomycetes > Propionibacteriales > Nocardioidaceae > Nocardioides_B. The sequence continues at coordinate 19,692 of JBDSMW010000126.1, forward strand.
ATGCTGGGAGATGCACCGTGGCGGAACACCGCTCCCTCCGTTGACCGCTCGGCCAGCAGCACCGTGCAGATCGTTTCCTCGAGCTGGTCCTCGACCGAGAGCGCGAGAGCGCTCAGGACGGTGGAGACGGGTGCCTCAGCGGCGATCAGCTCCAGCACCTTCGCCTGGGTCCGCTCCGCTCGTTCGGTCTTGTTCCGGTCCGTCACGTCCCGGACGAGGACCAGGATGCCGCCGACGGCGGGGTCGTCGATCAGGTTGTTCGCCAACGCCTCGTAGCTCCGGAAGGTCGCGTCGGCGGACCGGAGGCGCAGCCCGATCGGGCCCTCGGTGCGCAGGGAGACCATGTCGGCGAGCGCGTGGCGGGTCGACTCGCGGTCGTCGGGATGGACCAGATCGAGCAGGTCCGTGTCGACGAACCACCCGTCCGGGTAGCCCAGGACGCGGGTCGCGGACGGGCTGGCGTACTTCAGGCCGCCGGTCGCGGTCACCACCAGCAAGATGTCGCTCATGTGCAGCAGGAAGGCTTGGTGACGGCGTTCGCTCTCCGCCAGCGCGCTCTCGGCCTGGGCCACGGCGTGCTGCTGCCCCAGGGAGGGTCGGAGGTCCTGCTGGATGCTCGCCAGGGCGATGGGCTCGTCCGTGACCACGTCACGCACCATGAACGAGGTCACCGCGACGGGGATGGCGCTCCCGTCGCGCCAGTCCCGGAGGGTGGCGAACCCGGACCACTGGCCGTCCTTCAGCACCGCGGGTCGCTCGTTCAGGGCGCTCTCGGCCTGCCCGTCAGCAGTGAGGAAGTCGGCCACCTTGAGGCGGCTCAGATCGGTGGCGGCATCCATGCCGATCAGCGCGCGACCGGGCTCGTTGACGAACTCCACCTGCCCGTCGAGGCTGGCGATCGAGATGAAGTCCGGCGCGGCGTGGATCACGGCCTCGAACCGTCGGGCACGCTCGGTGTGGTCCACCTCGTGCCCACCCCGTCCGTTGACAGTCGTCCCCTGAGAAGGTGACATCCCCTCGAGAGTAGGGCTCTGTGCCGCCCGACGTACGACGAACGAGTTTTGTCGAGCCGCTGGGCCTGCGCCTCAGGGAGTCTTGACCGCCGCGCGACCGTCGCGGCGCACCGTCAGCGCCTTGACGACGTAGTCGGCCCCGGTGACCAGGGTCAGGGCCACGGCCGCCACCATCAACAGCACCGCCACCACCCAGAGCACGTCCCCGGCCACGCCCCAGTCGTCCTGGAGGATCCGGATCGGGAAGATGAAGAAGCCCAGGGCGAAGGTCTGCAGGACGGTCTTGAGCTTGCCGCCGCGGCCGGCCGCCATCACGCCGTGCCGGATCACCCACAGCCGCAGCAGGGTGATCCCCCACTCGCGCACCAGCACCAGGATGGTCACCCACCACCAGAGCTCGCCAAGGATCGAGAGCCCCACGAAGGCCATCCCGGTCAGCGCCTTGTCGGCGATCGGGTCGGCGATCTTGCCGAAGTTCGTGACCAGGTTGCGGCTGCGGGCGATGTCGCCGTCGACCTTGTCGGTGATCATCGCGACGCCGAACAGCACCCAGGCCACGACCCGCCACAGCACGGACTCGCCGCCGTCGACGAGCAGCGCCCAGCCGAAGAACGGCACCATCACGATCCGTAGCGTGGTCAGCGCGTTGGGGAGGTTCCAGTTGGAGGGCTGCGGGCCGTCGTCCGGCATCAGACCTCCCGGGCGATCAGGTCGGCGCCGTCCGTCTCGACGACGACCGCGCGCACGAGGTCGCCCACCTGCCGACCCGGCCCGTCGAGGTACGTCGTGCCGTCGACCTCCGGCCCCTGGTGCTCGGCGCGGCCGGCGACATCGCCGTCCTCGGTGCTCTCGACGAGCACCATGACCTCTTCGCCGATCCGCTCCTCGGCCCGCTGGGACGTGAGCTCCTCGACCAGCCGGGTGACGTGCTCGGTGCGCTCGCGGATCTCGTCCTCGTCGAGCTTGCCGTCGAACCCCTCTGCCTCGGTGCCGTCCTCGTCGGAGTAGCCGAACACGCCGACCACGTCCATCCGGGCCCCGACCAGGAAGTCGCAGAGCGTCTGGAGATCCTCGGCGGTCTCGCCGGGGAACCCGACGATCACGTTGGACCGGATGCCCGCGAGCGGCGCCTGCGAGCGGATCTGCTCGATCAGGCCCAGGAAGCTCTCCGGGTCGCCGAACCGGCGCATCCGCCGCAGCACCGCGTGGGAAGCGTGCTGGAAGGACAGGTCGTAGTAGGCCGCGACGCCGGGCGTGGTGGCCAGCGCGGTGACCAGGCCGGGCCGGGTCTCGGCGGGCTGGAGGTAGGACACCCGCACCCGCTCGATGCCCTCGACGGCGGCGAGCTCGGGCAGCAGCGTCTCGAGGAGCCGCAGGTCGCCGAGGTCCTTGCCGTAGGACGTGGAGTTCTCGCTGACCAGGAACAGCTCCTTGACGCCCTGCTCGCCGAGCCAACGGGCCTCGCCCAGCACGTCGCTGGGCCGGCGGGAGACGAAGGAGCCGCGGAACGACGGGATCGCGCAGAACGAGCAGCGCCGGTCGCAGCCGCTGGCCAGCTTGAGCGGCGCCATCGGGCCGCCGTCGAGCCGGCGACGGATCGCGCGGGGACCGGAGTCGGGAGCGGCGCCTGCGGGCAGGTCCGGGGCGGAGATGGTGTGCCCGGGCACGACGACGGCACCGGCGGCGGAGCCCCGCTCGCTCGGCGTGATCGGCAGCAGCTTGCGACGGTCCTGGGGCGTGTGCGGATGGTGCTGCTCGCCGGCCAGGATCGACCGCAGCTTGGCGGCGATGTCCGGATAGTCGTCGAAGCCCAGGACCGCGTCGGCCTCGGGCAGCGACTCGGCCAGGTCCTTGCCGTAGCGCTCGGCCAGGCAGCCGACCGCGACGACGGCCTGCGTGGAGCCGCTCGCCTTGAGGTCGGAGGCCGCCAGCAGCGTGTCGACGGAGTCCTTCTTGGCCGCCTCGACGAAGCCGCACGTGTTCACCATGACGGTGTCGGCGTCCTCGGGGTCGTCGACGAGGCGGAAGCCGCCCGCCTCCAGGCGGCCGGCCAGCTCCTCGGAGTCGACCTCGTTGCGGGCGCAGCCGAGCGTCACCAGCGCGACGGTGGTGAGGGGGGCGGCGGTCTGTCGGGTAGCAGTCATAACCGTCACCGAGTATGACGGTCGGGCGGTCGCAACGGCGAACCGGTCACCGCCAGGCTCATCTCCAGGTGTAGCGCCGCTCGGGCCGGCCCACCTCGCCGTACCGCAGGCTGACCTCGACCTTTCCCGTCTCGACGAGGTGCTCGAGGTACCTCCTGGCGGAGACCCGGGCGATGCCCAGGAGGCCGGCAGCCTCGGCCGCGGAGACGTCGGCGGCCTCGAGCCGCAGGGTGTCCTCGACCAGCCGCAGCGTCTCGGGGCTGAACCCCTTGGGCAGCCGCTTGTCTCCCCCGCGCAGCCCGAACACCCGGTCCACGGAGGCCTGGTCCGCCTCGTCGCTCGACAGCCCGGCGTAGGCCTGCTGGTAGTGCTCGAGCCGCACCCGGAGGTCGTCGTAGGAGAACGGCTTCATCAGGTAGTGCACGATCCCGCCGCGCAAGGCCCGGCGGACCGTGTCCGCCTCGCGTGCCGCCGAGATCACCAGCACGTCGACCTCCGGGGCCGCCTCCCGCAGGGCTCCGAGCAGGTCGAGGCCGGAGACGTCGGGGAGGTAGACGTCGAGGAGCACCAGGTCGGGCTGGAGCCGCTCGGCCTCGACCAGGGCCTCCGCGCCGGAGTGTGCGACGCCGGTGACCGTGAAGCCGGGCGTGCGCCCGACGAAGCCGGTGTGGATCCGCGCCACCATGAAGTCGTCGTCGACGACGAGAACCTCGATCACGCCTCGACCCCCTCGCGAAGCGTCGGCAGGGTCGCTGTGAACATCGCGCCGCCGTTGCCGCCCTGGTTGTGCACCGTGACGTCTCCCCCGCGACGCCGGCAGACCAGCCGGGTCAGGGCCAGTCCGAAGCCACGCCCGCCGGCGTCCCCGCCGGGCTTGGTGCTGTAGCCCTGCCGGAAAACGTCGTCACTGTCCTGGACCCCCGGTCCGGTGTCGGCGACGGTGACCGTGATGGCCGCGCCGTCGTCCACGACGCTGACGTCGACACGGGGGCGCCCCGCGCCCGCCGAGGTCGCGGCGTCGAGCGCGTTGTCGACGAGGTTGCCGACGACGGTCGTGAGGTCGCGCGCGAGCCCGCCGTAGACCTTGCCGACCCGTGACCCGGGGTCCAGGCGCAGGTCGACGCCGCGTTCGGCGGCCAGGCTGGCCTTGGCGATCAGCAGGGCGGCCACCGTTGCGTCGTCGATGCGGGAGGTCACCTCGTCGTACAACGAGCTCCGGGAGAGCCGGACCCCGTCGACGAACCGCAGCACCTCGTCGTACTCCTCGAGCTGGAGCAGGCCGCTGATGGTGTGCAGCTGGTTGGCGAACTCGTGGGTCTGGGCCCGCAGGGTGTCGCTGGTGGCCCGGCTGGTGCCGAGCTCGCGCTCGAGGGCGGACAGCTCGGTGCGGTCGCGGAGCGTCGTGACCGACCCGATGACCTGGCCGCGCGAGCGCATCGACCGCCGGTTGAGGGCCAGCACGCGGTCCCCGACCAGCACGAGCCGGTCCGGGTCGGGCTGCCGGTTGGTCAGCGCCTGCACCAGCTCCGGGTTGAGGTCGAGCCCGTCGAGCGGCTGCCCGACGCAGTCCGGACGCAGCTCGAGCAGCTGGCGGGCGGAGTCGTTGACCACCGTCACGCGTTGCTGCTGGTCGATCGCGATGACGCCCTCCTTGACGCCGTGCACCAGGGCCTCGCGGTGCTCGACGAGCCCGGCGATCTCGGCCGGCTCCATGCCGAGGGTCTGCCGCTTCACCCGCCGTGACAGCAGCAGCGAGCCGCCCAGGCCGAGGACGCTCGCGACGCCGAGGTAGACCAGGAGGTTCGGGACCACGTCGCCGAGGCGGCTCCAGACCGACGGCACCTCGCGGCCGATCTCGACCATCCCCACGACGGCACCGGTGGTCTCTGCGTAGACCGGCGCCTGCGCGACCACCGTCGCGTGGCCACCGACGTCGCGGGTGCCGGTCCACGAGGCTCCGGAGAGCACCCGGCTCTGCCCCAGGGGGGCCCGCCCGCCGACCTGGGCGGGGTCTGAGGAGACCAGCACGATCCCGTGGGTGCTCGCCAGGAAGACCGACGTGGAGCCCGACGTCGTCCGGGACGCCTCGCCGACCGAGGCGAGCACCCGGTTCCCGGTCTTCGCGCCGGCGATCCGCTCACGCACCGTCGGGGTGGCGGCCAGGTTCTCGGCCGCGCTGAGGGCGGGCCGGACCTCGCTGCGCTCGAAGGAGCGGGCCGTCTGGGCCACCGAGATCGCCCCGACCGCGACCAGTACAACCAGCACGATGAGCACCTGGAGCAGGAGGTACTGCCCCGCCAGGGTCATCGTGCGGCGTTTCACCGAGGTCGTCACACGGGACAGGATGGCACCGTCGGGGCCGCGTGTGCCCGTGACCACAATGACCACAACGTTCGTTGAGACCGCAATCGTGACGACGCTCACAGAAGCGGCGAGGGTCGGTGCACCAGCATCCCCGAAGCACGAGAAGGACCTCCCATGGCTCGCAACCGCACGACTCGCATCTTCCGGCTGGCCGCCTTCGCCGCCGGCCTCGCCCTCGTGTCCTCCGCCTGCGGCGTGACCACCTCCTCCGACGACGGCGGCGGCAAGGCCGCTGACGCGGGCCAGCCGATGACCGACCTGCGGATCATGGTCCCGAACACCCCCGGAGGCGGCTACGACACCACCGCCCGCGTCGCCGCCAAGGTGATGGAGAGCGACGACATCACCCAGGGCACCGAGGTCTTCAACCTCGACGGGGCCGGCGGCACGGTCGGCCTGGCCCGGACCGTCAACGAGAAGGGCAACGGCGACCTCGCCATGATGATGGGACTCGGCGTGGTCGGCGCGAGCTACACCAACAAGTCCCAGGCGACGCTGAAGGAGACCACCCCCATCGTCCGGCTGATCGAGGAGTACGGCGCCGTCATGGTGTCCAAGGACTCCCCGTTCAAGACCATCGACGACTTCGTCACCGCCTGGGAGAAGGACCCCAAGGGCATCAGCGTCGGCGGCGGGTCGTCGCCCGGCGGCCCCGACCACCTGCTGCCGATGCAGCTCGCCCAGGCCGTCGGCATCGACCCCCGCGACGTGAACTTCGTGCAGTACGACGGAGGTGGCGACCTGCTTCCCGCCATCCTCGGCGACAAGCTCGACGTAGCGACGTCCGGTGCCGGTGAGTTCAAGGACCAGATCGCCAACGGCGACATCCGGGTGCTCGCCACCAGCGGCGACGAGCGCACCGAGGGCATCGACGCCCCCACGTTCAAGGAGGCCGGCATCGACCTGGTCTTCACCAACTGGCGCGGCATCGTGGCGCCCCCCGGCATCAGCGACGCGGACAAGGCCCGTCTCGAGGACGCGTTCTCGAAGATGCACGAGACCAAGGCCTGGAAGGAGGCGCTGGTCGCCAACAGCTGGTCCGACGCGTTCCTGACCGGTGACGACTTCGGCACCTTCCTCGGCGAGCAGGACCAGCGCGTCCGGGACACCCTCTCCGAGCTCGGCCTGGCATGAGCACCGTCCCCGTGAGCACCACCGTGCGGGGACGCCTCGCCGGCCGCTCCGAGCTGGGGGTCGCCCTCCTGCTCGGAGCGGTCGGGTTGGTGGTCCTCGTCGACGCGCTGGGCATGGACGCCCCCACCACCGACTCCGACCGGGTCGGCCCGCAGGCCTTCCCCCTGGGGGTAGCCGTCCTGCTGCTGCTGTGCGCCGTCGGCTTGGCCGTCGACGTGCTCCGGGGCGGCCAAGGCGAGGCCGAGGAGGGGGAGGACGTCGACCTGGCCGCCGGCACCGAGTGGGCCGTGGTGGTCCCGCTCCTGCTCGTCTTCGTGGCCAACGTGCTGCTCGTCGACGTCCTCGGCTGGGTGGTGTCCGGAGCGCTGCTGTTCTTCGGCTGCACCTGGGCCCTGGGCAGCCGGCACTACGTCCGCGACCTGGCCATCTCCCTGGCCATGTCCCTGATCACCTTCTACGGCTTCTACCTCGGCCTCGGCATCCACCTGCCCGCCGGCATCCTCGAAGGGGTGTTGTGACCATGGACGTCTGGTCCTCCCTCCTCGGCGGCTTCGCGACCGCGCTGACCCCCGAGAACCTGCTCTACGCCCTGCTGGGGGTGCTGCTCGGCACCGCCGTCGGCGTGCTGCCGGGCCTCGGCCCCGCCATGACGATCGCCCTGCTGCTGCCGGTCACGTTCGCCCTGCCGGCCGAGAACGCCTTCATCATGTTCGCCGGCATCTACTACGGCGGCATGTACGGCGGATCGACCACGTCGATCCTGCTGAACACACCCGGAGAGTCCTCGTCGGTGGTCACCGCCATCGAGGGCCACAAGATGGCCAAGGCCGGACGAGCCTCCCAGGCGCTCGCGACGGCGGCCATCGGCTCGTTCATCGCCGGCACCATCGGCACGGTGCTCCTGGTCGTGCTGGCCCCGCTGGTCGTGAAGTTCGCGGTCAGCCTCGGCAACCCGAGCTACTTCGCGATCATGGTGCTGTCGCTGCTCGCGGTGACCGCGGTCCTCGGCTCGTCCCGGCTCCGCGGCTTCTGCGCCCTGGGCCTCGGGCTGGCCATCGGCCTCATCGGTGCCGACCAGATCTCCGGACAGCGCCGGCTGACGTTCGGCCAGCCGCTGCTCGTCGACGGAATCGACGTCGTCGTGGTGGCGGTCGCCATCTTCGCGGTCGGCGAGGCGCTGTGGGTCGCCGCGCACCTCCGTCGTACGGCGGCGCACGTGATCCCCGTCGGACAGCCGTGGATGGGCAAGGAGGACTGGAAGCGGTCCTGGAAGCCGTGGCTGCGCGGCACCGCCTTCGGCTTCCCGTTCGGGGCGCTGCCGGCCGGCGGCGCGGAGATCCCGACGTTCCTGTCCTACGTGACCGAGAAGCGGCTCTCCAAGCACCCCGAGGAGTTCGGCCACGGCGCCATCGAGGGCGTCGCCGGGCCGGAGGCCGCCAACAACGCCTCGGCCGCCGGCACGCTCGTGCCGATGCTCTCGCTGGGCCTGCCCACGAACGCGACGGCGGCGGTGATGCTGGCGGCGTTCACGCAGTACGGCATCCAGCCCGGTCCCCTGCTGTTCGACCGTGAGCCGCAGCTGGTCTGGGCGCTGATCGCGAGCCTGTTCATCGGCAACACCCTGCTGTTGCTGGTCAACCTGCCGCTCGCTCCCGCGTGGGCCCGGCTGCTGCAGATCCCACGGCCGTACCTGTACGCCGGCATCGTGTTCTTCGCGACGCTGGGCGCCTACTCGGTGAACCTGCAGGCCTTCGACCTCGGCATCCTGCTGGTGCTCGGGCTGCTCGGGTTCATGATGCGCCGCTTCGGCCTACCGATCCTGCCGCTGATCCTCGGGGTGATCCTCGGGCCCCGACTGGAGAAGCAGCTCCGCACGTCGCTGCAGCTCTCCGACGGCCACATCTCGGGCCTCTGGTCCGAGCCGGTCGCGGTCGTGGTCTACGTGATCGTCGCGGTCGTGCTCGTCTGGCCGCTGCTCGCTCGCCTGCTCCGTCGTACGCCGGTGGGCGCGGCGATCGAGAACGAGCACGAGAAGGTGGACGCGCGATGAGCGTCGTCGTGGGCTACGTGCCGACCCGCGAGGGCGAGACCGCCCTGGACCACGCCGTGGCCGAGGCCCGCGCACGGAAGACCCGCCTCGTGGTGGTGAACACCTCGCGGGGCGACGCGCTCGTGGACCAGAGGTACGTCGACGAGGAGCAGCTCGCCGCGCTGGAGGAGCGGCTCGACGGGGTCGAGCACCTGGTCGTGCACGCCATGCGCGGCCGGGAGGCCTCCGAGGAGATCCTGGCCGTGGCGCAGGAGCACCGGGCGGAGCTGGTCGTGATCGGCCTGCGCCGCCGCTCCCCCGTCGGCAAGCTGCTGATGGGTTCGACCGCCCAGCGCGTGCTGCTGGACGCGCCGTGCCCGGTGCTGGCGGTCAAGCCCTAGGGCCCTAGCGAGCGGCCGGCCGGTGGAAGGTGTGCCTCCCCGGCTGGCCGAGCTCGCCGAGCGGGCCTCTGTCCTTGCCGTTGACCTGCGTCTCGAGGGCACCGGCGTTCGTCGCCCGGACCGTCACGGGAGGCGTCGCCTTCACGACGCGCTTCTCGCCGAGCACGATCTCGCCGGCCCAGACGACCTCGCCTGCGCCGTTGCGCACGACCACCTTCGTGTCGGCCTGCGCACCCACCAGCGTGACCCGGATCGGCTTGCCGGCCGGGGCCGGGGCACTCGCCGCCCCCGCCGTCGCGGGACCGGAGTCCACGCCCGCCGAGCCGTTGAGCACCGGTGCCGGGTTCTGGAGCAGCTCCTGCGGCTGGGCGGCGAACAGCCGCACGACGCCCCAGACCATCACCAGCGCCAGCACCACGCCGACGAGCAGCGCCCAGTTGGGTCCGCCGACATTGCTGCGCATGCTGCCGGTCATGCCGGTGGACAGCTCGGCCTCGAACACCCGGCGGGCGTTGATCGGCGCGGTGGCGTAGCGGTCGTCGAACTGCGTGAGCAGCGGCGCAGGGTCCTTGCCGAGCACGCGGGCCAGCGTGCGCAGGTGACCACGGGCGTAGAAGTCGCCGCCGCACGGTGCGAAGTCGTCGACCTCGATGGACTCGATGACGTGCGGGCGGATGCGGGTGCGGTCCGCGAGCTCGTCGACGCTGAGCCCGACCCGGACGCGGGCCGCGGCCAGCTCCGGGCCGATGACCGGGTCGTAGGCCGGCTCGGTGACGAAGCCGTCGATGACGATGGCGTCGACGGGGTCGCCTAGACGAGAGATCGGGCGCACCCGGCCGGACTCGAAGACCGACGCCGACGGGGCGGCCTCGAACTCGAGGTCGACGCTGCCCGGACGGCGCAGCTCGCGGCCCTCGGGGAGCGGCGTGCGACGGCGGCCGTCCGCGTCGTACTTGTCGGGGTGCAGGGCCACGTTGCCCAGCACGGTCGCCGGGGTGTCCCGGGTGACCTGGGCGCGCAGCGCACGCCGGGTGTCGCGAAGGGGTACGGCGGCGGACCGCGCGGCCGGTGCAGGGGCGACGGGCTCGACCTCGTCGTCCTCGTCGTCCTTCGGCTCCATCTCGGTCTCGAGGTCGGACTCGTGCTCGGCGTCCACGTCGTGGCTGCGGCCCCTGGCCACGCGGGACACGATCGTGCCCAGTCCGCCCAGCAGGCTGCGCCGGGCGGGACGGTCTTCGTCCCGGTCCGCCCCGGCCTCGTCCGTCTCGTCGACGACCGGCTCCTCGATCACCGGCGCCTCGACTACGGCCCGGTCGGCCACGACCACCACGTCGGCGCGACCGTGAGCTAGGGCGGCCAGCGAGTCGGCGAGGTCCTGACCGTGCGCTGAGAACCGCGTCGTCAGGCCCATCGGCACGGCCAGCGCGGCGCCGTACAACTTCTGGTTGAGGCGGGCGGCCCGGTGCCCGCGGGCGTCGAGGCCGTCGAGGGCCCGGGACAAGCTGTGCGGCGCGAACATCAGCCGGCCGTCCTTGAGCAGTCCGTGTCGCGGCTGCACCACGGCCCGCTCCACGGCGTCCCAGGGCAGACCGCGCCACTGGTTGCCGAGCCGGATGCGGACGCCGAGGTCGTCGGCGACCAGCAGTGGGGTGCGCGCGTCCACGAGGTTGGCGAGGTTGAGGACGGCGATGGCCGCCATCACCAGGAAGAGCACCCAGTCGAGCGGGGCGCCGCTGGCGCTGGCCCGCCACAGGTAGGCGATCGCGATGGCCGAGGCGCCCGCCCCGACCAGCGCGGCGAGACCCGCGTTCCGTCGGACGACGACCGGGGTGCTCCCCACGGCCACGTCGTCGGTGCGGTCGGTGCTCCCGGAGGAGCCGTCCACGTCGGTGGGCTGGTGCATGGCTGCGCTCACTGCTCCCCCTGCAAGGTCGCGATCACGGCGTCGAGGTCGTCGGGCTTGATGAGCACGTCGCGGGCCTTCGAGCCCTCGCTCGGGCCGACCACACCCCGGCTCTCGAGGATGTCCATCAGCCGGCCGGCCTTGGCGAAGCCGACGCGGAGCTTGCGCTGCAGCATCGAGGTGGACCCGAACTGCGTGGAGACGACCAGCTCGATCGCCTGGACCACCAGGTCGAGGTCGTCGCCGATGTCGTCGTCGAGGTCGCGCCTGGCGGCCGCGGGAGCGGTCACGTCCTCGCGGTAGGTCGGCTGCAGCTGCTGCTTGCAGTGCGCGACGACCTGGTGGATCTCGGCCTCGGTGACCCAGGAGCCCTGGACGCGCACCGGCTTGCCGGCGCCCATCGGCAGGAACAGCCCGTCACCCTGGCCGACGAGCTTCTCGGCGCCGGGCTGGTCGAGGATGACCCGCGAGTCGGCCAGCGACGACGTCGCGAACGCCAGCCGCGAAGGGACATTGGCCTTGATCAGGCCGGTCACCACGTCGACCGAGGGTCGCTGGGTGGCCAGGATCAGGTGGATGCCCGCGGCCCGCGCGAGCTGGGTGATCCGGACGACGGCGTCCTCGACGTCGCGCGGCGCCACCATCATCAGGTCGGCTAGCTCGTCGACGACCACGAGCAGGTAGGGGTACGGCGCGAGCACCCGCTCGCTGCCCGGAGGGACCTTGACCTTGCCGGCCCGGACCGCCTTGTTGAAGTCGTCGACGTGCCGGAAGCCGAACGCCGCGAGGTCGTCGTAGCGCATGTCCATCTCGCGCACGACCCACGCCAGCGCCTCGGCGGCCTTCTTGGGGCTGGTGATGATCGGCGTGATCAGGTGCGGCACGCCCTCGTAGATGTTCAGCTCGACCCGCTTGGGGTCGACCAGGATCATCCGCACCTCGTCGGGCGTGGAGCGCATCAGGATCGAGGTGATCATCGAGTTCACGAACGACGACTTGCCGGAGCCGGTCGCGCCGGCGACCAGCAGGTGCGGCATCTTCGACATGTTCGCGACCACGAAGCCGCCCTCGACGTCCTTGCCGAGCCCGACGATCATCGGGTGGTGGTCGTTGCGGGCGTTGTTCGACCGGAGCACGTCGCCGAGGGAGACGATCTCCTTGTCGGTGTTCGGGATCTCGATGCCGATCGCGGACTTGCCGGGGATCGGGGAGAGGATCCGGACGTCGGCGGACGCCACGGCGTAGGCGATGTTCTTGCCGAGTGCGGTGACCTTCTCGACCTTGACCGCGGGGCCGAGCTCGACCTCGTAGCGGGTGACCGTCGGGCCACGGGTGTAGCCGGTGACCTGGGCGTCGATGTCGAACTGCTCGAGCACCTCGGTCAGCCGGGCGACGACCGCGTCGGACGCCTTCGAGCGGGACTTGTGCACCGAGCCCGACCTCAG
>JBDSMW010000080.1:0-19342 GCA_039915665.1 Nocardioidaceae bacterium
GGCGTTCTTGGTCGCCGCACCCTTGCCGTCGAAGGTGAAGATGCCCTGCTTGCGGCTGAACACGCCGAGGTCGAGCTGGTCGGCACCGTCGAGGACGAACCGCACGATTGCGTTGCCCTGGTTGGCCTTGAGCGCGATCAGCAGGGCTCCGACGGCCAGGAACAACGCACAGACCACCGCGATCAACCAGACCACCGAGGCGATCCTCGACCGGACCGCGTTGGCACCGGCGACGACCTTCTTGCCGGTCTGCCGGTCCTTGCGCGGCTTCTCCTTCTTCTCCGCCACAGGTGCTTCCGCCTTCGTGCTCGTGTCCGCGTCCGGGGTGTTCTCGACAGGCTTCTCGGTGTCGGCCACGGTTCTCCTAGGTATGAGTTGGTGGCACCCTAACCGAACGCCCGACTGGATGAGAACACGTTCCGGTTTCGGCTAGCGGCCCTGGAACTCGGCCTTCCCGGGACCGCTGTCGACGAACGACCGCATGCCGGTGGTCCGGTCCTCCGTCGCGAACAGCGCCGCGAACTGGACCCGCTCGATCTCGAGGCCGGTCTCCAGGTCCACCTCGATGCCGCGGTCGACCGACTCCTTGGCCGCCCGCAGCGCGAACGCCGCCGCCCGGGAGAACTGCCGGGCCCAGGTCTGCGCCGCGGAGTAGACCTCCTCGTCCGGGACGACCCGGTCGACGAGCCCGATGCTCAGGGCCTCGTCGGCCTTCACGAACCGGCCGGTGAAGATGATGTCCTTGGCGCGCGACGGGCCGACCAGGCGGGTCAGACGCTGGGTGCCGCCGGCTCCCGGGATGATGCCGAGGAGGATCTCCGGCTGGCCGAGGGTTGCGCCCTCCCCCGCGATCCGGACGTCGGCGCACAGCGCGAGCTCGCAGCCTCCGCCGAGGGCGTAGCCGGTGACGGCCGCGACGACGGGCTTGGGGATCTTGGCGACGGCGGTGAACGCCGACTGCAGGCCACCGGAGCGCGCCACCATGTGGGCGTAGGACATGTCGGCCATCTCCTTGACGTCCGCCCCGGCCGCGAAGACCCGCTCGCCGCCGTACACGATCACGGCGCGTACGTCGTCCCGGGTGGCCGCCTCGGTCGCACAGGCCCGGATCTCCTCCTGGACCTGCACGTTGAGGGCGTTCATCTTCGGTCGGTCGATGCGGATCGTGCCTACACCGTCCTCGACCTCGAGCCGTACGAACTCACCCATGGCGTCTGCTCCTCGTGTCTTCTCGGCAACCTGCTGCGGTCGGCACGACTGTAGCCACCGGTCCTCCTGCCCGAACGGCCAGTTCGGCCGCCCGGTTCCGGACCCGGGTTTCGGGGGGCGGTCGCCACGGAAGAATGTGCGGGTGACGACGACAGCGTGGCCCGGCAGCCATCAGCCGCTAGGTGCGACGTGGGACCCGGGGAGCACCAACTTCGCGGTCTTCGCTCCCGAAGCGACCTCGGTCGAGCTCTGCCTCTTCGACGATGCCGACGCGGAGGCGCGCTGGACCCTGACCGAGCAGACCCTCGGGATCTGGCACGGCGCCCTGCCGGGGATCGAGCCCGGCCAGCGCTACGGCTTCCGGGCCGACGGCCCGTGGCAGCCGCAGCGCGGGCGGGTGTTCAACCCCGCCAAGCTGCTGCTCGACCCCTACGCCCGGGCCGTCAGCGGGTCGGTCGACCCGACCGGCCCGATCTACGGCTACCCGAAGCCGGCGTCCCGCGACCTGGACGCCGTGCGGACCGCCCACGCCGGACCCCGCGACGACCGGGACTCCGCGGCGTACGTCGCGAAGGGGGTCGTGGTGCGCGACGACTTCGACTGGGGCGACGACGACGAGGTGCGCCCTCGGCACCGGTGGACCGACACGATCGTCTACGAGGCGCACGTCAAGGGCTTCACCCAGCTGCACACGGAGGTGCCCGAGGACATCCGCGGCACCTACGCCGGGCTGACCACCAACGCGGCGGTGCACTACCTCAAGGACCTCGGCGTCACCACCGTCGAGCTGCTGCCCGTCCACCAGTTCGCCTCCGAGCCGGACCTCGCGGAGTCGGGGCTGGGCAACTACTGGGGCTACAACTCGATCGGCTTCTTCGCGCCGCACGGCGGCTACAGCTCGACGGGCGACCGCGGCGAGCAGGTCGACGAGTTCAAGGCGATGGTCAAGGCGCTGCACCGCGCCGGCCTCGAGGTCATCCTCGACGTGGTCTACAACCACACGGCCGAGGGCAGCCCGCTCGGTCCGACGCTGAGCTTCCGCGGCCTCGACGACATCGGCTACTACAAGCACGTCGACTGGGTCAACGACGGGGCGACGTACTTCGACGTCACCGGCTGCGGCAACACCGTCGACGCGGCCTACCCTCCGGCGCTGCGGATGATCCTCGACTCGCTGCGCTACTGGGTCACCGAGATGCACGTCGACGGCTTCCGCTTCGACCTCACCCCGGCGCTGACCCGCACCGGCCACCGCGTCGACCTCGGCGGGCACTTCATCACCACCATCGGCCAGGACCCCGTGCTGCGGCACGTGAAGCTGATCGCCGAGCCGTGGGACGCGAGCATGGACGGCTACCAGGTCGGCCGCTTCCCGCCGCCGTGGTGCGAGTGGAACGACAAGTACCGCGACACCCTGCGCGACTTCTGGCGGCTCGAGTCGGGCGGCATCCGTGACGTCGCCTCACGGCTGTCCGGGTCCTCCGACCTCTACGCCGACGACGGCCGCTCGCCGTACGCCTCGATCAACTTCGTCACCGCCCACGACGGCTTCACGCTGCGCGACCTGGTGTCCTACGACCTCAAGCACAACGCGGCCAACGGCGAGCACAACCACGACGGCACCGACAACAACCGGTCCTGGAACTGCGGCGCCGAGGGCGACACCGACGACCCGGGGATCCTCGCCCTGCGACACAAGCAGTCGGCGAACCTGCTGGCGACGCTCTGCCTGTCGGCCGGGGTCCCGATGATCACCGCCGGGGACGAGCGCGGGCGCACCCAGCGCGGCAACAACAACGCCTACGTGCAGGACAACGAGACGTCCTGGATGGACTGGCGTCCCGACGACGCGTGGCTGGACCTCTACGACATCGCCAAGACCGCGCTGCGGCTACGACGCGAGCACCCAGCGCTGCGCCAGCGGCACTTCCTGGAAGGCCGCCCGACGGTCCGGGGCGGGCCCAAGGACCTGGCCTGGATCCACCCCGAGGGCCGCGAGATGACCGAGACCGACTGGTACGACGACCGGCTGCACACCTTCGGCATGTTCGTGTCCGGCGACCCGCTGAGAGCCCCGGGGCCGCGCGGCGAGCAGCTGCACGACTCGTCGTTCCTGCTGTGGTTCCACGCGCACGCGGACTCGGGCAAGGCCAAGCTACCGGCCAACGAGTGGGTCAGGTCCGGCGAGGTCGTGCTCAGCACCGACTCCGGTCACCCCGTCGGCGAGCGGCTCTCCGCCGGCGAGGTCATCGAGATCGAGCCGAGCTCCCTGATCGTGCTCCGCCAGCTCTGACGGAGCACGACCTCGCACCCCTCAGTACGACGGAAGCGTGACCCTGCCCAGCTCGGCAGGCGAAGCGAGGTGCTCGTTCTTCGGCAGCACCCGGACCGTGTACCCGAACGGACCGGTGGTGGCCAGCGCGACGGTGCCCTCGAAGCGGTGCCGACCTCCCTCGTAGGTCTCCCCCAGGCCGAGAGACGCGATGTGCGTGTCGACCAGGGCGTCCTCGTGCTTGACCCGGCCGTGCACGACCTGCACGTCGACGTCGTCGGGCGAGAGCCCGCCGAGCGACACGAAGGCGCGGACCTCGAGGGTCTCGCCGAGCTCGGGCGCGTCGGCGACCCCGCTGGACTCCACGTGGTCGATGGCCACGCCGGACCAGCCCGCACGCACCTTGTGCTTCCAGTCGGCCAGGTCCTGCGCACCGGCGTAGTCGCCGTTGAGCGTGCGCGAGCTCTGGGCCGACGGGCTGTAGAGCTTCATGACGTAGTCGCGGACCATCCGGTCGGCGAGCACCTTGGGGCCGAGGGACTTCAGGGTGTGGCGCACCATCTCGATCCAACGGACCGGGGTGCCCTCCTCGTCCTCGTCGTAGAACCGCGGCGCGACCTCGTTCTCGATGAGGTCGTAGAGAGCGGTCGCCTCGATGTCGTCGCGGTGGTCCTCGTCCTCGACGCCGTCGGCGGACGGGATCGACCAGCCGTTGTTGCCGTCGTACCACTCGTCCCACCACCCGTCGAGGATGGAGAGGTTCAGGCCGCCGTTGAGCGCGGCCTTCATGCCGGACGTGCCGCAGGCCTCGTAGGGACGCAACGGGTTGTTCAGCCACACGTCGCAGCCGGGGTAGAGCGGCTGCGCCATCGCGATGTCGTAGTTGGGCAGGAACACGATGCGGTGCCGGACCTCGGGGTCGTCGGCGAAGCGCACGATCTCCTGGATCATCTTCTTGCCGCCCTCGTCGGCGGGGTGCGACTTGCCGGCGATGACCAGCTGCACCGGACGCTCGGGGTCGAGCAGCAGGCGCTTGAGGCGGGCGGGGTCGCGCAGCATCAGCGTGAGCCGCTTGTAGGACGGGACGCGGCGCGCGAACCCGATCGTCAGCACGTTCGCGTCGAGGCACCGGTCGATCCACTTGAGCTCGGCCGGAGCCGCACCGCGCTGCTGCCACGACTTGCGCATCCGGACGCGGGCGTCGTCGACGAGGCGCTGACGGAGGATCCGCTTGGTGTCCCAGATCTCCTTGCCGGGCACCTTGTCGACCACGTCGAAGACCAGGTGCGGGTTGTCGGCGTCGGGGTCGGGGCCGGGCCGGACGCCGTGCGTGCGGGCCAGGTCGAAGATCTCGCGGGCCACCCACGTCGGGGCGTGCACGCCGTTGGTGATCGAGGTGATCGGGCGCTCTTCGGTGTCGAACTCGGGCCAGAGGCCGCCGAACATGCCGCGGCTGACGACACCGTGCAGCTGCGAGACGCCGTTGGCGCGCTGCGAGAGCCGGAAACCCATCACGGCCATGTTGAACATGGCCGGGTCGCCGCCGTCGTAGTCCTCGGAGCCGAGCTGCAGGATCGACTCGACCGGGACCCCGGCGCAGGCGTTGTCGCCGCCGAAGTACTGCGCGACCAGGTCGCGCGGGAAGCGGTCGATGCCGGCGGGGACGGGTGTGTGCGTGGTGAACACGGTGCCGGCCCGGGAGACCTCCAGCGCGGCGTCGAAGCCGAGCCCGTTGTCCTCGGTCAGCTCCCGGATCCGCTCGAGGCCCAGGAAGCCGGCGTGCCCCTCGTTGGTGTGGAACACCTCGGGGGCGGTGGCCCCGGTGAGCCGGGAGAACGCGCGGATCGCCCGCACGCCGCCGACGCCGAGGAGCATCTCCTGGCGCAGCCGGTGCTCGGTGTTGCCGCCGTACAGCCGGTCGGTGACCGTGCGGATGATCTCGCTGTTCTCCTCCACGTCGGAGTCGAGCAGCAGGAGCGGCACGCGGCCGACCTGCGCGACCCAGATGCGGGCAGTCAGCGTCTGCTGGTCGGGCAGGCCGATGACGATCTTGGCGACCGAGCCGTCGTCCTCGCGCAGCAGCGACAGCGGCAGTCCGTCGGGGTCGAGCACGGGGTAGGTCTCCTGCTGCCAGCCGTCACGAGACAGCGACTGGCGGAAGTAGCCGTGCCGGTAGAGCAGCCCCACGCCGATGATCGGCACGCCGAGGTCGCTCGCGGTCTTGAGGTGGTCGCCGGCGAGGATGCCGAGACCGCCGGAGTACTGCGGCAGCACCGCGGTGATGCCGAACTCCGGGGAGAAGTAGCCGATGGCGGCCGGGAGCGGCGTCTCCGAGGTGGCGTGCTTCTGGTACCACCGGGCGCCGGTCATGTACTGCTCGAGGTCCGCGCGGGCGTCGGAGAGGCGGCCGAGGAACTCCTGGTCGGAGGCCAGCTGGTCCAGACGGGCCGACGGGACGGCACCGAGGAACCGCACCGGGTCGTGGCCCGAGGACTCCCAGGCCCGGGCGTCGACGGACGCGAACAGGTCCTGCGTCTCGGGGTGCCAGGACCAGCGCAGATTGCCTGCCAGCTCGCCGAGCGCGTGCAGCGGCTCGGGCAGGACGGGACGGACGGTGAACCGACGGATTGCTCTCACCGGAGCACCATAATGCAGATCGACTTGAACGATCCAATATTCGCCTCACCGCTCCCGCCCCGACCGTGTTTCGGCGTGTCGCGGGCACGGTATGTTCGGGCCATGGTCGGACGAATCCCCGTCATGGACGTCTCCCCGGTCGTCGAAGGCGGCCGCTACCCAGCCAAGGCTGCGGTAGGCGAGTCGTTCTCCGTCAGCGCCACGATCTTCAGGGAAGGACACGACGAGCTGAACGCCGACGTGGTGGTGGTCGGCCCCGACGGGGCGAGACGCCCCGCGGTGCGGATGACCAAGGACGCCACCGAGCCGGACATCTGGCACGCGGCGTTCACGCCCGACACGGTCGGCGCCTTCACGTTCGCGATCGAGTCGTGGAGCGACCCGGTCGCCACCTGGCGGCACAACTCCGAGATCAAGATCCCGGCCGGCATCGACGTGGACCTGATGTTCACCGAGGGCGGCCTGCTGCTCGAGCGCCTCGCCGGCGAGCTGCCGAAGCGGTCCCCGGGTCGCACGACGGTCACCGATGCGCTCACCGCGCTGCGCGACGCCTCCCGGCCCGAACCGGTCCGCTACGCCGCGGCGGTCTCCCCCGAGATCGACGCGCTCCTCGCCGAGCACCCGCTCCGCGACCTGGTGACGACCGAGGGCCCCTACCCGCTGTTCGCCGACCGGGAGCGCGCGCTGTTCGCGTCCTGGTACGAGTTCTTCCCGCGCTCCGAGGGCGCCTACGTCGACGAGACGACCGGCAAGGTCGTCTCGGGCACGTTCGCTACCGCGGCCGAGCGGCTCGACGCCGTCGCAGAGATGGGCTTCGACATCATCTACCTGCCGCCGATCCACCCGATCGGCCGGCTGAACCGCAAGGGCCGCAACAACACCCTCGACCCCGCCGCCGAGGACACCGGCTCCCCGTGGGCGATCGGCTCCGCCGAGGGCGGGCACGACGCGATCCACCCGGACCTCGGCACCTTCGAGGACCTTGACGCCTTCGTCGCCCGCGCCCAGCAGCTGGGCCTCGAGGTGTCGCTCGACCTGGCCCTGCAGGCGGCGCCGGACCATCCCTGGGTCACGAAGCACCCCGAGTGGTTCACCACCCGGGCCGACGGCAGCATCGCCTACGCGGAGAACCCGCCGAAGAAGTACCAGGACATCTACCCGGTCAACTTCGACAACGACCCCGAGGGCATCTACGCCGAGGTGCTTCGGATCGTGCGGCTCTGGATGTCCCACGGCATCCGGGTCTTCCGCGTCGACAACCCGCACACCAAGCCGGTGGGCTTCTGGCAGTGGCTGATGGGCGAGATCCGTCGTACCGACCCGGACGTGCTGTTCCTCGCCGAGGCGTTCACCAAGCCGGCGATGACCCGTGCGCTCGGCACGGTCGGCTTCCACCAGTCCTACTGCTACTTCACCTGGCGCAACGAGAAGTGGGAGATCGAGTCCTACTTCCAGGAGGTCGCCCACGAGACCAGCAACGTGCTGCGTCCCAGCTTCTGGGTGAACACCCCCGACATCCTGCCGTTCTTCCTGCAGTACGGCGGCCCGGCGGCGTTCAAGATCCGCGCCGCCCTCGCCGCGACCGGCTCACCGAGCTGGGGGGTGTACGCCGGGTTCGAGCTCTTCGAGCACGTGTCGCTGCAGCCCGGCAAGGAGGAGTACCTCGACTCGGAGAAGTTCCAGATCCGGATCCGGGACTGGGCGGCCGCCGACGCGACCGGCCACACCCTCAAGCCCTACCTCACCCGGCTCAACGAGATCCGTCGGGCGCACCCCGCACTCCAGCAGCTGCGCAACCTGACGGTGCACTCCAGCGACGACGACCACACCGTGGTCTTCAGCAAGACCTCGGGCGACGACACCGTCATCGTGGTGGTCAACACCGACCCGCACGGCACCCGCGAGAGCACCGTGCGGCTCGACATGCCCGCGCTCGGTCTGGACTGGCACGACAAGTTCGCCGTGCACGACGAGATCACCGGTGAGACCTGGACGTGGGGGGAACGCAACTACGTCCGTCTCGACCCGCACGCCGAACCCGCCCACATCCTGACCGTCCGGAGGCCTTCCCAGTGAGTCTGCAGAGCGTGAACGAGCACATCACCACCGAGCCGAGCGCGCTCAGGGACGACCAGCCGGACTGGTTCAGGTCCGCGGTCTTCTACGAGGTGCTGGTCCGCTCGTTCAAGGACAGCAACGGCGACGGCGTCGGCGACTTCCAGGGCCTGATCGAGAAGCTGGACTACCTTGAGTGGCTGGGCGTCGACTGCCTGTGGATCCCGCCGTTCTTCTCCTCGCCCCTGCGCGACGGCGGCTACGACATCTCGGACTACGTCAACATCCTTCCCGAGATCGGCACCGTCGAGGACTTCCACACCTTCCTCGACGCCGCGCACGCCCGTGGCATCCGGGTGATCATCGACTTCGTCATGAACCACACCTCGGACGCGCACCCGTGGTTCCAGGCCAGCCGCGAGGACCCCGACGGTCCGTACGGCGACTTCTACGTCTGGTCCGACACGGACGAGCTCTACGAGGACGCCCGGGTGATCTTCGTCGACACCGAGCCTTCTAACTGGACCTGGGACCCGGTCCGCCAGCAGTACTACTGGCACCGCTTCTTCTCCCACCAGCCGGACCTGAACTTCGACAACCCCAAGGTCCACGACGCGATCCTCGAGGCGGTGTCGTTCTGGTTCGACATGGGACTGGACGGCTTCCGGCTCGACGCGGTGCCCTACCTCTACGAAAGAGAGGGCACCAACGGCGAGAACCTCAAGGAGACCCACGAGTTCCTGAAGAAGGTGCGGATCTACGTCGACGAGCACTACCCCGGCAAGGTACTCCTCGCGGAGGCCAACCAGTGGCCGGCCGACGTCGTGGACTACTTCGGCGGCAAGACCGACGGGGAGACCGGCGAGCTCGTGGGCGACGAGTGCCACATGTGCTTCCACTTCCCGGTGATGCCGCGCATCTTCATGGCCGTGCGCCGCGAGTCGCGCTTTCCGATCTCCGAGATCATGGAGCAGACCCCGGCGATCCCCGGTGGCTGCCAGTGGGGGATCTTCCTGCGCAACCACGACGAGCTCACCCTCGAGATGGTCAGCGACGAGGACCGCGACTACATGTGGGGCGAGTACGCCAAGGACCCGCGGATGAAGGCCAACATCGGCATCCGTCGTCGCCTGGCTCCCCTGCTGGACAACGACATCAACCAGATCGAGCTGTTCACCGCGCTGCTGCTCTCCCTGCCCGGCTCGCCGGTCCTGTACTACGGCGACGAGATCGGGATGGGCGACAACATCTGGCTCGGCGACCGCGACGGGGTGCGCACCCCGATGCAGTGGACCCCGGACCGCAACGCCGGCTTCTCGGTGGCGACCCCCGGTCGGCTGCACCTTCCGCCGATTCAGGACCCGGTCTTCGGGTATCAACGCGTCAATGTGGAGACCGAGCTCGAGAACGCGTCGTCGTTGCTGCACTGGACGCGCCGGATGATCCACTCCCGTAGAAAGCACCCGGCCTTCGGCCTCGGCGAGTTCACCGACCTCGGCGGCTCGAACCCGAGCGTGCTGAGCTACGTGCGCGAGCACACCGACGAGCAGGGCAACACCGACACGGTGCTGTGCATCAACAACCTCTCGCGCTTCCCACAGCCGGTCGAGCTCGACCTGCGCCGCTTCGAGGGCGTCGCCCCGATCGAGCTCCTCGGCGGCGTGCGGTTCCCGGAGATCGGCGAGCTGCCCTACCTGCTGACGCTGGGCGCCTACGGCTTCTACTGGTTCCGCCTCCCGGCCCTGGACACCCCCCGGCTGGGCTCGGCCCCGACGGAGAAGGAGCGCCTGTGAAGCCCGACGCCCTGCAGGCCGTGGCGGACTACCTGGCCACGGCGCGTTGGTTCGGCGGCAAGGGACGGGACCTCACCGTGACCGGCGCCGTTCGGGTCGGCTCGCTCGGCGCCGACGACGGCGCCACCTGGCCCGCCGTCCACGTCGAGCTCGTGACCGTGGAGTACGCCGGCGCCGAGCCGCACGAGATCGAGACCTACCAGGTCCCCCTCGCCCTTTACAACGAGGAGCAGGAGCGTCTCGAGCACGCACTGGTCGGCACCTGGGAGGACGACGTCCTCGGGACCGTCGTGGCCTACGACGCGGTCCACGACCGGGAGGCCGCGGCGCTCTACCTGCGGGCGTTCGACGAGGCGGCCGACGGGACCACGGCGCTCGGCGACTTGAGCTTCCACCGGCTGCCCGGCCACGACCTCGACCTGGGCACCCACTCCACGCTGTTCTCCGGTGAGCAGAGCAACTCCTCGCTGGCGTTCGGCGAGGACGCCCTCATGAAGCTGTTCCGCAAGGTCAACACCGGCCGCAACCCCGACATCGTGATCCACGGCGCGCTGACCCAGCGCGGGAGCGACCACGTCGCCGCGCTCTTCGGCTGGCTCGAGCTGGCCCCGGCGCCGGGGTCCGACCCCTCCGCCGAGCCGGTCCAGCTGGCCATGCTGCAACAGTTCCTGCGCACCGCCAGCGACGGGTGGGACCTGGCCCTGGCCAGCGTGCGCGACCTGTTCGCCGAGGCCGACCTGCACGCCGACGAGGTCGGCGGCGACTTCGCCGGCGAGGCCGAGCGTCTCGGCCTGGCCACCGCCCAGGTGCACGACGTGCTGGCCGAGGAGTTCTCCACCGAGACGTGGGCCGCCGAGGACCTCGCTGCCCTCTCCGACGCGATGCTGACCCGCTTCGAGGTGGCCCTGGCGATCGTCCCGCAGCTGGCCGATCACGCCGACGCCCTGCGCGCGACCTTTGCGGGCGTGGCCTCGCTCGGCACGTCCGGCCAGTCGGCCATCGCGCAGCGCCTGCACGGCGACTTCCACCTCGGGCAGACGTTGCGCACGGTCAAGGGCTGGAAGATCGTCGACTTCGAGGGCGAGCCCGCCAAGCCGCTCTCCGAGCGCATCCGACCTGACCTGGTCTGGCGCGACGTCGCCGGCATGCTGCGCTCGTTCGACTACGCCGCGCACGCCGTCGAGGCGGACGTCCAGGCCGACGACGAGGAGCGCCGCCAGATCGCGTTCCGCGCCACGGAGTGGGCCGACCGCAACACGTCCGCGTTCCTGCGCGGCTACGTCGAGAACAGCGGCCGCACCTCCGACGGCACCCTCTCCCCCGAGCAGGACCTGATCCTGCGCGCCTACATCGCCGACAAGGCGGTCTACGAGGCCGTCTACGAGGCCCGCAACAGGCCGACCTGGCTGCCGATCCCCCTCGGGGCGATCGCCCGCATCACCCAGTCTCAGGAGGCACACCCCTCATGACCACCGTCCTCCCCCTCGGTGCCGCCGTCCTCGACCAGGTCGTCGACGGTCGGCACGGCAACCCGCACGACGTCCTCGGCGCCCACCCCCACCAGGGTGCCGTCACCGTCCGCACGTTCCGGCCGCTGGCCCAGTCGGTGGTCGTGGTGCACGGCAGCACCCGGACGCCCCTGCAGCACGAGCACCAGGGCGTCTGGGCCGGTGTGCTCGACGTGCCGGACGTGCCGGACTACCGCCTCGAGGTGACCTACCCCGGTGCCGCCCCGATGGTCACCGACGACGCCTACCGCTACCTGCCCACGCTGGGCGACGTCGACCTGCACCTGATCAACGAGGGTCGCCACGAGCAGCTGTGGACCGTGCTGGGCGCGCACGTGCACGTCTACGACGGGGTGGGTGGCCCGATCACCGGCACGTCGTTCGCGGTCTGGGCGCCGGCCGCCAAGGGCATCCGACTCAAGGGCGACTTCAACAGCTGGGACGGCCGCGAGCACCCGATGCGGCAGCTCGGCGTCTCCGGCGTCTGGGAGCTGTTCGTGCCCGGTGTCTCGTCCGGGTCGCACTACAAGTTCGTCGTGCTCGGTGCCGACGAGGAGTGGCGCGAGAAGGCCGACCCGATGGCCTTCCACACCGAGGTCGCCCCCGCGACGTCGTCGGTGGTGTTCGACTCGTCGTACACCTGGAACGACGACGCGTGGATGAGCGCCCGCAAGGACGGCGGCGCACACGAGAAGCCGATGTCCACCTACGAGGTGCACCTGGCCTCGTGGCGGCGCGGCCGGTCCTACGAGGAGCTGGCCGAGGAGCTGGTCGCCTACGTCAGCGAGACCGGCTTCACCCACGTCGAGCTGATGCCCGTGATGCAGCACCCGTTCGGCGGCTCGTGGGGCTACCACGTCACGTCGTACTTCGCGGCGGACGCACGCTTCGGCAACCCCGACGGCCTGCGCCTGGTGATCGACCGGCTGCACCAGGCCAGCATCGGCGTGATCCTGGACTGGGTCCCCGGGCACTTCGCGACCGACGAGTGGGCGCTGGTGAAGTTCGACGGCACGCCGCTCTACGAGGACCCCAACCCGCAGCGCGGCTGGCACAAGGAGTGGGGCTCCCACATCTTCAACTTCGGCCGCAAGGAGGTGCGCAACTTCCTCTACTCCAACGCGATCTTCTGGCTCGAGGAGTTCCACGCCGACGGTCTGCGAGTCGACGGCGTCGCCTCGATGCTCTACCTCGACTACTCCCGCGAGGAGGGCGAGTGGACGCCGAACGTGCACGGCGGCCGCGAGAACCTCGAGGCGGTGGCGTTCCTGCAGGAGATGAACGCGACGGCCTACCGCCGGGTCCCCGGTGCGATCACCATCGCGGAGGAGTCCACGTCCTGGCCGGGTGTCACCCGGCCGACGCACCTGGGCGGGCTGGGCTTCGGCTTCAAGTGGAACATGGGCTGGATGCACGACAGCCTCGGCTACGTGGAGAACGATCCGATCCACCGGCAGTACCACCACGGCCAGATGACCTTCTCGCTCGTCTACGCCTACTCCGAGAACTACGTGCTGCCGATCAGCCACGACGAGGTCGTGCACGGCAAGGGCTCGCTGCTGCGCAAGATGCCGGGCGACCGGTGGCAGCAGCTCGCGAACCTGCGGACCTACCTGGCCTACATGTGGGCGCACCCGGGCAAGCAGCTGCTGTTCATGGGCTCCGAGTTCGGCCAGGAGTCGGAGTGGGCCGAGAGCCGTGAGCTGGACTGGTGGCTGCTCGACAACGCCGACCACCGCGGCGTGCACTCGCTGGTGCGCGACATGAACAGCATCTACAAGGAGACCGCCGCGCTGTGGTCGCTGGACACCGAGGGCTCGGGCTTCGCCTGGATCGACGCCAACGACTCCCCCAACAACGTGTTCAGCTTCATCCGGTTCCCCAAGGACCCCGCCGACGGGCCGCTGGTCTGCGTCGCGAACTTCTCCGCGGTGCCGCACCACGGCTACCGCCTCGGGCTGCCCCAGAAGGGTTCCTGGACCGAGCTGCTGAACACCGACGCGGGCACGTACGCCGGGTCGGGCGTCGGCAATCTCGGTGTGGTGACCGCCGACCAGGGCGAGCACCACGGTCAGCCGGCGTCGGCGTCCGTCACCGTCCCGCCGCTGGCCACCCTCTGGCTCCGCCCGTCCTGACGTGCGGATCGCCGTCCTCGTCGAGGGAGCCAGCGACCGGGCGGCCGTCGAGGCCCTCGCCGCTGGCCGGGGCGTCGACCTGCACGAGGTCGGCGTCAGCGTGGTCTCGATGGGCGGCGCCACGTCGATCTGGCGGTTCCTGGAGCGGTTCACCCGCGACGAGCCGGACGTCCGGTTGGCCGGGCTGTGCGACGCCGGCGAGGAGGGCTACTTCCGTCGCGGGCTCGAGCGGGCCGGGCTGGGCGTGGTCCACGACCGCACCGGGCTCGAGTCGCTCGGCTTCTTCGTCTGCGACGAGGACCTCGAGGACGAGCTGATCCGGACCCTCGGGGTGCCCGCCGTCGAGCGGGTCATCGAGGCCGCGGGCGAGACCCGGTCGCTGCGGGCCCTGCAGAAGCAGCCCGCCCAGCGCGAACGCTCGCCCGAGCAGCAGGTGCGCCGGTTCTTCGGCTCGGGCAGCGGGCGCAAGATCCGCTACGCCCGCCTGCTGGTCGAGGCGCTGGCCCCCGAGCAGGTCCCGAGACCGCTCGACCGGCTGCTCGTGCACGTGCTCGCCTAGGCTGGCTCGGTGACGTCCCCGCAACCGACCCTCACCGACGGAGTCGTGACGCTCCGGCCCTGGCGCGACGAGGACGTGTCCTCCGCGATCGCCGGGCACGACGAGGAGATCGCTCGCTGGTTCGGCCGCACCGAGGTCACCCCCTCCGCGGAGGAGCAGCGCGCCGCGATCAAGCGGTGGCGCGCGGGCTTCGAGGACGCCAGCACGGTGAACTTCCTGGTCGAGGCCGACGGTGCCGTCGCCGGGCTGGTGGAGGTGCGCACCGACGACGGGGTCGGTGAGCTGTCCTGGATCCTCTACGCCGGGCACCGCCGTCGCGGGTACGCCGCCCGGGCCGTCCGGTTGCTCGTCGGCTACGCCTTCGAGTCGCTGGGCCTGCGCCGGGTCGAGGCCCACGTCAACAGCACCAACGAGCACTCCAAACGGGTCGCCAGCCGGTCCGGCCTGCGGCGCGAAGGGGTGCTGCGCGGGCGCGAGGTGCTCTTCGGCGAGACCCACGACACGGTGCTCTTCGCCCGGCTCGCCACCGATCCGGCCCCGGACCGGCCGGAGAGCTTCCGGGCGATGCTGAACGCCAACCTGCCGCGCAAGCGGGCCATCGCACAGATGCTGGTCCGCGACGACGCCGGGCGGGTGCTGCTGTGCCGGTTGACCTACAAGAACGACTGGGACCTGCCCGGCGGCGTCGTCGAGGTGGGCGAGTCCCCGCAGGTCGCCGTCACCCGCGAGCTCGAGGAGGAGCTCGCCCTGACCGTCCAGGCCGGTCCCCTGCTGCTCACCGACTGGCTGCCGCCCTGGAGCGGCTGGGACGACGCGCTCTGCCTGGTCTTCGACGGCGGCCTGCTCGACCCCTCGGTCCTCGACGACGCCGTGCTGGAGCCCCGCGAGATCGCGTCCGTCCAGTTCTGCACCCCCGACGAGGTGCGCGAGCACTGCGCCGACTTCACGGCCCGCCGGATCGAGTCGGCCCTCCGGACGCTCGACGGTGGCGGATCGACGTACACCGAGTCGGGGCGGGCGTGAGGTCCTGACCCCTGCCCCGTGCCGCACGACGTAACTCACCTACGACGTCTGCGGGATGTGACGGCATCAACGGACGTGCGACCCTCACGTCGACTGGAAGTCGGGTGACCATCATGTTCTCAATCGTCCAGCCGCACACGCGGCTGACCCGTGCCACCCTCGTCGGTGTCACCGTCGTGTCCTGGCTCGCCGTGACCACCGGCACCGCCCAGGCGGCCGGGGGCACCAACCTGCTCCCCAACGGCACGTTCGAGGGCTCCGGCTCGGGATCGCTGGCCGGCTGGTCGACGTCCAACGCCTCGGCCGCCCTCGCCGGTGACGGCGCCGGAGGTGGGTACGCCGCCCAGGTCAGCGCATCCGCCGCCGGCAGCTACAAGATCAGTCCCTCGACCAAGCCGATCAAGCTCGCACCCGTGGGCGAGGCGTTCCAGGCGACCGCGATGGTGCGCAGCGACGTGCCTGGCAAGAGTGTCTGCCTCCAGGTCATCGAGTCCGGCGCGGTCGCCTCGACGACCGAGCAGTGCGTGAAGACCACTGCGGACTGGGCGCCGCTCCCGTCCGTGAACGCCACGGTGGTCGGGGCCGCCGACACTCTCACCCTCCAGGTGCGGCAGTCGAACGGTGTGGTCGGCGACAGCTTCGAGGTCGACTCGCTCAGCATCGTGGACCTCGACACAACGACTCCCACGGTGCCCGACGTGCGGGCCGCTGCGGTGTCCTCCACCGGCATCGACGTGACGTGGGGTGCCTCGTCGGACTCCGGTCCGTCGGGGGTCAAGGGCTACTCGGTCTACCGCAACGGTTCCAGCACCGCAGTGGCGACGCTTGCCGGGACGGTCTTTCACGACACGAACCTCAACCCGCAAACGACGTACAGCTACACCGTGGTGGCGTTCGACTACGCAAAGAACACCTCCGCTGACTCGACCCCTGCCACCGCCACCACGACGGCACGGACGTCGACGGGGACCAACGACACGTGGCACATGGACGAGGCAAGCGGCGGCATCATGGTCGACTCGACCGGGTCCCACAACGGGACCTGGTCGAGCGTGACGCCCGGGGTCGCGGGCGACCCCGGGTTCGACGGCACGGCGTACCACTTCAACGGATCGTCCTCCAAGGTGACGATCCCCAACGCGGACGACCTGAACCCGATGACCGCGGACGTGCACATCGCCTTCAGCATGCGCACCAGCCAGGTGCCCGCGACACCGGACTACGACCTGTTCCGCAAGGGCACGTCTCCGCAGCAGCTGTTCAAGCTCGAGTTCCAGCCGAACGGGCAGGTCTCGTGCGGCTTCACGGGCAGCCTGGGCGGCTCCACCCTTAAGGCGGGCCCCGCCCTCCAGGATGGTCGGTGGCACCGGATCGAGTGCGTGAAGACGTCGACCAAGGTGCTGCTCACCATCGACGGGACGACGTACTCCAAGTCCGCGACGATCGGATCCATCTCGAACCCCGCCAACATGATCGTGGCCTCACACGGCGGGAGCGAGTTCTTCCCCGGCGACCTGGACGAGCTGAGCTACCGCATCGGGTGAACCCGACCGGCTTCGGCCCGATCCCGCAGCAGCATCAGAAGAGCGCGGAGGCGAGTCCCTGGCGGCCCTTGAGCACGCGGGGGTCGTCGTTGCCGACCGCGGCGAACAGACCGAGCAGGTGCTGCCGGGCCTGGTCCCGCTCGTCCCCAGACGTACGACGGACCAGGTCGATCAGCCGCACGAAGGCGTCCTCGACGTGACCGCCGAGCAGGTCGAGGTCAGCCACCAGCGTCTGGGCGTCCACGTCGTCGCGGCGCTCGGCCCCGGCGGCCCGGGCGGCGGCGGCGTCGACGTCCTGGGTGCGCTGCAGGACCTTGGCCATCGAGAGGCCACCGGCGGCCTCGGCGTCCGCGGGGTTGGCGTCGACGAGCTTCTGGTACTCCGCGACGGCGGCGTCGATGTCCCCAGTGGCCAGGGCGTCCTGCGCGGGGGCGTAGCGCGGGTCGACGTAGTCCTCGTCGTCGGCGGCCTCGTCCGCGGCGGGCGCGGCGCTCAGGGGCTGGTGCCGGCCGGTCACCCCCTGGGTCGCCATCTGCTCGAGCACCTGGGTGATGAGCGCGCGGAGCTCGTCGAGCTGGGGCGCGTCCTGGAGCAGCGGCATCATCCGGCCCTGCACGACGAGCGCGACGAGCGGGACGGACGGGACCTGGAGCGCCTCAGCGAGCTGCGGAGACGTGTCGACGTCGACCTTGCCGAGCAGGAACCGGCCCTCGAACTCGTCGGCGAGCACGTCGAGGTCGCGGACCATCCGGACACTCTCGGGGTCCTGCGAGGCGGAGTAGACCGCCATCAGCACGGGCGCGTTCATCGAGGACTCGAGGTGGCCCTGGATGTTCTGCTCGTCGAGGTCGACCGCGTAGGCCCCGGCGGCGGGTCGTCCGGCGGGCGGCTGGCCCGCGGCGGGCGGCGCGGGTCGCTTCAGGGCGGAGAGGTCGACGGCACCGGGACGCGAGAACGGCTGCTGTGTCATGGTGCCTATCTTGCTAGAAGCGCGCGGGCTCGCGGTACTCGCCCCACTCCGCGCGCAGGGCGTCGCAGATCTCGCCGAGCGTCGCCTCGACGCGGCAGGCCTCGAGCATCGACGGGATCATGTTCTCCTCGGTGCGCGAGACCTCGAGCATCTTCGCGATCGCGGCATCAACGACCGCCTGGTCCCGGTGGCCCTTGCGCTCGGCCAGCTCGCGGACCTGGTCGATCTCGACCTCGTGCGAGACCCGCAGGATCTCGAGGTCGTGGGTGACCGACTCCTCGTGGCAGTTCACGCCGACGATGCGCTTCTCCTTCTTCTCCAGCGCGACCTGGTAGACGAAGGCGGCCTCGGCCGTCTCCGACATGAACCAGCCGTCCTCGATGCCGCGCAGGATGCCCTTGGTCATCGGCCAGGCGTTCGCGGTGCGGGCCTGGTGCGTGGCGCTCTCGCGCACCTGCTCGGCCAGCGTTGCGTGGTCGGATGCCGACGTGGTCGAACCGCCCATCGAGAGGATCTTGTCGAAGATCTCGTAGGCCTCGGCCTCGATCTTGTCGGTCAGCGCCTCGACGTACCAGGAGCCGCCGAGGGGGTCCGCGACGTTGACGACCCCGGTCTCCTCCATGATCACCTGCTGGGTGCGCAGGGCGATCTCGGCGGCCTGCTCCGAGGGCAGCGCGAGCGTCTCGTCGAGCGCGTTGGTGTGCAGCGAGTTGGTGCCGCCGAGCACCGCGGCGAGCGCCTCGATGCCGGTGCGCACCACGTTGTTGTAGGGCTGCTGCGCGGTCAGCGAGACACCGGCGGTCTGGGTGTGGAAGCGCAGCCACTGCGCCTTCTCGGTCTTCGCGCCGTAGACGTCGCGCAGCCAGGTCGCCCAGATGCGGCGGGCCGCGCGGAACTTTGCGATCTCCTCGAAGAAGTCGACGTGGCTGTCGAAGAAGAACGACAGGCCCGGCGCGAACGCGTCGACGTCCATGCCGCGCGACAGACCGAGCTCGACGTAGCCGAACCCGTCGGCCAGCGTGAACGCCAGCTCCTGCGCAGCCGTGGAGCCGGCCTCGCGGATGTGGTAGCCGGACACGGACAGCGGCTTGTAGGCCGGGATCTTCTCGGCGCAGTACTCCATCAGGTCGCCGATCAGGCGCAGGTGCGGCTCGGGGCCGAACAGCCACTCCTTCTGGGCGATGTACTCCTTGAAGATGTCGGTCTGGAGCGTGCCGTTGAGCTTGCCGGTGTCCATGCCCTGCCGCTCGGCGGAGACCAGCATCATGCAGAAGACGGGCACGGCGGGGCCGCTGATCGTCATCGACGTGGTGACGTCCTCCAGCGGGATGTCGCCGAACAGGATGTCCATGTCGGCGGCGGTGTCGATCGCGACGCCGCAGTGGCCGACCTCACCGAGGGCCTTGGGGTCGTCGGAGTCGCGGCCCATCAGCGTGGGCATGTCGAAGGCGACCGAGAGGCCGCCGCCGCCGCGATTGAGGATCATCTTGTAGCGCTCGTTGGTCTGCTTCGCGTTGCCGAAGCCGGCGAACTGACGGATCGTCCAGGTGCGTCCCCGGTAGCCGGTCGCGTAGAGCCCGCGCGTGAACGGGAACTCCCCGGGCCACTCGCCGGAGCCGTCGGGGGCGCCGTACGCC
>JBDSMW010000003.1:0-7114 GCA_039915665.1 Nocardioidaceae bacterium
ACCCAGGACTCGGCGTACCGGTCGACGCAGGACCCGGCCCGCACCGGCAGGAGACCGTGGGAACGGCGCTGCACGTTGGTCCAGTGGACGATCTGGGACTCGAAGGAGGCCGAGGCGTCGCGGTAGCCGCCGGCCGCCGTCCCGGCAGCACTCGGGGAGCCGAGCGTGGCCGGAGCGGCCCAGGCGGCCGCGGCCAGCAGCAGGGCGGTGGCCAGGCCCGGTGCACGGTACGGCGTTCGGTGGCGCGTGCGAGGGCGTGCAGGGGCGTGTGTCATGGCGAGGGCCTCTCCCGAGTGGAGGTTCGTCGTGGGTGGAGCCTCGGCGGTTCTGTCCACCGCCGACCAGTCAACCTACGTTCACCCGGCGAGGTGTCAACCCGGCCAGGTCACGGACGGGGGCCGGCCGCCTGGTCGATCCGGTCCCACTCGGCCTGCGCCGAGCGGTGCCAGCGGGAGTGCCGGTCGTGGAAGGCGGCGGCCGCGCGGGGCCCGGGCCAGTCGTGGTCGAGGAGCTCGCCGGGCAGGTCCGGGTCGAGGAACGGGAAGCGTCGCCACTCCTGGACCATCTCGACCTGGGCGACGAACGCGTCGCGCGGGGCGTCCACGGATCGCGCCTCGAAGGCCTCGAGGAAGCCGAGGTAGCGGTCCTCCACGTCGGCGAGGTCCCAGGCGTCGGTGAGCAGCCGGCTCTCGTCGCCGATGCCGCTGGCCGGGCCGACCCAGGCGAACGCCTGCGTCTCCAGGCCGAGGTCGCGGACGACCGCGTGCGCGTCGACGGCCTTGGTCGCGTCGGGGGTGACCCACAGGCCGGAGGTGGGCGAGCCGAGACCGAGCCAGGTCAGCCGGGTGCGGAGTCGGTGCCGGAGCTGTCGCTGCGTCTCGGGGATCGGCACGCTCAGGACCAGCCAGCGGCCGTCCCAGGGGTGCCGCTCGCGCATGAAGCCGTAGATCCGGCGGGTGCCTTCCTCCAGCAGCCGGGCACCGTCGTCGGTCAGCTCCCACAGCACTCGGCGGCCGTGCCGGGTGGACACGAGCAGGTCCTCGGACGCCGTACGCGTCAACGCCTGCCGCGCGGACTTCTCCTCCACGCCCAGGGCTCCGAGCGCGTCGAGCAGGGTGGCGGTCCACACCGAGGAGTGCCGCGGGTGCACGAACTCGCCGAGCACGGTCAGCAGCAGTGCGCGGGCGCTGGGCGAGCCGATCTCGCGGCGGCGGGAAGAGGCGGACGTCTCGGACACGGGACCAGTCTGGCAGCCGGCCGCCCACTCACATTGATAGTCGACAAACTCTTGACGATCTATCAGCCAAGCGTAGAGTGTTGAGCACCACACGCCAGCTCAGTGCAGAAGAGGTGCTCGTCATGACCGTGCTCGAGACGGATCGAGAAGCCGACCAGCAGGCCGCCGAGGTCCCGGTCGTCGACTTCGACACCGCTCCGGACCGCTACCGGCACTGGCGGCTCGACGTCGACGGCGACGTGGCGACCGTGACGCTGACGGTCGACGAGGACGCGGGCCTGGTCGACGGCTACGCGCTCAAGATGAACTCCTACGACCTCGGCGTCGACATCGAGCTCTACGACGCCGTGCAGCGGCTGCGCTTCGAGCACCCCGAGGTCAAGGCCGTGGTGATGACCGGCGGCCTGGACAAGATGTTCTGCGCCGGCGCGAACATCCGGATGCTGGCCCAGTCCAGCCACGCCTGGAAGGTGAACTTCTGCAAGTTCACCAACGAGACCCGCAACACGATCGAGGAGGCCCGCGAGACGAGCGGCCAGACCTGGATCGCGGCGCTCAACGGCACCGCGGCCGGCGGCGGCTACGAGCTGGCGCTGGCCTGCGACGAGATCGTGCTCATCGACGACGGGTCGTCGACCGTCAGCCTGCCCGAGGTGCCGCTGCTCGGCGTGCTCCCCGGCACCGGCGGCCTGACCCGGGTCGTCGACAAGCGGCACGTGCGCAAGGACCGCGCCGACCTGTTCGCCACCAAGTCCGAGGGCTACCGCGGCTCGACCGCCGTGGAGTGGGGCCTGGTGGACGCGACCGTGGCCCGGCAGGCCTGGGGCGAGGACATCGCCCGCCGGGCTCGGGAGGCGGCCGACGCCTCGCCGCGACGCACCGGCACCGGCATCACCCTGACCCCGGTCGAGCGCACCGAGGACGGCGACACGATCGGCTACCCGCACGTCAGCGCGACGATCGACCGCGCCGCCCGCCGGGTCGACGTCACCGTCTCGGGCCCGACCGACGCCCCGCCGGAGAGCCCGGTCGAGCAGGGCGTCGACTACTACCCGTTCGCGGTGGCCCGCGCCCTCGACGACCTGGTCCTCCGGCTGCGCACCAACGAGCAGGAGCTCGGCACCTGGGTGATCCGCACCGCCGGTGACGTCGATGCCGTCGTGGCGTACGACGAGCAGCTCAGCGCCGGCGACGTGGACGGGCCGAGCGACTGGTTCGTGCACGAGACGACGCAGTACCTCAAGCGCACCTTCAAGCGGCTCGACGTCACCAGCCGCAGCCTGGTCGCCGTGATCGAGCCGGGCAGCTGCTTCGCAGGCTTCCTGCTGGAGCTGGCGCTGGCCTGTGACCGGCAGTACATGCTCGAAGGCGTCTACGAGGACGTCGACCCCGACGCCGCCCCGGCGGTCGTCGTGGTCACGGAGGCCAATCGGCACCGGTTCCCGATGGGCAACGAGCTGTCCCGGCTGGAGTCGCGGTTCTGGGGCCACGACGACCAGCTCGAGCGGGTGCACGAGCAGGCGGGCGAGCGCCTCGACGCACAGTCGGCCGATGCCGTCGGGCTGGTCACCATGGCCCTGGACGACATCGACTTCGAGGACGAGATCCGGATCGTGCTCGAGGAGCGCGCCTCGCTGAGCCCCGACGCCCTGACCGGCATGGAGGCCAACCACCGCTTCGTGGGCCCCGAGTCGATGGAGACCAAGATCTTCGGCCGGCTGACGGCCTGGCAGAACTGGATCTTCATCCGACCCAACGCGTCCGGTCCGGAGGGGGCGCTGCGGCGCTACGGGTCCGGCCAGCGCGGCACCTACAGCTACCAGCGGGTGTGAACCCCATGGACGACGGGGGTTTCAACGCAGCCGACTACCTCCTCAGCCGGCACGTGCGTGCGGGGGACGGCGGCCGCACCGCGGTGCTCGCCTCGGAGACGCTGACCTACGCCGAGCTCGACGACCGGGTCTCGGTGGTCGCGGCCGGCCTGCGCCACCTCGGGATGCGCCGCGACGACCGGGTGATGCTGGTGATGAGCGACGAGATCCCGATGCTCACCGGCATCCTCGGCGCCTTCCGCGGCGGGTTCGTGGCCGTGCCGGTCTCCACGATGTTCACCGGCGCCGAGCTCGGCAAGATCATGGCCGACTCCGGTGCCCGCGTGGTGCTCGCGACCCCGGAGTTCGCCGACGTCGTCAGCGAGGCGATCGCGGTCTCGCCCGACGTCGAGCACGCCGTGCTGGCCGGTCCGGGCGCCCTCGACCTGCCCGCCCGGGTGGAGGGGCACACCTGGCACGACCTGACCGACGCGGGCGGGGCCGGCGACCGCGACGTCGCGGACACGTCCGACGACTCCTGGGCCCTGTGGCTCTACACCTCCGGCACCACCGGCCTGCCCAAGGCCGCGATGCACCGGCACGCCAACATCCGGCACGTCTGCGAGACGTACGGCGCGCAGGTGCTCGGCATCACCGCCGACGACACGACGTTCTCGGTGGCCAAGATGTTCTTCGCCTACGGCATCGGGAACACCGTGTTCTTCCCGTTCTCCGTCGGGGCGACGACCGTCCTCGAAGCCCGCCGGCCGACCCCGGACGTCGTACGCGAACGGCTCGAGCAGGCCCGGCCGACGCTGTTCTTCGGGGTGCCCACGTCCTACGCCGCGCTGACCGCGAGCGACGTGCCCGTCGACGCGTTCGGAAGTGTCCGGCTGTGCGCGTCCGCGGGCGAGCCGCTGCCGGCACCGTTGCAGCGACGGTTCACGAACATGTTCGGGGTGGAGATCCTCGACGGCATCGGGTCCACCGAGGCGCTGCACATCTTCCTGTCCAACCGCCCGGGCGACATCCGTCCCGGCACGACGGGAGTTGCGGTGCCGGGCTACGAAGTCGAGCTCCGGGACGCAGCCGGCCAGGTCGTGGCCGACGGCGAGCCCGGCGCCCTGCACGTGCGCGGCGAGTCGATCGCGCTCGGCTACTGGCACCGCACCGACGCCTCGCGCCAGGTGTTCGCCGGGGAGTGGCTGGTCACCGGCGACACCTACGTCCGCACCGCCGAGGGCTACTACACCTGCCTGGGCCGCAACAGCGACATGCTCAAGGCCGGCGGCATCTGGGTCTCGCCCGCGGAGGTGGAGAGCCGACTGCTCGAGCACCCGTCGGTCCGCGAGGCTGCGGTGGTCGGCGTCGCCGACGCCGACGGTCTCGACAAGCCGGTTGCCGTGGTCGTGGTCGACCCCGGCACCGCCGAGGAGGACCTGGTGGCCTGGTGCCGCGACGGTCTCGCGCACTTCAAGGCACCCCACAAGGTCGTCTTCGTCACCGAGCTGCCGAAGACCGCCACCGGCAAGCTGCAGCGCTTCAAGGTCCGCACGATGGTCGCCGACGACCCCGGACGTCGTCCCGATGCGCAGCCACAGCAGCCAGAAGGGATGACGTCCGCGGGGGTGAACCCATGACCGAGGTCGACCTGCTGATCGTCGGGGCCGGGCCGGTCGGGCTCTACGGCGCC
Source organism: Nocardioidaceae bacterium (assembly GCA_039915665.1). Lineage (GTDB taxonomy): Bacteria > Actinomycetota > Actinomycetes > Propionibacteriales > Nocardioidaceae > Nocardioides_B. The sequence continues at coordinate 4,742 of JBDSMW010000003.1, forward strand.
TACTACGCCGGCGTCCGCGGGCTGTCGGTTGCCGTCGTCGACTCGCTGTCCGAGGTCGGCGGCCAGGTCACCGCGATGTACCCCGAGAAGCAGATCTACGACGTCGCCGGCTTCCCGGCGATATCGGGGCGTGCGCTCGTCGCCCAGCTCGTTGCTCAAGCAAGCCCACGCGAACCCACGTACCTGCTAGGGCAGGAGGCGCAGCAGCTGCGCACCCTCGACGACGGCCGGCTGCACGTCACCACCAGCACCGGCACCGAGGTCACGTGCGGCGCGCTCGTCGTCACCGGCGGCATCGGCACGTTCACCCCGCGACCGCTCCCGGCCGGTGAGGAGTTCCTCGGCCGGGGGCTCGAGTACTTCGTGCCCAGCAGCCAGGAGTACGTCGGACGCGACGTGGTCGTGGTCGGGGGAGGGGACAGCGCCCTGGACTGGGCGCTGATGCTCGAGCCGATCGCGGCGAGCGTCACGCTGGTGCACCGCCGCGAGGCGTTCCGCGCGCACAGCGCCACCGTCGACCAGGTCCGCGCCTCCGGCGTCGAGCTGGTCGTCAACGCCCAGGTCACCACCCTCGAGGGCGGCGACCTGCTGGAGAAGGCCGAGATCACGGTCAAGGGCGAGGACCCCCGGGTCGTGCCCTGCCAGCGCGTGGTCGCGGCGCTGGGGTTCACCGCCAACCTCGGTCCGATGCGCGAATGGGGCCTGACCCTTCACGACAACCGCCATCTCGTGGTCGACTCGGCCATGCGCACGAACCTGCCCGCGGTGTTCGCGGCCGGCGACATCACCGACTACGACGGCAAGGTGCGGCTGATCTCCGTCGGCTTCGGAGAGGTCGCGACCGCCGTCAACAACGCCGCGGTGCACCTCGACCCCGAGGCGCAGGTCTTCCCCGGCCACTCGACCGACCTGCCGCACGACGTCCCCGTCCCCGCCTGAGACCAGGAGACCCCGCATGCCCTACGTCATCGCCAGCGCCTGCATCGACGTCAACGACAAGTCCTGCGTCGAGGAGTGCCCGGTCGACTGCATCTACGAAGGGGACCGCAAGAGCTACATCAACCCCAAGGAGTGCATCGACTGCGGGGCCTGCGAGCCGGTCTGCCCGGTCGAGGCGATCACCCAGGACCGTCGCGTGGCCGACGAGGACGACCAGTTCGTCGAGGACAACAAGGCCTTCTTCACCGAGGTCCTGCCAGGGCGCGACGAGCCGCTGGGTGCCCCCGGTGGCGCCAGCAAGGTCGGCGAGGTCGGTGCCGACACGGCACTCGTGACGGGCTGGCAGGCGGGCTGAGCAGATGCTCGACGGACACCTCCTCGTCGACGCCCACGTGCACGCGCCCGTCCTGGGCTCGCTGGCGCAGGCGTGGGTCGACTGGGCGCGCGACTTCGGGCCCAACGGCATCCTCGAGGACCTGTGGGACAGCGACGGGATGCCGAGACCGGACCGGATCGACGCGGTGTTCGAGGAGCAGGGCGTCGACCGCGCGCTGCTGTTCTGCGAGTACAGCCCCAAGGCCACCGGCTACCAGCGCTTCGAGGACCTGATGCCGATCGTCGAGCACAACCCCACCCGGTTCCGGCCGGTCGCGAACGTCAACCCGCACCTGCACTTCCCGATCGCGGCAGAGGTAGGACGCCAGCTCGACCTCGGCGCCGCGGCCCTCAAGCTGCATCCCGTGCACGGCGGGTTCCGGTGCGACGACACCGCGCTCTACCCCGCCTACCAGGTGCTCGCCGAGCGCGGCGTACCCCTCGTCGTGCACTGCGGCACGAGCACCTTCCCGGGGTCGATGAACGAGCTCGCCGACCCGGCGTACCTGCTGCCGGTGGTGCGCGACTTCCCGAGCATGGACATCGTGCTCGCGCACGGCGGGCGCGGCTGGTGGTACGACGCAGCCGCGTTCATGGCGCTGTCGAACCCGACGGTGTGGATCGAGCTCTCCGGCCTCCCGCCGAAGCGGCTGCCGGAGTACTACCGGCGCTACGACCTCGGCCGGCTCTCACGCCGGTGGATCTTCGGCACCGACTGGCCCGGGGTCCCGAGCACCGCCCAGAACGCCCGTGCCGTGGTCGGCCTGGGACTGTCCGACGACGTGGCAGCCGACGTGCTCGGCGGCAACGCACTGCGGGTCTACGCGGGCCTCGCGCCCGAGAACGAAGGAGCAACCCGATGACTGACACCGTGCCCACCGGCCGGCCGGCGACCGAGCTGTCCGACGAGGAGCTGGAGACGCAGGGCAAGCAGCTGCACGACAGCCGCAACTGGATGTTCCTGCACGGCAGCGCCGCGCAGTTCGAGACGCACACCAAGCGGATGCTGGAGCTCGAGCAGGAGTACATCCGGCGCTTCCCGAAGCGGACCTGGCAGGG
>JBDSMW010000014.1:0-27042 GCA_039915665.1 Nocardioidaceae bacterium
TCCCTGGAAACCAATAACTGCCAATTCACAGCGCAGTTCGTTCGCCCTCGCCGCCTGACGGCGGGGCAACGGGTCAGACTAGAGGCGCCTCCGCTCTAGAACCTGGCCTCATCTAGGAGGCTTGCTGGCGAGTCGGGGCCACGACGACTCGCCGGGACTTTTCTGTGGCTGAGTTCGTCGGCGACGTGTCAGTGGGAGCGCCGGGACTGAGAAGACGCCACCACTGACTGCACCCGGAGAAGCCCTGGAGCGGCGCCGAAGGACGCGGGTTCGATTCCCGCCAGCTCCACCGACCACCTCTTGAGAAGGGGCCTGACCGCAGCCGCGGTCGGGCCCCTTCGTCATGCCCTCGCACCTGGCAGACTGGCGCCCGGACGAGTCCGCGAGGCTCCGAGGGACACAGAGGAGCTAGGACCGCGTGACGACGAACTGGGCCGGCAACGTCACCTACGGCGCCCGCGGTCTGCACCGCCCCAGCTCCCTCGAGGAGCTGCAGGGCCTGGTCGCCGGCAGCGACCACATCCGCGCGCTCGGGTCCCGGCACTCCTTCACCGCACTGCCCGACAGCCCGGGCGAGCTGGTCCAGCTCGACGCCCTGCCGGCCGGCATCGAGATCGACGCGGACGAGCGGTCGGTCTCCGTCGGTGCGGGCGTGAGGTACGGCGAGCTGGCCGAGCACCTGGACCGGGCCGGCTGGGCCCTGGCCAACCTCGCGTCGCTGCCCCACATCTCGGTGGCCGGCACGGTCGCCACCGGCACGCACGGGTCCGGCGACGGCAACCGGCCGCTCTCGGGGGCCGTGCGTGGGCTGGAGCTCGTCGGCCCGGACGGCAGCCTGCGGTCGTGGAGTCGCGGGGACCCGGACTTCGGCGGCAGCGTCGTGTCGATGGGGCTGCTGGGCATCGTCACCCGGCTGCACCTGGACATCGAGCCGGCGTTCGAGGTCACCAGCACCCAGTTCACCGGTCTCGGTTGGGACACCCTCGACGCGCACTTCGACGACATCATGGCCGCGGCGTACAGCGTCAGTCTCTTCACGCACTGGACCGACGGCATCGACCAGGCCTGGACGAAGGCGCGCGGCACCACGCCCGTCACGGATCTGTTCGGCGCGGAGCCGGCGGGGACCACGCTGCACATGCTCACCGGCGCCGACCCGGTCGCCGTGACGCAGCAGCACGGCGTCCCCGGCCGCTGGCAGGAACGGCTGCCGCACTTCCGGCTGGAGTTCACCCCGAGTCGCGGTGCGGAGCTGCAGAGCGAGTACTTCCTGCCGCGTGACCAAGCGCGCGCGGCGTTCGCCGGCCTGCGCGAGGTGGGGCCGGCCCTGGCCCCGCTCCTGCAGGTCGGAGAGATCCGCACGATGGCCGCCGACGACTCGTGGCTCAGCGGCGCCTACGGCCGCGACACCGTCGGCTTCCACTTCACCTGGGTCCGCGACGTGCCGGCCGTGTACGACGTCCTGCCGCTCATCGAGCAACGGCTCGTGCCGTTGGGGGCCCGCCCGCACTGGGGCAAGTGCTTCACGATGAGCAGCGAGGACCTGGTCCGGTCCCACCCGCGGCTGCCCGACTTCGTGCGGCTCCGGGACTCGCTCGACCCGGGGCGCAAGTTCGCCAGCGCGTTCACCGACCGGCTGCTGCTGGCCGCGTTTTAGGCTACCGCCGTGACCGGGGTCCACGAGCTCAGCCGCACCGACGCGCGCCGCATCGCGGTGCGCGCTCAGCTGCTGGCCAAGGACCGGCCGACCGATCTCCTCGACGTGGTGCGCCGGCTGTGGCTGGTGCAGCTCGAGCCGACCGCCGCGGTGGCGCCGAGTGCGGAGCTGGTGCTGTGGAGCCGGCTGGGATCGTCGTTCGACGCCCGCGAGCTGTGGGACGCGCTCGACGAGCAACGCCTCGTCGAGCTGCGCGGGGCGCTCAAGGTCCCCGAGGACGTCGCGCTGTTCCGGGCCGAGATGGACGAGTGGCCGGGCGCCGGCCCGTTGCGGGACTGGGAGAAGGGCCTCGCCGCGTGGGTGCGCACCAACAACGCCTGCCGGCTCGACCTCCTCGACCGGCTCCGCGCGGACGGTCCGCTGCCGTCGAGCGAGCTCCCGGACAGCTGCGTGGAGCCGTGGCCGTCGAGCGGCTGGAACAACAACCGCAACCTCCGGATGATGCTCAGCATGCTCGAGCAGCGCGGGGAGGTCGCTGCCGCCGGCGGCACCGGCCGCGACCGGCTGTGGGACCTGGCCGAGCGGATCTATCCCGACGACCCCTACCCGCCCACCGAGGAGGGGATCCGGCTGCGCAACGAGCGGCGGCTCTCGTCGCTCGGCCTGGCCCGGGCCAAGGCGCCCGGGCACCCGTTCGAGCCGATGCACGTCGGCGACGCCGGCGAGCCCGCGGTGGTCGACGGCGTGAAGGGCACGTGGCGCGTCGACCCGGCCCAGCTGGAGGGTCTCGGTGCGCGGTTCCAGGGACGGGCGGCGCTGCTCTCGCCGCTGGACCGCCTGCTCCACGACCGCAGGCGGATGGACGACGTCTTCGAGTTCGACTACATCCTGGAGATGTACAAGCCCGTCGAGCAGCGGGTGTGGGGCTACTGGGCCATGCCGATCCTGTACGGCGACCGGCTGGTCGGGAAGCTCGACGCCCGCTCGGACCGCAAGGCCGGGATCTTCGAGGTCACCGCCGTTCACGAGGACGCACCGTTCGGCAGGGCGATGGCGGTGGCCGTCGACCGGGAGATCAAGGACCTGGCGCGCTGGCTCGACCTGGAGCTGGTCAGGGGCCGCTGAGCCGGTCGGCGACCACGGACCAGACGTCCGGGTCCAGGCCCATGCCGAGGTGGGTCGAGCGGACCTCGACGTGCTCGACGTCGCGGGAGGTCCGGTCGAGGCACGCCCGCCACGACACGATGCCGTCGCGGCGCGACAGGATCGCGGTGACCGGGACCTGGATCGGGTGCTCGGCGTCGAGCCGCTGGTTCAGCCGGGTGATCCGCTGCGACTCGTCGGGCCCGTAGCGTCGCGCTCCCACGGTGTGCGTGGGACCGCCGACCACGGGCGTCCCGTAGGTCACCACCCGCCGCACGGCCTCCGGGTGCTCGCGGGCCACTTCGCGGGCGATCAGGCCGCCCAGGCTCCAGCCGACCAGCGCCACCGGCCGGCCGGACTCCTGGACCGCGGCCAGCACGATCTCCGCGAGCAGGAGGGCGTCGCGCTCGGGACGGCCGTGGTTGACCCCCAGTCCCCAGCCGCGGGCGTCGTGACCGAGCCGGCCCAGGAACCGGCGCAGCGGCGCGTTGGTCGCCTCCGCCGCGAGCCACCCCGGCACGTCGACCACGACGCCGCCGTCGCCCCGGGGCGCGCGGGACAGACGCGCGCCGGCCGCGAGGAGCCGCGGCACCTGGAACGCGGCCCGCGCCTCGGCGGCTCCCGCCAGGAGGCTGGGCGGCCCGGAGGGGACGGAGGTGTCGCGAGGGGTGAACGGGCGGTGGCCGGGCCGGAGGCCGGTCCGACCCAGGGCGTCGCGGAGCATGGCCCGAGCCTATGGTCCGCAGCATGAGGGTGGCCGTGCTGGACGACTGCCAGGGGTGCGCCTCGTCGTTCGCCGGCTGGGACCGCCTGGGCGGGGACGTCGACTTCGTGCGTCAGCACCTGTTGGGCGACGCGCTCGTCGAGCGGATCGGCCAGGCCGAGGTCGTCGTGGTGATGCGCGAGCGGACGCCGTTCGACGACGCCCTGCTGGCCCGGCTCCCGACGCTGCGGCTGCTGGTGACGACCGGCGCCGCCAACGCCTCGATCGACGTGGCCGCGGCCCAGCGCCGGGGCGTCACCGTCTGCGGCACCCGCAGCCGGCCCGGCCCGGCCCGACGGAGCTGACCTGGGCGCTGATCCTCGCGCTGCTCCGCCAGGTGCCGCACGGGGACGCGACGGTCCGGGCCGGCGGCTGGCAGGACACCGTCGGCACCGACCTGGAGGGGGCGACGCTCGGGCTGCTCGGTCTCGGCCGCCTCGGCGGCCGGGTCGCCCGGGTCGGTCTGGCCTTCGGCATGGACGTGGTGGCGTGGTCGCAGAACCTCGACCCGGCCACCGCCCGCGAGCAGGGCGTGGAGCCGGTGTCCAAGGACGCGCTGCTCTCGGCCCTGCACGCCGGCGAGATGGCCGGAGCCGGCCTCGTCGTGTTCGACGAGGAGCCGCTGCCCGGCGGGCACGCGCTGCGCACGGCGCCCCGGACCGTGCTCGTGCCGCACCTCGGCTACGTCACGGACGGCGGCTACCGGTTGTTCTACGGTGACGCCGTCGACGACGTCGCGGCCTGGCTCGACGGGTCGCCGCTGCGCGTCGTCACAGCCGGCTGAAGAACTCCGACAGCAGCGCGTCGGCGGGCCGGCCGGGGCAGAGCAGGTCGAAGTCCGCCCGCGTGGAGTACCACTGCGCCAGCACGGCCCGGCCGCCCTGGAACTGCGGACCGCCGCACCGCCCGAGCGCGGCGGCCCGGCTCGACAGGCCGGCCGTGCGCCACTCGGGGAATCCGTAGCGGACGGGGCCGACGATGTCCCGCCACATCGTCGGGGTGGAGTAGAAGCCGACGCGCAGACCCGCGTCCCGGTAGGCCGTCACCGCCCCGTCCAGCACCGCCCGGTTGGCCCGCGGCCGCAACGACCACGGCGCCGGCGAGCTCACCGGCTCGACGTCGACCCACACGATCGGCGAGTCGAGCCCCACCGCCGCCATGGCCGCCACGTTCTGCTGCGCCTGGGCCGCCCCGGTCCGGTGCAGCCGTTGCCCGAGGGTGCCCTCCCCGCCGTACTCCACGAGCTGGCTGCGCGTCGGATAGGTCAGCACGGCGTACGCCCCGGTCCAGAGGTGTTGCAGGCGGGCGAACGCCACCTGCTCCTCCAGGCACGGGTTCGGGTGGAACGCCGGGCCGTTGGTGAGTCCGACGACCACGAAACGCGCGGACGCCGGCGGCATCGGCTTGCCCTGTGTAGGCCGCGACGCGATGCCCAGCCCCTTCGGGCAGTTCGGCCAGCTCACGTCCCGGCCCACGACCAGGTCACCGGTCGGCGCCGAGGCGGGCACCACGCCCGCCGTCGCGCTGAGCACGGCCGCCAGCACGACGGAGACGACGTGGTCGAGCAGGCTCATGGCGGGTTAGCGTACTTCGCGAGGGTGTGACCCGGCCCTCGCGCACGTTCACCTGCCCGTCACCACAGGACCATCGCGTCGTTGTCGTGGGTGGCAACGGTCCCAGGGTCCCCACCAACCAGGAGGGGTCGACGCCGCGCCGGCGAAGCTCGCGATTACCACTACCACTACCACCACCACCACGGCACCACCCGTGGAGCACGTGTTCGTGGTCAACCTCGAGAACACGGGGTACGACGAGACAGTCGGCCCGACCTCCCCGGCGCCGTACCTCTCGAAGACGCTGCGCAACCAGGGCCAGCTCCTGACGCAGTACTTCGGCACCGCCCACAACAGCCTGCCGAACTACCTCGCCCAGATCAGCGGACAGGGCCCCAACGCCCAGACGCAGGGCGACTGCCAGGCCTACTCCGACTTCGTGCGGGCCGGCACCGTCGCGCCGCAGCAGGCCGTGGGCAACGGCTGCGTCTACCCGTCGGGTGTGAAGACCGTCGCCGACCAGCTCGAGCCAAGGGCCTGACCTGGCGGGGCTACCTGCAGGACATGGGCACGCCGTGCCGGCATCCGGCGGCCGACGCCCGGGACGACACGCAGAAGGCCGAGGTCGGCGACCAGTACGCCGCCCGGCACAACCCGTTCGTCTACTTCCACAGCATCACCGACCGCGCCTCCTGCGCGGCCAACCACGTCGACCTCAGCCGGCTCCCGCAGGACCTGGCCTCGTCCGCCACCACGCGCAACCTGACCTACATCACGCCGAACCTGTGCGACGACGCGCACGACAGCCCGTGCGTCGACGGTCGTCCGGGCGGCCTGGTGACCGCCGACCAGTGGCTCGCGACCTGGGTTCCCAAGATCCTGGCCTCGCCTGCGTTCAGGAAGGACGGCCTGCTCGTGGTCACCTTCGACGAGGCCGACACCGGCGCCCAGAGCGGCGCGGACGCCTGCTGCGGCGAGGGACCCGGCCCCGACTCCCCGCTGCCCGGCATCTACGTCCCCGGCGGGGGCCGCACCGCCACCGTCCTGGTGTCGCCGTTCCTCGAGGCGGGCACGATCAACAGCACCGGCTACAACCACTACTCGCTGCTGCGCACCATCGAGAACACCTTCGGCCTCGCCCCGCTGGGCTGCGCCGAGACCGCACGCGGCTTCGGGTACGACGTCTGGGGGGCCGGCCGATGACCTGAAGACGCTCGCCCCGCAGCAGGGGTGGCGCGGGCGTGGAGTCCTCTGACCTGGGTAGTCTCAGAAGTGCCCCATCCCTCCACCCCAGGCGGTCCCCATGTTCGCGATCATCGGATTCCTCGTCTTCGGGCTCGTGGTCGGCGCACTCGCCCGACTCATCAAGCCCGGCAAGCAGAACCTGTCCATCCCCATGACGCTGCTGCTCGGTGTCGTCGGCTCGCTGATCGGCGGCGTCGTCGCCACCGCGCTCGGCACGGGCAAGTTCACCGAGCTCAACATCCTCGGTGCCATCGTCGCGATCGTGGCCGCCGTGCTGCTGATCGGTGTGTTCGAGGGCATGTCGGGCAAGAACCGCACGCACGCCTGACCGACGCGGTGCCGAACTGCCTGTTCTGCGGGATCGTCGCCGGAGACGTCGTGGGGGAGACCGTGCTCGAGACCGAGCACGTGGTCGGCTTCCTCGACGTCCGCCCGGTCTTCAAGGGCCACGTCCTGCTGGTGCCTCGTGCGCACGTCGTCACCCTGCCGGACCTGCCGGCGGCGCTGCGGGACCCGTTCCTGGAAGCCGGGCAGCGGCTCGCCTCGGCGATGCTCACCGGCCTCGGCGCCCAGGGCTCGTTCGTGGCGATGAACAACACCGTGAGCCAGAGCGTCGCCCACCTGCACCTGCACGTCGTGCCCCGGTCCAAGGGCGACGGTCTGCGGGGTTTCTTCTGGCCCCGCACGACCTACGCCTCCGACGCCGAGCGGGCCGACTACGGTGACCTCCTGCGCGCCGCGCTCGCCGGGGCCTGACGTGCGCCTCTGGGACGAGCAGGTCGTCCCCCGACTGGTCGACCTGGCTCTGGGCAACGCCGAGATCCACAAGCTGCGCGCCCGGGCCTGCCGCGGCCTGCACGGCCGGGTCCTGGAGGTCGGCTTCGGGTCGGGCCTCAACGTCGAGCACTACCCGACGGACGTCTCCTCGGTGAGCGCCGTCGAGCCCTCCGCGGTCGCCTGGAGCCGGGCCGCGCCCCGCATCGCCGCCAGCCCGGTCGACGTACGCCGGGAGGGGCTGGACGCCCAGCGCCTGGCCCTGCCGGACGCGTCCCACGACGCCGCGCTGTCCACGTTCACGCTGTGCACGATCCCGGACGTCGAGGCCGCCCTGGCCGACATCCGGCGGGTGCTGCGCCCCGGCGGGCGGCTGCACTTCGCCGAGCACGGTCTCTCCCCGGACCCGCGCGTCGCGGGCTGGCAGCACCGGCTCGCACCGGTCCAGCACGCGCTCGCGGGCGGTTGCCACCTCGACCGACCCATCGCGGACCTGCTGGAGCGAGCCGGGTTCCGCACGGGCGCGCTGGAGCGGTTCTACGCACCAGGGCCGAAGCCGCTGGGCTACCTCTACCTGGGCTGGGCCGAGACCGTCTGACGCTCGTCGGCGGGCTCGGCCACGGTGACCTTGAGCCGGGGACGACCGCGCTCGTGGTTGCCGGTGCCCAGCGCCGCGATCCAGACCCCCGCTGCGCCCAGCACCGCCCCGCCGAGCGTGTCGACGAAGTAGTGCCAGCCGAGGTAGACCGTGGCGAGCACCGTCAGGGCCAGGAACACCCACATCGCGATCCGGATCCAGCGCTTCATCCCGAGCAGTCCGGCCATCAGGCAGACGGTGACCATCACCCCGACGTGCAGGGAGGCGAAGGCCGCGATCGTCTGGACGGCGTGGGTCGCGAACGGGTCGAAGAGCACCGTGTAGCGGTCCTGGATCATGTTGTCCTGCAGCGTGGACACGTAGGTGTACGGCAGGGCCGCGAACTGCTGCGGCTGCGCGTAGACCGGCCCGAGCGTCGGCACCGCGAAGTACGTCGCGACGCCCAGCGCCCAGTCGACGGCGACGGCCGTGACGTACCACGACCCGCGGGTCCGGTCGCGCGACCAGACGAGCGCGACGACCAGGGAGAACGGCACGAACACGATCCACGCGACGTACACGAACGAGAAGAACCCGGCCGCCCAGCCGAGCCCGAAGACGTGGTGCAGGACCGTCGCGGGGTCGTGGCCGAGCCACAGGATCCGGTCGAGGTCCTCCAGTGGCCGGTCGAACAGCCGCCGGTTGACGAAGGGCACGAAGCTCTTGAGGTTCCGGAAGGCGGCGTAGGTGAGGTACCACGCGCCCAGGCCGACCAGCGCGAACCGCACGTGCTCCCAGGGCCAGCGCTCGCGGATCACCGCGACCAGAACCCGGGGCGAGCCGAGCAGGGTGCGCCGTGCGCGCCACAGGGTCCGCGGGACGACGTCGGTCAGAAACGCCAGCAGCAGGATGATCGGCAGCCGGACGTACGTCGGGACGGCCACCCCGTCCGGGTCGCGCAGGGGCAGGTGATAGGTCGCCGCAACAGCCACCGCCGCGGCCGCGAGGGCCAGGGACAGCAGCACCGCGAAACGGAACCCACCTGTGCGCACCCGCAGATCCTACTAAGCGATCCGAGCCCATCCCGCCATCCGCACGTCCGGGGGGCCGAAGGCACCTTAGAGTGGGCGCCGCGCGGGGCACGACCCAGGCTCGCGCTACCTGATCTGCTGGAGGAGACCGAACAGATGACTCGCTATGAGGGCCGCGTCGCCGTCGTGACCGGGAGCGCCCGCGGGATCGGGGCCGCGACGGCCCGCCGGTTCGCCGCGGAGGGTGCGGCGGTCGCCGTGCTCGACCTGGACCAGGACTCCGCCGCCGAGACGGCCGCCCACCTCGGGGCCGGCCGGGCCATCGGCATCGCGTGCGACGTCAGCGATGCGGCGTCCGTCGAGGCGGCCGTGGCCACCGTCGTGGAGCAGCTCGGGCAGATCGACGTGCTGGTCAACAACGCGGGCGTGACGCGCGACAACCTGCTGTTCAAGATGACCGAGGACGACTGGGACGCCGTCATGGGCGTGCACCTCAAGGGCAGCTTCCTGATGAGCCGCGAGGTCCAGAAGCACATGGTCAAGGCGAAGTACGGCAAGATCCTCAACCTGTCGAGCGTCTCCGCCCTCGGCAACCGCGGCCAGGCGAACTACTCGGCCGCCAAGATGGGTCTGCAGGGCTTCACCCGCACGCTGGCCCTCGAGCTCGGCCCCTTCGGCGTCAACGTGAACGCCATCGCGCCCGGCTTCATCGTCACCGACATGACCGACGCGACCGCCCGCCGCGTGGGCATGGAGCCGGAGGCCTACCGCGAGGCGGCGGCCGGCGCGACCCCGGTGCGCCGGGTCGGCCAGCCCGAGGACATCGCCGCGACGGCTGCCTTCCTCTGCAGCGACGAAGCGTCGTTCATCACCGGCCAGACGCTCTACGTCGACGGTGGCGCCAAGGTCTGAGCACGACACGCCAACGCTGCAGGGGGCGGTCGCCGATGGCGGCCACCGCCTGCGCCACACTGGAGCGCATGGCTGGCAATCCCCCCCGTATCAATGCATTCACTCGTGATTGCGCCTCCTGCGGCCGGCGGCGCACGATCGTCGCCCTCGGCCTGACGGCCTCCCTGGCGCTGGCCGGGTGCAGCGGCAAGGGCTCCTCCGAGGACGCGAACGGCAACGGCACCCCCGACGCCCAGGAGACCGCCCAGGGCCTGACGGTCGCGGGGGAGTGGCCGCTGACCGGCCTCAAGGCCTCCGGTCAGGCGCCCCACCACCCGGTGATGATCGTGAAGATCGACAACACCGCGAGCAGCAGCCCCCAGCTCGGCCTCAGCCGCGCCGACCTGATCACCGAGGAGCTCGTCGAAGGTGGTTCCACCCGGTTGGCGGTGTTCTTCTACCAGCGCGTGCCGAAGCTCGTCGGCCCCGTGCGGTCGATGCGGGCCACCGACATCGGGATCGTGAAGCCGGCCAAGGCCGTGCTCGTCGCCAGCGGCGGTGCACCGCCGACCGTGCGGCGGATCAGGGCCGCCGACATCTTGGCCTTCACCGAGGGTGCGACCGGCTACGAGCGCGACAACAGCCGCCGGGCGCCGTACAACCTGTTCATGCACCTGAACCAGCTGGCCCGCAAGGTCAAGGCCAAGTCCCGGGTGGACTCCTACCTGCCGTTCGGCTCCGCCAAGGACCTGCCCAAGGGGCAGAGGGCCTCGGGCCTGGCCGCGACGTTCTCCGGCGGGCACACCACGAACTGGAAGTACGCCGGCGGGAAGTACACCAACCTCAACACCTACGCCCGGGCCGGTGACCAGTTCCGTCCCGACAACGTGCTCGTGCTGCGGGTGCAGGTCGGCGACGCCGGCTACAAGGACCCCGCCGGCAACCCCGTCCCGGAGACGAAGTTCACCGGCACGGGCCAGGCGATGCTGTTCCACGGCGGCCGGGTCGTGCGTGGGACCTGGAAGAAGTCCCTGAACTCCACGATCTCGCTGAGCACCCGGGCCGGGGAGCTGCCGGTGCCCGCGGGGCACACCTGGGTCGAGCTGGTGCCGGCCGACGGCGGCGACGTCAGCATCACGAAGTAGCGTTCAGCCGCGGTCGGGGTCCTCGTCGTCCGTCTGGTTCTCGAGGTCGTCGTCGGGGTCCTCCGGCTGGTCGAGGTCGGCCGGGACGGGCAGGGGTGCTCCGGACTCGGCCATCGACCGCAGGCCGGCCAGGATGTAGGCGATCGCGGCCTCCACCTCGGCGCTGGCCTTGGCGGTGTCCTCCGCCGTCGACACGGCCGCGCCGGCGGCTGACATGGCGCCGAAGAAGACCCGGCTGAACGTCTCGACCATGCTCGGCTCGAGGTCGTAGGTCGACAAGACCGCCGACACGATCTCCTGCACGATCCCGAAGGTCGTGCGCTCCTCCTGCTCGCGGTACCTCTCGTAGCCCAGCACGGCCGGCCCGTCCGCGATCACGATCCGCCGGTATCGCGGCTCCTGCAGGACGTCGAGGAAGGCCCGCAGGCCGCCCATCGCCTTGTCCCACGGGTCGCGGTGGCCGCGCACGGCGCGCTGGATGTCCTGGGCGGCCCGCTCCTCGACCTGCTCGAAGACCGACTCGAACAGCGCCTGCTTGCCGCTGAAGTGGTGGTAGAGCGCGCCCTTGGTGACCCGGGCACCCGCGACGATCTCGTCCAGGCTGGCGCCGGCGTACCCCCGCTCGGTGAACAGGTCGGTGGCCACGTCGATGAGGGCGCGGCGCGTGGAGGCGGAGTACTCCTGGCGACGGGACGTCCCGTGCACCTTGCGCAGCGCGCTCTTGGCCACGCCCTTCTTGGGCGCCCTCGGCACCTTGGCGGTCATCCCCGCAGCATAAAGGCGCAGGTGGGCAGGTGTGCCACGCTTCACCGCCTGGTCGGTTGCATACCGTGAGTATGTTGTCGTACTCTCGGTACGTACCAACGGTATGTGAGAGAGGAGCAGACCATGACCTGGGATGCTTTCCACCACCGCGGAGACGTTCTCCGCGACGTCGTCGACGAGGCCATCCGCCGTCACGACGGGGCGCTCCCCACGGAGCTGCCCGGAGTCACCGAGAGGTTCGGTGACGAGTCCGCACTCGTCGCCGCCCTCCAGCTGCGCTGGTACACCCGGCTCGCCGGGCACGTCGAACGGGCCCTGATGGACCAGCCCGACGATCTCGAGACCGCCGTGGTCAGCGCCTGGCGCGCCGCGGCTGACGAGCTCGACGGCGTGCGTCGGGTCCTCGACGCCCAGCGCGAGACCCCGGCCACCCCCGAGATCGCCGAGGCGCTCCACAAGGCGGACCGCAAGGACGCCGTCCTGATGGCCGCGATGGCCGGACTCGCCAGCCCGTCTGACCCCGGCGCGGTCCGGATCGGCGAGCGGCTCGAGGCGACGGCCCGCGCGGCGCACCAGCCGGCCGCCTGACGGCGGCCCACACAGGGCCACTGCCGTCCGGGTCTCCGACATCGGTGACGAAAAGTGACCCCTGGGTCACCGACAACCACCCGATGTCGGAGACCGGGAGGGCGTCCCGACGTGACACGATGTGCGCGTGGCTAACGAAACGCGCAGCGGTCAACCGAGCATCTCCTACTCGATCACGGTCCGGCTCGAGCTGCCGGCCGGTGGCTCGGCGATCAGCCGGCTCACCACCTGTGTCGAGGAAGCGGGCGGCATCGTCACCGCCCTCGACGTCACCGCGTCGGGGCACGACAAGCTCCGCATCGACGTCACCTGCGCCGCCTCCGACACCGCCCACGCCGACCGCATCGTCGACGCGCTGCGCGGCATCGACGGCGTCGCCGTGCACAAGGTGTCCGACCGGACCTTCCTGATGCACCTCGGCGGCACCATCGAGATGGCCTCCAAGCACCCCATCCGCAACCGTGACGACCTCTCGATGGTCTACACGCCCGGCGTGGCCCGGGTCTGCCAGGCCATCGTGGCCAACCCCGAGGACGCCCGGCGGCTGACGGTGAAACGCAACTCGGTCGCCGTGGTCACCGACGGCTCGGCCGTGCTCGGGCTCGGCAACATCGGCCCGGCCGCTGCCCTCCCGGTCATGGAGGGCAAGTCCGCGCTGTTCAAGCGCTTCGCCGGCATCGACGCCTGGCCGCTGTGCCTGGACACCCAGGACCCCGACCTCATCGTGGAGATCGTCCGCGCCGTGTCGCCGGGCTTCGCCGGCATCAACCTGGAGGACATCTCCGCGCCGCGCTGCTTCGAGATCGAGGCGCGGCTGCGCGAGATCCTGGACATCCCGGTGTTCCACGACGACCAGCACGGCACCGCGATCGTGGTGCTGGCGGCGCTGACCAACGCGCTCCGCGTGGTGAAGAAGAACCTCGGCGACGTGCGGATCGTGATGTCCGGCGCGGGCGCGGCGGGTACGGCGATCCTGCGACTGCTTTTCGAGGCGGGCGCGCGCGACGTGGTCGTCGCGGACGTCGAGGGCGTCGTCTACCGCGACCGGCCCGGCCTGCACCCCTCGCTGTTCGCGCTGGCCGAGGCGACCAACAAGCGGGGCCTGACCGGCACCCTGCACGAGGCGATCGTCGGTGCGGACGTCTTCGTGGGCGTCTCGGCCCCCAACGTCATCGACGGCGCCGACGTGGCCGGCATGGCCGACGACGCGATCGTCTTCGCGCTGGCCAACCCCGTCCCCGAGATCGACCCCGTCGTGGCTCGCGAGCACGCGGCCGTCGTCGCCACCGGCCGCTCGGACTACCCCAACCAGATCAACAACGTGCTGGCGTTCCCCGGGGTCTTCCGTGGCCTGCTCGACGCGTCGGCCAACCAGATCGACGACGCCCTGCTGGTCGCCGCGGCCGAGGCCATCGCGGGCGTGGTGAGCGCCGACGAGCTCAACGCCAACTACATCATCCCCAGCGTGTTCCACGCCGACGTGCACACCGCCGTCGCGAGCGCCGTCCGGCAGGCCGCCGAGGCGAGCAGCAAGGTCAGGACCATGGACGTCTCCGAGTCCGACCCGCTCCAGTCCGACCCGCTCCAGTCCGACCCGCTCCAGGCCGATGCCTGACCCCAGGGCAGCGCGTCTGCGCGTCGGCGACCTCCTGGTCGCCACCCCCGCCCTGCTCGACCCGAACTTCGCGCGCACCGTCGTGCTGATCCTGGACCTCGACGAGAACGGCGCCCTCGGGGTGGTGCTGAACCGCCCGTCCGACGTACCCGTGCGGGAGATCCTGCCCGACTGGACGGACGTCAGCGGCAACCCCGACGTGCTCTTCCAGGGCGGACCCGTCAGCACCGACTCCGCGCTGGCCGTGGGGGCCTCGATGACGCACGGCAACGACCCGAACGTCGAGCCGGTGGGCTTCCGCAGGCTGTACGACGACGTGGGGATCATCGACCTGGACACGCCGACGGAGATCGTCCTGCCGGCCCTGACCGGCCTGCGGATCTTCGCCGGGTACGCCGGGTGGGGAGAGGACCAGCTCGAGGAGGAGATCGCCGAGGGCTCCTGGTTCGTGGTCCCGTCGACCGCCCCGGACCTCTTCGGGACCGACCCGCTCGGCCTGTGGCGGCGGGTGCTGCGCCGGCAGCCCGGGGAGCTCGCCTGGGTCTCGACCCAGCCGGCCGACCCGACCATGAACTGAGCGCCGGCTCGACGGCATCGCCGGGCGGGGCGGTTAGACTTCCTCGTTGTGACCACCCAGATGAGCCCCGGCACCGAGACGATCGAAGACCGTCGCACCCAGCCGACCGACGACGGTGACCACGAGCGCTTCTCGCACTACGTGGAGAAGGACAAGCTGACCGAGGCGATGGTGATGGGCACGCCCGTCGTGGCGCTGTGCGGCAAGGTGTGGGTGCCGAGCCGCGACCCGGAGAAGTACCCCGTCTGCCCCGAGTGCAAGGACGCGTGGGAGAACCTCAAGAAGGGCGACGCCGAGTAGCCGCTGTCCCGGCCGCCCTGTCGACCTGCGCACCCCGTCTCGAGAGACTTTGACCGACTCAGAACTTCCCGAACTCGCACCGCCCACTAGCTCGATGGGGGTTCCGGCTCCGCCCAAGGAGCTCCCCCCGGCCTACCCGGACCGGGCTGCTTGGGGAACCGCCACCAAGCTGCGCGCCTGGCAGACGGCGGCGCTGGAGGCGTACTTCACCGAGAACCCCAAGGACTTCCTCGCGGTCGCCACACCGGGCGCCGGGAAGACGACGTTCGCGCTGACCGTGGCGGCCGAGCTGCTCTCGCGTCGCGTCGTCGACCGGATCACGGTCGTCGCCCCCACCGAGCACCTCAAGACCCAGTGGGCCGAGGCGGCCGCCCGGGCGGGCATCCCCATCGACCCGTCGTACTCGGGCAAGAGGGGGAAGACCAGCCAGGACTACGTCGGCGTCGCGGTCACCTACGCCGGGGTCGCGGTCAACCCGCTCGCGCACCGGATCCGCACGGAGCGGTTCAAGACCCTGGTGATCCTCGACGAGGTGCACCACGCCGGCGACGCGATGTCGTGGGGCGACGCCGCGCGCGAGGCCTTCGACCCGGCCCAGCGCCGGCTGTCGCTGACGGGCACGCCGTTCCGCTCCGACATCAACCCGATCCCGTTCGTGTCCTACGAGCCGGATCGGGACGGCGTGGGCCGCAGCCTGGCCGACTACACCTACGGCTACGCGCAGGCGCTGGCCGACCACGTCGTCCGCCCGGTGCTCTTCATGGCCTACAGCGGTGAGATGTCCTGGCGCACCCGCGCCGGTGACGAGATCGCGGCCCGGCTCGGTGAGCCGCTGACCCGGGACCTCACCGCCCAGGCGCTGCGCACCGCGCTGGACCCGTCCGGCGCCTGGATGCCGTCGGTGCTGGCCGCCGCGGACAAGCGGCTGACCGAGGTCCGCCGCCACGTGCCGGACGCGGGCGCGATGGTGATCGCCTCCGACCAGGACTCCGCCCGGGCGTACGCCGCCCTGCTGGCCACCATCACCGGTGAGAAGCCGACCGTCGTGCTGTCGGACGAGAAGGCCGCCTCGAAGCGGATCGCGGCGTTCTCCGAGGGGGACCAGCGCTGGATGGTGGCGGTCCGGATGGTCTCCGAGGGTGTCGACATCCCGCGGCTGGCCGTCGGCGTCTACGCCACCCGCACCGCCACGCCGCTGTTCTTCGCCCAAGCGGTCGGCCGGTTCGTGCGAGCCCGCCGCCGGGGCGAGACCGCGTCGGTGTTCCTGCCGTCCGTGCCGAACCTGCTCGGCTTCGCCTCGGAGATGGAGGTCGAGCGCGACCACGTGCTCAAGCGCAAGGTCAACGACGAGGGCGACATCTTCGCGGCCGAGGACGAGCTCCTCGCGCAGGCGAACGCCGCCGAGGGCGCCGCCGACGACGAGCTCGGCTCGTTCGAGGCGATGGGCTCGGAGGCCCGCTTCGACCGCGTGCTGTACGACGGCGGCGAGTTCGGTCACGAGGGCGAGGTGCACGTCGGCTCGGACGAGGAGATGGACTTCCTCGGCATCCCGGGCCTGCTCGAGGCCGACCAGGTTCGTGACCTGCTGCACTCGCGGCAGAGCGAGCGGGCCAAGCTCCAGCGACGCACCCGCTCGACCCCGGAGGACGTGGTCCGCGACGTCTCCACCCACGAGCAGCTCGCCACCCTGCGCCGCGAGCTGAACGGCCTGGTCGCCGCCTGGAACCACCGCACCGGCCAGCCGCACGGCGTCACGCACACCGCCCTGCGCAAGGACTGCGGCGGCCCGGCCGCGGCCATCGCGACCGGCGAGCAGCTCCAGGCCCGGATCGACCGGGTCCGCGACTGGGCCGCCAAGCGTCAATCCGGCTGACCCGGCCGCTGACGCTCCCGGCTCGGTAGGCTCGCCCGCATGGCCGCCGAGACGTCGCAGACCCTGGACCGCGGGCTGCGGGTGCTGCGCACGCTGGCCGCGACGCCGAACGGGCTCAGCATCACCGCGCTGGCTGAGGAGATCGGCGTGAACCGCACGGTCGTCTACCGCCTCGTCGCCACGCTCGAGCAGCACGGTCTGGCCCGCCGGGACGCGGCCGGCCGGCTGCACGTCGGGCTGGGGGTGCTCGCCCTCGCGCGCGGCCTCCAGCCGGTGCTCCGCGAGCTCGCGGGGCCGGTCCTGCGCACGCTCGCCGAGCAGCTGGGCAGCACCGCGCACCTGACCGTCGCCGACGGCGGCGAGGCGCTGGCCATCGCGGTCGTCGAGCCGAGCTGGACCGACTACCACGTCGCCTACCGGGTCGGCGCCCGTCACCCGCTCGACCAGGGCGCCGCGGGCAAGGCGATCCTGCTCGGCCGGACCACCGAACCCGGCGCGGCGTACGTCGAGACGACCGGGGAGATCCAGGCCGGGGCGCACGGCGTCGCGGCCCCCGTGCTGGGTGTCGACGGGCTCGAGGCCTCGGTCGGCATCGTGTCGCTCGGCGACTTCGACGCGCTCGAGTTCGGGCCGAAGGTGGTCGCGGCCGCGGCACAGATGTCGTCGAAGCTGTCCTGACCGGCGATGTCGAGAACGAAGAGTCGGCTCCGTTCCAGGGGTGAGAGTGCCACCCAGGGCGCTCACGAACGAGAGGCACCACCGTGACGAAGTACCTGCTCATCGTGGACTTCCAGTCCGGCGTCGACGACACCCCGATGACGGAGTGGGCGCCCGAGGAGATCACCGCCCACATGGACTACTACGCCGCCCTGAACCGCGAGCTGTCCGACAGCGGCGAGCTCTTCGAGACGCGGATCCTCACCGGCCCCGACCTGGCCAAGGTGGTCACCGGTGACGGTGGCGCCCCGGTGGTGACCGACGGGCCTTTCCAGGAGTTCAAGGAGTGGCTCGCCGGCTTCCAGATCGTCGACGTCGAGTCCGAGCAGCGGGCGCTCGAGATCGCGGCGAGGGTGTCCGCGGTGCCGGGTCGTGGCGGGGTCCCGCTGCAGCAGCCGATCCAGGTCCGGCGCCTCATGGAGGACGGGCCCTCCGGCGGCGAGGAGATCCGCGAGCACCTCACCCAGGAGGGGTACTGACCCTGAGCACGCCGCCCGAGGTCGAGGACCTGCTGCGCGAGCTGGCGCCGCAGGTCCTCGGCGTGCTCGTCCGCCGCTACGGCGACTTCGACGCCTCCGAGGACGCCGTCCAGGAAGCGCTGATCGCGGCGGCCGACCACTGGACGCGCAAGGGCGTCCCGGAGCAGCCGAGGGGCTGGCTGGTCACGACCGCGTCGCGCCGGCTGATCGACGTGTGGCGAGCCGAGCGGTCGCGCCGGGACCGGGAGGCGCTCACCGCCCTGCGGGAGCCGGAGCCGTTCGACCTGCCCGACCACGACGACACGCTGACCATGCTGCTGCTGTGCTGCCACCCGGCGCTGACGCCGGCCAGCGCGATCGCCCTGACGCTGCGGGCGGTCGGCGGTCTCACCACCGCCGAGATCGCCCGCGCGTTCCTGGTGCCCGAGGCGACGATGGCCCAGCGGATCGCCCGCTCCAAGCAGCGGGTGCGCGCCTCGGACCAGCCGTGGAGCCGGCCCACCCCGGACGAGCTGCCGGCCCGGATGCGGCAGGTCCTGCACGTGCTCTACCTGGTGTTCAACGAGGGCTACACCGCGACAAGCGGCCCGGACCTGCACCGCGTCGAGCTGTCGGCCGAGGCGGTCCGGCTCACGCGCGTGGTGCGCCGTGCGCGTCCCGACGACGACGAGGTGGCCGGGCTGCTGGCGCTGATGCTGCTCGTGGACGCGCGACGGGCGGCCCGGGTGGACGCGGCCGGTGAGTCGGTTCCGCTCGGTGAGCAGGACCGCTCCCGGTGGGACCGGGCCAAGATCGCCGAGGGCACCGCCCTGGTCGACGCGGTGATGGTCCGCGGCGTCGTCGGCGAGTACCAGCTCCAGGCCGCCGTCGCCGCTCTCCACGACCGGGCGCCTCGGGCCGAGGACACCGACTGGCCGCAGATCAACGCGTTGTACGGCGTGCTGGACACGCTCACCGGCAACCCGGTCGTCACCCTCAACCGTGCGGTCGCGCTCGGCATGGCGGCGGGGCCCGCCGCCGGGCTGGCGCTGCTCGACGAGCAGGCGGACCGGCTGTCGGGGCTGCAGCGTCTCGACGCCGTGCGCGCCCACCTGCTCGAGCTGGCGGGGGACGTCGACGGCGCGGTCGTGCACTACGAGGCGGCGGCCGGACGGTCGACGAGCGAGCGGGAGCGGACCGGGCTGGCGCGACGGGCGGCGCGCCTGCGGAGCGGCCTCAGCGGGTGAGCAGCGGCTGGGCGCCAGCGAGCACGGAGGAGTACGCCGTGCGGACGCCCGCGTAGTAGCCCGCCGCGGCCTCGTCCGGCTCCACGACGGTGCCGTCCCGCTTCCAGCGCGGCGCGGTCTCGTCCTGCGACAACGTCCAGGCCGCCTGGCGCGCCGCGCCCAGGGCGACGTACTCCGCGGGCTCGGGGACGGCGACCGGCAGAGCGAACAGCCCCGCCGCGATCCGTTGTACGGCGGCCGAGCGGGCCGCCCCGCCGATGAGGACGATGCGGCGTGGCGTGACGCCGGACGCCTCGAGCGGTGCGACCGCGTCGGCGAGCCCGCAGAGCATGCCCTCGACGGAGGCGCGGACCAGGTGCGCGGGCGTCGCGTTGTGCCGGGTCAGGCCGTGCAGCAGGCCGGCGGAGTCGGGCAGCGCGGGGGTGCGCTCACCGTCGAGGAAGGGCAGCAGCACCAGGCCCTCGGTCTCCTCGACGGACAGGGCGAGCCGGTCGAGGTCGGTCAGCTCGGCCCCGGCCATCCGCAGCGCGGCGCCGATGACCCGAGCGGCGTTGAGCGTGCACACCAGGGGCAGGAAGCGACCGGTCGCGTCCGCGAAACCGGCGACGATGCCGGACGGGTCAGCGGCCGGGCGGTCGGAGACGGCGAACACGGTGCCGCTGGTGCCGAGGGAGACCACGACGTCGCCGGGCTCGAGGTCCAGGCCGAGTGCGGCGCCCATGTTGTCCCCGGTGCCCGGAGCCAGCACGATGCCGTCGGGCGTCTCGCCGACCGCCTCACGGGGACTGGCCACCCTGGGCACGGCCAGCTCGCGGCCGAACGCCGTGCTGAGCAGGTCGGGACGGTAGGCGTCGTCGGCTGCAGACCAGTAGCCGGTGCCGGACGCGTCGCCACGGTCCGTCGTAGGCTCGCCCGCGCCGCCGCGGAGCTGGTGGGTGATCCAGTCGTGGGGGAGCAGCACGCCCTGCGCGCGAGCCGCGACCTCGGGCTCGTGCTCCGCGACCCACCGGAGCTTGGTGACGGTGAAGCTCGCCACCGGGACGATGCCGGTGGTGTCGGCCCAGGCCTGCGGTCCGCCGAGCTCCTCGATGAGGGCCGTGGCCTGCGGTGCCGATCGGTTGTCGTTCCAGAGCAGGGCGTCGCGGACCGGCGTACCCGTCTCGTCCACCAGCACCATCCCGTGCTGCTGACCGCCCACGGCCACCGCCTCGACGCCGTCGAGGATGCCGGCCGAGGCCTGCGACCAGGCCTCCCACCACACGCGTGCGTCGACCTCGGTCAGGTCGGGGTGCGGGGCACGGCCCTCGCGCACGACCCCGCCCGTCGCGGTGTCGCACACCACGACCTTGGTGTTCTGGGTGGAGCAGTCCACGCCCGCCACGAGTGTCACCCGGGCGAGACTACCCGGCGGCGGCCGGCGCGACGGCTGCGTCCATCAGCGGCAGCACGCGGTAGGGGATCTGCGTCGCCAGCGCGATGACCGTCGAGGAGCGGACGATGCCGGCGTCGGAGAGCACGGCGTCGATGACGCGCTGCAGGTCGGTGTTGGACCGGGCCACCACCCGCGCCCACATGTCACCGGCGCCGGTGATCGTGACGGCCTCCAGGACCTCCGGGATGCGGGCCAGGTGTCGGGCCACCGACTGGTGCCCCCCGAGATCGTGTCGCCCGAGATCGGCAGAGCCCTGGCGGATCTCCAGGGTCAGGAAGGCGGTCACGGGGTAGCCCAGCGCCTCGGGCTCGAGCTCCGGTCCCCAGCCGGAGATCACGCCGGCGGCCACCAGCTTGTCCAGCCGGGCCTGGACGGTGCCGCGGGCGACGCCGAGCCGGCGGGACGCCTCGAGCACGCCGATGCGCGGCTGGTAGGCGAGCAGGCGGAGCAAGGTGGCGTCCAGATCGTCCATGATCGCCTCTCGGGCTGGTCAAGTTGCACAGTGTTTCGGGCCACTGTTGCACAAAGCGTCCGGTGCCGACCATGCTGCGGGGATGACCGACACCCAGGCACACGCCCTCACCCACGACGAGCTCAAGGCCGACCTCACCCTCGAGCAGCTCCAGCAGCTGGTCGGGCTGGTGGAGTACGACGAGGAGCGCGACGTCTTCCCGGTGACCGGTTGGGACTCGATCGTCTTCGTGGTCGGCAACGCAACGCAGACCGCGCACTACTACCAGTCGGCGTGGGGCATGCAGCTGGAGGCGTACTCCGGTCCCGAGAACGGCAACCGCGACCACAAGTCCTTCGTGCTGCGCTCCGGCTCGATCCGGTTCGTCATCAACGGCGCCGTCGACCCGGACAGCGAGCTGGCCGACCACCACCGACGCCACGGTGACGGTGTCGTGGACATCGCCCTCGAGGTGCCCGACGTCGACCGGTGCATCGCCCAGGCCCGCAAGGCCGGCGCCACCGTCGTACGCGAGGCCGAGGACGTGACCGACGAGCACGGCACCATCCGGATCGCCGCCATCGCGACGTACGGCGACACGCGGCACACGCTGGTCGACCGCAGCCGCTACGACGGTCCCTACCTGCCCGGCTACGTCGCGACGGAGGGCACCTGGTCCAAGCGCGAGGGCGAGCCGAAGCGGCTGTTCCAGGCCCTCGACCACATCGTCGGCAACGTCGAGCTCGGCAAGATGGAGGAGTGGGTCACCTTCTACAACAAGGTGATGGGCTTCGTGAACATGGCGGAGTTCATCGGCGACGACATCGCCACCGACTACTCGGCGCTGATGAGCAAGGTCGTCGCGAACGGCAACCACCGGGTGAAGTTCCCCCTCAACGAGCCGGCGATCGCCAAGCGCAAGTCGCAGATCGACGAGTACCTCGAGTTCTACCGCGGCGCCGGCGCCCAGCACCTGGCCGTCGCGACCAACGACATCTTGGCCTCGGTCGACGCCCTGCGGGCCAATGGCGTGGAGTTCCTGGAGACCCCCGACTCCTACTACGAGGACCCGGCGCTGCGCGAGCGGATCGGCCACGTGCGGGTGCCGATCGAGGAGCTCCAGAAGCGCAAGATCCTGGTCGACCGGGACGAGGACGGCTACCTGCTGCAGATCTTCACCAAGCCGCTGGGCGACCGGCCCACGGTGTTCTTCGAGCTGATCGAGCGGCACGGATCGCTCGGCTTCGGCAAGGGCAACTTCAAGGCGCTGTTCGAGGCCATCGAGCGGGAGCAGGACAAGCGCGGCAACCTCTGACGCCGGGCGGGCCTCATTGGCCGGACTGGACAGGCTCTTGTGGTCCGGAAAGGGCCGGAGCAGGATGGGGCCCGTCGACCCGGGAGGGAAACGGCATGGGGGCATCCGCAGCCGTCACGACAGGACCGGGGACAGGGACGTTCCGGCACGAGGCCGCGTTCTACGACGGGCTCGACTCCTTCGTGGACGTGCTGGTGCCGTTCGTCAGACAGGGACTCGAGGCGGGCGAGCCGGTGCTGGTGGCCGAGCTGCCGCGCCAGACCCGGGTCCTGCGCGAGGAGCTCGGCGGCGACGCCGACGACGTGACGTTCCTGGCGATGGCCGAGGCCGGGCGCAACCCTGCCTGCATCATCCCCGTGTGGCGCGAGTTCGTCTTGCGGCACCCTGGCCGGTCCGTGCGTGGGATCGGCGAGCCGGCCTGGTCCGGCCGGCGCGACGTGGAGCTCGAGGAGTGCCGCCTGCACGAGGCGCTGCTCAACGTCGCCTTCGACGACGCCGCGACCTTCCGCCTGCTCTGCCCCTACGACGTGGGGGCGCTGCCCTCCGAGGTGGTGACCGGTGCCATGCGAACCCATCCCGAGCTCGGGGCCGGTGCACGCCACGCGCCGTACGAGGGCCACGACCACGCGCGCGAGGTGTTCGCACGTGCCCTGCCCGCCCCGCCGCGCCGGGCGCAGGAGGTCGGGTTCGGCGCGGCGGACCTCGCGAGCCTGCGGTCGGTCGTCCGGTTCTTCGGCGAGGGCGCCCGGCTGACCCCGGAGCTGGTCGACGACCTGGTCCTCGCGGTGCACGAGCTGGCCTGCAACAGCATCGAGCATGGCGGCGGCCGCGGCGTGCTCCGCGGCTGGAGCGATTCGAACAGCCTGGTGCTCGAGGTGGCCGACGGCGGCGTCATCCTCGACCCGCTCATCGGTCGCGAGCAGGTCGTTGACCTGGCCGAGGGCGGTCGCGGCATCTGGATGGCCAACCACCTGTGTGACCTGGTCCAGGTCCGCTCGGGCGACGACGGGACGTCGGTGCGGCTGCACACCTGGACGTGACGCGCCCACCCCGGTCCAGGGGGACCGAGTCCCAGGGTCACCTCGAACCGCTCTGCTTCCCACGGAGAACTGCCGCTGCCCACGGAGAGTTCACCGTGGGCAGCGGCAGTTGCTCGACATCCCCTGGGAAACTGCCGGGGGGAGCTGGGGGAGTCAGTCGAGCGGCTGTCTGGTGGGTCGCTCCCGGGCCACAGGTACCCTCGGCGAGGTGGACGAGAACAAGGCACGCCGCGTCGTGGACACCCTGCGCGAGCGCGGCACCAACGCCGAGCTCGCCCGGGTCGGGGTCTACCAGTTCGGCGTCAACATCATGCTGCCGGACGGTCGCCTGGCGACCTGGGACTCCGACGGCACCGCGTCGCTCGAGGCGCAGGTGATGCGCAACGGCATGCTGGTCGGCTTCGTGCCCGAGATCCCTGGGTCCGACAGCTTCTCCGAGGAGCAGGTCGTCGAGGCCATCCTGCGGACCGACTACGACCAGCCGATCGCGACACGGCGCTCCAGCACTCCTCCTCCGGAGCCCGCGCTGCCCCAGAAGGGCGGGCTGTTCCGCCGGTTCCGCGACGGGTTCCGCTACCGCTGAAGTCGTGCCACGCTCGGGTCAGGAGGCGGGCATGGCCGAGGTCGACGACGTCATCGCGATGGTGCGGGGGGCCTGGGTGTCCCTCTGCGTCCGGGCCACCTGCGAGCTGGAGCTGGTCGACGCGCTCGACGAGCCGCGGGGGCTGGACGACGTGGCCGCCCGGACCTCGAGCGACCCGGCCTCGCTCGCCCGGCTACTCCGCGTGCTGGTCGACCTCGGGCTGCTCGACCGGGACGGTGACCGCTACTCCGCGACCCCCCGGGGGGCGTTGCTGGCGACGGGGCACCCCAGCGGTCTCTGCAACCTCGCGCTGATGCAGATGGTGGAGCCGAACCTGCTGGCCTGGACGCATCTGGCGGGCGCCGTACGCAGGGGAGGGGCGGTCTACGAGGAGCTGCACGGGCAGTCGCTGTGGCAGTGGCTGGCCGCCCATCCGGCCGAGGAGGCGGTCTTCAACGCGTCGATGGCCCGCCGCGCGACCCTCCAGGTCGCGGCGATCCGGGCCGCGCACGACTTCTCCCGGACCCGGCTGGTCGTCGACGTGGGCGGAGGGCAGGGCGCCATGCTGGCCGGTCTGCTGGGCCACGAGCCCGCCCTGCACGGACTGGTCGCCGACCGCCCCGCCGTCGCCGCTGCGGCCACTGCCGCTCTCGCGCGGGCGGGGCTGGACGGCCGAGCCCGGGGCGAGCCGACGGACTTCTTCGTCGCAGTGCCCGAGGGCGGTGACGTCTACGTCCTGTCCAACGTGCTGCACGACTGGGACGACCCCGAGGCACAGGTGATCCTGCGCGCCGTCCGGACGGCGATGGCGCCGGAGGCCCACCTTTTCGTCGTCGAGAACGTGCTGGACGCACCGGGACGTGCGCCGGCCCAGCAGCGCGACGTGCACCTGGTCGACCTGCACATGCTGGTGATGTTCGGCGCGCGCGAGCGCACCCAGGAGGAGTACGACGGGCTGCTGGTCGCCGCGGGCTTCCGCCCGTCGGTGCTCGGTGAGTCGCCGAACGCCTGGACCGTGCTCTCCACGCAACCGGTCGGCGGCTGACGGGCCGGACCTCAGAGATCGACGGTCAGCCGGACGGTCACGGTGTCCCCGACGTCGAGCCGCTCGGCCTTGCGGACCAGGGCCTTGAGCGGGACGACGTACCCGCCGTCCTTGGGCCACAGCGACGTGGTCCAGGAGGTCTCGCCGATCCGGACCGCGACCGGGATCATCCCCCAGCCGTAGGTCACCAGCGCGGCGGTCTCCGCGATCTGGCCGCACTCGTCCTCGGGCACCGAGACGAAGTGGTAGGGCGCCGGCCCCCGCCACGACCAGATGTCGCCGTCGAACTCCAGGTCCATCGGGCCAGGGTACGAGCTAGGCCGCGGACTCGTCGGCAGCCGGGAGGTCCGGGCGGCAGAGCGGGCACAGGCCGCTCTCGTCGGCCTGGTGCAGCTCGCACTCGGTGCACCACCACGTGTAGGTGCGCTCCTGTCTCACCTCGCGCGGGTCACCACGTGACAGGTGCCTCGTTCACGGGGTCGCCGGTGTGACCGTGCCGGTCACCTCGCCGAACGCGAGGCGGCCACCGTTGGCGCCGGGCGCGGTCGCCCGCAGCGTCACCGTGTCGCCGTCCTGCAGGAACGTGCGGCCGTCGCCGAACGGCTCCGTGCCGCCCCAGCACAGCTCCAGGAACGAGCCCCGTTGGTCCCGTGCCGGGCCGCTCACGGTGCCCGAAGCGAACAGGTCGCCGGTGCGCAGCGAGGCGCCGTTCACGGTCAGGTGGGCGAGCATCTGGGCGGGTGACCAGTACATCGAGGAGTACGGCGGCCGGCTGACCGTCTCCCCGTTGAGCAGCACCTCGATCTCGACGTCGAAGCCGGCGCCGGGGCCGACGCGCAGGTAGTCGAGGGGTTCAGGATCCTGGCCGGGCAGGTCGACCCGTGCCGCGACCAAGGCGTCGAGCGGCGTGACCCACCCGGAGACGGAGGTGGAGAACGACTTGCCGAGGAACGGCCCGAGGGGGACGTACTCCCACGCCTGGATGTCGCGCGCCGACCAGTCGTTGAGCAGGGTCAGGCCGAAGACGTGGTCCGCGAAGCCGTCGGTGCCGACCCGCTCCCCGATGCGGGTCGGGGCTCCGACCACGAAGCCCATCTCGGCCTCGACGTCGAGCCGGTTGCTGGGGCCGTAGACCGGGCCGGCGTCACCGGCGCACTGGCCGCTCGGGCGCCGCACGTCGGTGCCCGACACCACGACCGTGCCGGCCCGGCCGTGGTAGCCGACCGGCAGGTGCCGCCAGTTCGGCTTGAGCGGCTCGTCGTCGGGACGGAAGATCCTCCCGACGTTGGTGGCGTGCTGGAGCGAGGCGTAGAAGTCGACGTAGTCGGCCACGTCGAACGGCTGGTGCAGAGTCACCTGGTCGATCGGGATCAGGTTCGGCTCGACCAGGTCACGCTCGTTCTCGTCGGTCAGCAGCTGGGTGAGCCAGGTGCGCAGCGAGGTCCACGTGGGACGGCCCGCGGCCATGATCGGGTTCAGCGTCGGGGACTCGAACGCGTGCGCGATCTCGAGCATCTCCGCGGCCGCGACCGGCGCCGCGTCGAGCACGAAGTCGCCGATCCGGACGCCCACGCGTGGTTCGTCGCCCTCCTCGGTCGAGAACACGCCGTACGGCAGGTTGTCCACGTCGTACGGCGAGCCCGCCGCTCCGTCGACCCAGCTGTTCATGATGCGTCCCTCCAGAGATCGAGATCCACGAGATCCTCGCGGACGTCCAGCACACTGCACGAGCCGAACGAGGTGAACCAGCGCCGCGCAGACGCACATGACTCCGGTGAAGGCAGCTCGGCGGCCGGTGTCACCGACGACAGTGCCGCCTCGACGTCGCCCCCGTCCAGCGCGACCCGGGTCGCGAGCAGCACGTTGAGGAACCCGTGGTGCTCGAAACCGGTCTCGGGATCGGTGTGCCGGACGGCGTCGTGCAGCCCGGCGGTGCACTTGAACGGCGTCTCCCGGTCGAGCGCCGCGTCGATGCTCGCGGCCAGCTCGGCGACGGACGGGAACGCGTCGGCGGTCACCCCGCCGGTGCGGAACTTGAGCCGCAGACCGGCCAGCGAGATCTCGTCCAGCGCGGCCAGCCAGGCGTGCTCGGAGACCACGGTGCGGCGGGGCGGCTCGACGTACACCTCGACGTCGTCACCCAGCTCCTCACGCAGGTTGCCGACCATCGCCACCACCCGGGCCGCGTTGCGGGACAGGTCGTCCTCGTCGCGCAGCGCGATCTCCAACGCCCGCAGCCGGATCCCCGGCGCGCGGG
>JBDSMW010000104.1:0-4585 GCA_039915665.1 Nocardioidaceae bacterium
CAGGCACTGGACTGGCACGCTTTGCTAAATTTCACAATTCGGGCATCCCCGGGCTTCCGGGTGCGGCATCATCAGTGCGTGAGCCGAACGAGTCAACCCCACCGCGTGCGAACCGAGAGCGGCGCCGCTGCCGTCGAGTTCGCGCTGGTGAGCACTCTCCTGTTCACCCTGCTGATCGCGATCATCCAGTACGGCCTGTACTTCAACGACTCGATCAGCGCCCGCCAGGGCGTCCGCGAGGCCGCTCGGTCCGGTGTCACGAAGACGTTCCCCTGCAGCACGGCCGCCGCGACTGACATGGACAAGCTCCGGTGCAACGCGAAGGTGCAGGTCGGCGCGCTGATGGGGACGACCTACGTCAAGGTCTTCTACCCGACCGCGACCGCGACGCCCGCCACGCCCGCGTGGGTCAAGGGCAACGCTCTGAAGGTGTGCGCTGCGGTCAGCTTCAACGGCCCGATCAACCTCGTCCCGATGCCGAACCAGGGCTGGATCCGGACGCAGACCACGATGGCCGTCGAGCAGGACGCCACGCCGCTGCCCACCGGCGCCACGCTCTCGGACACGCTTCCCGCGGGCCAGAACTGGGACTGGTGCACCCAGCCATGAGGTACTCCCGAGCACAGAGCCGAGGCGAGCGGGGGGTCGTCTCCGTCATCGTTGCGGTGAGCTTCCTGGCCCTTTGCATCGTGGCCGCCCAGGTCATCGACCTAGGAGTCGCGCGCGACACCCGACGCACCTCCCAGAACGCCGTCGACTCGGCATCACTCGCGGGAGCCAACCAGCTCTATCCCAAGAGCGGCACGTGCACGGCCCCCACCACCGAGACGACGCCGCCGTGTTTTACCAACGCGATCGCGGCGGTCAAGGCGTACACCAACGCCAATCTCTCCACCTCGGCCACGCAGTGGGCGTCTTGTGTCGACCCTGACAAGGACGTCGGCGGGTACACGGTGACGGGAGAAACACCGTGCATCACGTTCTACGGTCAGAACGCGCCCTACACCGCGTCGGACAGCACGACGGCTCCGTACAAGGTGCGCGTACGTGTGCCCAAGAAGACTTTTTCGACCGGCCTGGGCAAAGTGGCCGGTGTGCCATCCCTCTCCGTGACCAGCCACGCGCGAGCGACCCTCAAGCCTGGCACCGGTCGGTCGTGCGGCTTGTGCGTCATCGGCACCGACCTCAACGACCTCGGCAACGGCGACGTAACCGTGTCCGGCGGCTCGGTCCACCTCAATGGTTCGGCCGGCATCGGTCCCAACGGTCATCTCACGGCAACACCCGCCGGCACCGCGATCACCACCACCGGCACCTGCACCTCAGGGTGCAGCCCGGCTGCCGTGCACGCCGACCTGATCGCCGACCCGCTCCTGAACACTCTGAACCTGCCCCCCACGCACAACTACACGAGTGTCAAGGCCAATCCCTGCACCCAGGGTCCGGGCATCTACGCCGCCTTCGGCTTCCCAAGCGGGAACTGCACGCTCACCGCCGGTCTGTACGTCGTCACCGGCAACTGGCAGCTGGGCAACAACTCTCTGGTCAACGGCAACGGGGTGACGCTTTACTTCACCTGCGCCACCACCGGTGGCATGCCGCGCGTCTGCGGCAACGGCCCGACCAACCCGTCCCCCAACGCCCCTATTGCCGAGGTCGGCGCGTCCTTTGACGCCAAAAATGGTGACGTGGCCACTATTGCCACTCAGGGCAGCAACCCGGCGGTAGGACCGGGATTTGTCGCTCCCGTCGCTCCGACACCCCCTGCGACAACCGTGTCCTATGGCATGCCGGGCTACGTCATGATCTACGACCGCTACAACAAGGCCCCGCTCACTCTTCAGGGGAACGGCAACACCTTCTACACCGGAGCCGTCTACGCACCACGGTCGCTTCTCACGTTCCCAGGCACCTCCTACATCAACGTCACGAACGGACCGATTATCGTCGGGGCCCTCTACGGCAACGGCAACACCGGTGGCATCAACCTCACCAGCGTGAACGGCGCCTTCATCCCGACCCCGCCGGACGGCGTCAGCCTCGACCAGTGATCCGGTCTCCCCGGCTACGGACGGCGGGCCAGGTCGGCCGCACCGATCATCCCGGCGGAGTTGCCGAGCAGCGCAGCACGCACCTCGAGCTCCGGGCGGTAGTGCCGCCCGGTGAGGTTGGCTTTGAAGTGCGCGCGCACCGGCCCCAGCAGCAGCTCGCCGGCCTCGGACACGCCGCCGCCGATGACCACGACCGCCGGGTCGAGCACCGCGGTAAGGCTGGCGATGCCCTCGCCGAGCCAGCGCCCGAGCGAGGCCAACTGCTCGCGGGCGAACGAGTCACCGTCGCGGGCCGCCTCGGTGATCAGCGGGCCGTCGATCTCGTCGACTCCTCCGGCCCGGTCGACGAGGGACCGGGCGATCAGGGAGCCCTGACGGGCCTGCTCCTTGGTGTCCCGGACCAGCGCGGTGCCGGACGCGTACTGCTCCCAGCAGCCGCGGTTGCCGCAGCCGCAGATCCGGCCGTCGGGCACGACGCGCATGTGCCCGATCTCCGCGGCGACGCCGAACGCTCCGCGGTGCAGCTGGCCGTTGAGCACGATGCCGCCGCCGACCCCGGTGCCGACCGTGACTAGGAGGGTGTCCTCCACGTCCTCGCCGGCCCCGAAGATGAACTCGCCCCAGGCCGCGGCGTTCGCGTCGTTCTCGATCACGACCGGCAGGTCGATGCGCTTCTCGAGGTCCGCCCGGAGCGGCTCGTCGCGCCAGGCCAGGTTCGGGGCGAAGAGCACCATCGACCGCTTCGAGTCCACGAAGCCCGCGGCCCCGACTCCGACCGCGACCACGTCGTGGTCGGCCCGCAGCTCGGCGACGAGGTCCTCGACGTTGCGCTCGATGGCGTCGGTGTCGGTCGCGGGCGACTCCCGGCGGGCGGTGGCCAGGATCTTGCCCTGCTCGTCGACGACCCCTCCGGCGATCTTGGTCCCACCGATGTCGATCCCGACAGCCAGTCCCATCAGTCGTCCTCCCACTCGTCGGTCGCGTCGTCGTTCAGGTCGATCCTCTCCACGGCCCCGTCGGAGGAGCGCGACCGGTCGGGCACGTCGGTCGCGAGCAGCCCGGCGGCCGCGTGCATCAGGGACGTCGCCGCGGTCGACAGGTGCGCCCTGACCTCGGGGCTGGTGCCACGCACGGCCGAGATGACCCGGCAGACCGGGCAGTAGGTGCACTCCGCGCCGCCGGTCGCGACGTGCTCGTTGACCCGGTGCATCGCCGAGGCGGCGCCCTCCGCGGCCGACGAGGCGGCTCCGGCGTACTCCGCACCGCTGTCCTTGGCCCAGTCCTGCAGCGCGCTGATGAGCTTGGCGGCCTCCTCCGTGACGCTGCCGACGGCCTCGTCGCCTTCGCCGCCGTCGCCGGTCACGACGACGCCTCGGCCCGGAACCTGACCTGCAGGGCACCGTCCTCGATGCGCGCGCCCGCGACCGTCTGCCGGCTCAGCGCTGCGGGCAGCGCGATCAGCCGGCGGTAGGAACCCACGGTCACCACGAGCTCGTCTCCATGTCGTGCCAGGTCGATGTCGGACTTGGCGACAAACGGTAGTGCGATCCGCAGCGTGGTGCCCGACCGGGTGCGCGTGATGGTCATCGGCCGCTCCGCCGTCGGTGCCGCGAGCGGGTCGCTCCCGTCGTACGCCGCTTCGGCGAAGCCCGCGAGGGCGTCGACGCCGACCGGCTCAGCCGGGGCGTACGTCGACCGCCAGACGGGCACCCCGGCGAAGGACTGCTCGACCTCGAAGAGCACCCCGGCCTGCGCCTTGGCCCACGTGGACCGCCACTCGTCCGCGTCGTCACCGTCGGGGAACACCCGGTTGGCGATCACCCCGTCCACGCGGTAGCCGAACAGCGACAGGGTGGTCAGCGAACGCCGCGCCTCGGCGACGACCACCTCCTCAGGGGTGAGCACCAGACGCACGCTCGCGTCGTCGCCGGTGAGCAGCGCGTGCACCTCCTCCAGGTCGCCGTGCAGGCGCTCGACCGCGTCGAAGACCCCGTCCTGCGGCATCGGCACACCCGCAGCCCTGGCCAGCACGGGACGGAGCGCCTTGACGATCCGGCGCTCGGCGGGGAACACCCGGTCCATGTACCACCCCAGCGCCTCCGGGAGGGCCAGCAGACGCAGCGTCTCCGCGGTAGGGGCGCAGTCGACCACCACCACGTCCCAGCCCCCCGACACCACCTGCGCCCGGACCTCTAGGAGCGCGAGCACCTCCTCGGCCCCCGGGATCACGGTGAGCTCCTCGGCGGTGATGGGGTCGACCCCGGCGGCGTCGAGGACCGACAGGAGATAGCCCGCGATCTCGGTCCACGAGCGCTCGAAGCGCCGTTGCACGTCGACCTGCTGAACGAACAGCCGGTCGGCCACCGGGGTCGGCTCCCCTCCGATGGGCAGGGCGAACGCGTCCGCGAGCGAGTGCGCCCCGTCCGTCGACAGCACCAGGGTGCGGTGGCCTGCGCGCGCGGCCAGCGCCGCCGTGCCTGCCGCGGCGGTGGTCTTGCCAACGCCACCCTTGCCGGTGAACAGGATGATGCGCA